>JAUNOE010000042.1 GCA_030537255.1 Coriobacteriia bacterium
GTACAAGAAGTTTGGCTTTGAGTATTTCATCGAGCTGTCTACCCGCCCCGAAGATTCCATGGGCTCCGACGAGGACTGGGAGGCCGCAACCAATGGTTTGATTGCTGCTTTGAACAACATGGGTCTGGACTACATCGTCAACGAGGGCGACGGTGCCTTCTATGGTCCCAAGATCGATTTCCATCTGCGCGACTGCCTGGGTCGTACCTGGCAGTGCGGCACCATTCAGCTGGACTTCCAGATGCCCATCAACTTTGACCTGGGCTACATTGACCATGACGGCGAGCGCAAGCGCCCCATCATGATTCATCGCGTGTGCTTCGGCTCCATCGAGCGTTTCATTGGCATTCTGACCGAGCATTTCGCTGGCAAGTATCCCACTTGGCTGGCTCCTGTTCAGGTGAAGGTTCTGCCTGTTTCCGAGAAGGCCAAGGATTACGCCGAGGGCATTTACGAGAAGCTGTTCGCCTTGGGCGTCCGCGTCGAGATCGACCATCGCGACGAGACCATTGGCTACAAAATCCGTGAGGCTCGCCAGATTGATCGCGTGCCTTACATGTTGGTTCTGGGCGAAAAGGAAGCCGAGGCAGGTACCATTTCCGTGCGCTATCGCTCGAACGACAAGACCAAGTATGGTTTGGACTTCGATGAGTTTGCTGCCGATCTGCTCAAGGAGATCGAGACTCGCGCTTAAAGTGGCCCCGCAGCTCATTAGGGCGGGTTACTGCATTCCAAAGGCCGATCCTTCGGGGTCGGCCTTTTTTATTCCATTGCCCCATTGGCGCCAATGCTGGTACCGGCAGGGGTGTCGGTCTACGTGTCGGCATCGGTACCGGCATGGGTATCGATGCCGCGCTGGCATCTTAATTGGTGCCAGCATCGGCAACTGCGCTGGCGCCGGCACTAGCGCTGGCATCGATGTCAATCTCGAGGTCAGTAAAACCAGAAACACGTCTCCATTTGGCAAAAACAGGCGCAAATGTACGATACCGAGTTGCCTTGGGCTCGAGAGAGCGGCAATATAGGCTGTTTTTGAGGGCAAATGTTCGTTTTTGTCCAGCTGGGAGAGGTTTACACGTTTCTGGGTCGTACATTTGGCGCATAAATTGCCATTTGGCCCTTCAATCGTGGTTTTGGGGCTTCAGCAAGCTGATCTTGCAGCCTTGTTCTCGTTTTCGCTGTTGGTTATTCCTGACTGTCACTCCGTATGTGCCCAGGAGGGAGCATTCGCTTCCTGTCGTTTAAGGTTTTCCTCCGTTGGCCGGGTGCCAGCGGAGGAATTCGAGGGAGGCCGATGCGCTTGGCAAGAAGCGTGCTATACTGGCAAACACTTTAGCGCAATGGAGTGATGGAGTGGCTCGGTTGGCCGTGCATGCAAGAGGGTGCGCCTGCCAGCAAAAGGGAATCAGTCGTGGCTGATTCTTGGGGCCAGCAAGCGGGAAGAAGTGACGGCGGATTCCCAAAAGCAACTTCGGCATTGCAGGGCGCCACGCAATGCAAGCGAACCTGAAGGGACCTCCCTATGAAGAAAAAGATCGTTGCCATTTTGGCTACCTGTATGATGCTGGCATTTTCTGCCGTCGCACTTGCAGGCTGCGGTTCCGCCGATAGCGGTAAGAAGCTCATCGTTGGCTTTGACGCAGCTTATCCTCCCTATGGTTATCTGGTCACGGGCGATGGCGATGGCTACACGGCCGCCGATGGCAACAAGTACACCGGCTTCGACCTGGACCTGGCAAATGCAGTTTGCGAAAAGAAGGGCTGGGAACTCCAGGTTTCCCCCATTGACTGGGACTCTAAGGATGGCCTGCTGGGTTCTGGTGACATCACCTGCATCTGGAATGGCTTTACCTACGAAGGCCGCGAGGATAACTACGCCTTCTCCGATCGCTACATGCTGAACGAGCAGGTCGTGGTCGTTCGTGCCGACTCGAGCATCAAGAAGCTCTCCGACCTCAAGGGCAAGAACGTCATTACTCAGAAGGACTCCGCTGCTCTTGATGTCCTGACCGACGCCAAGAAGGACCTGGGCGACTCCTTCAACAAGCTCGAAACCATCGGCGACTACAACAATGCCTTCATGCAGCTTGAGTCCGGTGCCGTTGACGCCGTTGCCTGCGACCTCTCCATCGCTGCTTACCAGATGGCCGCCAACGAGGGCAAGTATGTTCAGCTTGACGAGGCTCTGAGCTCTGAGCACTATGCTGTTGCCTTCGCCAAGGACAACCAGGAGATGGCCGACGAAGTCAGCGAGACCCTGAAGCAGCTCGACGAGGACGGCACCGTCAAGGAGCTGTGCGAAAAGTATGCCGACTAGGGCATGAGCTACACCAACTGGTGCCTGGGCAAGAACTAGTTCTGCGCACCGGCCGCTGAGTCTGGTATATCAGCGAAAATAGCCGAAACTCCAAAGAGTGGACGGGGCCAAAAGCCTCGTCCACCTCTTTGCGTTACGACGCCCTTTAGTACCAATCTCGACCAACCCGAACCTTTGGGCGAAGGAGACCCTTCATGGAATTGACCGCGATGTTTGCCGCCTTGATCTCCGGCTTCGGCATGACGCTTCAGATCTTCGTCATCACGCTGGTAGGAGCGCTGCCTTTGGGCGTGCTGGTGGCCCTCGCTCGCATGAGCAGCTTCAAGCCGCTGGCTCTGCTTGCGCGCTTCTACATCTCCATCCTGCGTGGCACTCCCTTGATGCTGCAGTTGATGGCGTGGATGTTTGCCCCATACTACATATTCGGCATCTCGCTTGGACCCGACTGGAAGTTTGCCGCCTGCCTGATCGGCTTCGTGCTGAACTACAGCGCCTACTTTGGCGAGATCTATCGCTCGGGTATCCAGTCCATTCCCCGCGGTCAATACGAAGCAGCTGAAATCCTGGGCTATACCCGCGCTCAGTGCTTCTGCAAGATTATCTTGCCCCAGGTGGTCAAGCGCATCGCGCCGGCCATTGGCAACGAAATCATCGCGCTGGTCAAGGACACGTCGCTCGCTTTTGTTTTGGGCATCATGGAGATGTTCACCCAGGCCAAGGCCATCGCGGCGGCTCTTGCCAACATGACGCCTTACCTGGTTGCGGCGCTCATCTACTGGTTCTTCACCTTGTTCGTGGAGTTTGTCCTGAACAAGATCGAAAAGAAGCTTTCGTACTACCACGACTAGGACAAGGAGCACGTCATGACTAACGAAAACGAAGTACTTGTCCGTATCCAGGACATACACAAGAATTTCGGCAAGAACGAGGTCCTGAAGGGCATCACCTTAAATGTGAAGAAGGGTGAGGTCGTGGCCATCATTGGCTCTTCTGGTGGTGGCAAGTCCACCCTGCTGCGTTGCGCCACGCTGCTGGAGACCATGGACGCCGGCTCGCTTTCCTACGGCGACATCGAGGTCGTGAAGGCTGGCGCTTCGGGTAAATCGCTTTACGACAAGCCCGCTATGGTTGAGGCGCGCAAGAAATTCAGCCTGGTGTTTCAGGACTTCAACCTGTTCCCCCACTGGACGGTTCTGCGCAATGTGGCGGACGCTCCTCACAACGTGCTGGGCTTAACCAAAGAGGAAGCTGAGGCGCGCGCTCGCACCTTTATCGAGAAGATGGGGCTGGTGGGCAAGGAAGACATGGTGCCTTGTGACCTTTCCGGTGGCCAGAAGCAGCGCGTAGCGATCGCTCGCGCCTTGGCCATGAATCCCGAGGTGCTGTTCTTCGACGAGCCCACGTCTGCACTTGACCCCGAGTTGACCCGCGAAGTGCTCAAGGTGATTCGCGACTTGGCTGCCGAGGATATGACCATGGTCATCGTCACGCATGAGATGCGCTTTGCGGCTGAGGTGGCCGATCGCATCATCTTCATGGACAAGGGCGTCATTGTGGAGGAAGGTCCGGCGCTTGAGGTATATAACAACCCCAAGCATCAGCGCACGCGCGACTTCCTTTCGCAGGCATCGGAATAGTGCTCGCCCGTTCTTTCGCTAGATAAGTTGAGCGGCCCTGCCATTTGACGGGGCCGCTTTGTTCTTTGGGTGGTCGGGTCACTGAGAAGGCGTACCATTTGCAAAGACAAAAGAGCGGGAAGGAACGTGCGCGATGCCGAAGATCTATCTGGTTAACATGGATTTCTCTGAGTTTTCTATCGAGCAGGAGATGGCGGCTCGGGCCGGAATCGAGCTTGGCTATAGCCAGGAGCGCAGTGCCGCAAGCACCATTGCGAATTGCCAAGATGCCGATGGCATCGTCACGTCTTACGGCGTGTTTGACCGCGCTCTGTTCGAGGCCCTGCCTGGATTGAAAGTGGTTTCGCGGACGGGAGTCGGCTTTGATTCGATTGACGTGCCTGCCGCCACTGATTACGGTGTGGCGGTGTGCACAGCCCCTGGCTATGCGAATGAGGTGGTTTCCGATCATGCCATTTCTATGGCCTTGGGCGTGCTTCGCAGGACGAATGAGCTCGATGCTGACATTCGTGCAGGCATCTGGGACTTTGCTCGTCGGAGGCCTTTGGGGCAATGTTACGGTCGAACCTTTGGCATTGTTGGCATGGGTGCCATTGGTCGCGCCTGTGCACGCAAGGCTGCCGGTCTGGGCTTCAGGGTGGTGTGCTGGTCGCGTTCGCTTGTTCCGGGAAGGCGTACTCCCGAAGGATGCGAGTGCCTGGAGTTCGACGAGCTCTTGCGTCAGTCTGATGTCATCAGTGTCCATACGGCGCTGACGCCCGACACCCATCATTTGTTCGATGCTGATGCGCTAGCAAAGATGAAGCAGACGGCGGTGCTGGTGAATACCGCCCGAGGCGCCGTCATCGATACCGAAGCGCTTGCGGATGCTCTGATGAGGGACAAGCTGTGGGGTGCTGCGCTCGACGTCTTCGAGGAAGAGCCCGTGAGTATCGACCACCCCATTTTCAAGGCGCCCCACACTCTGTTTAGCGCCCATGCAGCTTACTGGTCTGAAGAATCTGGCGTGGAACTCCGAACCAGAACCATGCAAAGCGCCATCGACGTGGTGCTAGGCCGCAAGCCCGCTGATTGCCTGAATCCAAGCGTCTTGAACTAGGGTGCGTTTGGCGTACCAGGCAGGCCGTCGCATCGAGTCTTTCATGGAGTTCGTGGGGGATGCCTCGTGCGTTTGGCATGCCAAGAGGACCCTTTCGTAAAGGGTCGCTATGCAGCAGCTTGTTGCAGGTGGTGCGTCGTGTGCTTTCCTGGCTAACGATACTTGCGGCGCATCGCGTGCATTTTAGGCAGACGAGCATAAAGGAAGGACCCCTCTCAGGGGTCCTTCTTGGTTGGGCGGGATTTGAGCTTTGTGCGGCGCTAAGGATTACTTCCTGCGGCCGAACAAGCCCTTCTTGACGGGCTTGTGGCGATCGTCTCCCCAGAAGCCAATAGAGACCATGCCAGGGCCCGTATGGCTACCGATGGTGGTGCCGACCGTGTGAATGATGACCTCGGCTGCGGGGTCGATGGCCAGGATGCCTTCGCGCAGCGCCTCAGCGTCCTTGATGCTGTCGGCATTACCCACGAGCACGGTGTGCTTGGTTTCGTCACGATGCTCTTCGAAGTAGTTCAGGAGCGCCTTGAGGCCCTTCTTGCGGCCGCGAGCTGCGGTATCCATGCCCAGCGTGCCTTTGTCATTGAGCTGCAGTAGGGGCTTGATGTTCAAGGCACCGCCAGCAAGGGCTACGGAGCGAGGCAAGCGTCCACCACGATGCAGGGTGTCGAGGTCGTCAACCATGAATTCGATATGAGCGCGGAAACGCGCTTCCTCGGCCCAATTGACGAGCTCCTTTGCCGTTGCGCCGGCCTCCATTTTGTCGATGGCCCCGAGTACCAGAACGCCTTCGCTGGTGCTGGCGAGCAGCGAGTCCACCACGTAGAGCTCGGACAGGGGATAGTCTGCCTTCACCTTGTCGCGAATCATGCACGCGGAGGAATAGTTGCTGGAAACGCCGCTCGACATGCTTAGGTATACGGTGGGAACGCCCGATGCGCAGGCTTCGCGGAAAGTGTCTTCAAGCACCTTGGGGGCAACCTGCGACGTGGTGGGCATGGCGCCGTTGCGCAGCAGGTCGTAGAACTCCTTGACGCCGCGGGTTTGGAAGAAATCGTCTGGATATACCGTGCTGTCCAGGATGTAGCAGAAATTCATGATGGTGACGCCCTCATGGCTCTGGAGGAGCTCCAGGGGCAGGTCACAGCAAGAATCGACAATGAGATTGCACGAGCGAGACATAAAGGTCCTTTCGGGAGCTGGTACGTGCTATTTAAGCAAGACTAGCCCATCTGTTGGGTTTCTGCGGGTAATTCATCGTTTTGACTCAATAATAGCGGGTAGCGTTTGGGAGTGCGGCTCGCGTATACCCCGAGCTTCGTCGTATGCCCTGTCGCCAATGGAGCTAGCAGGTCAAACGGTCAGCTCTCACCTTAGCGCAGCTTCTTTGCTTGATAGAGACCTTCATCAACGAAACCCAACTTGCGGTAATACTCGCGGGTGCCGATGGCGCTGATGACCAGGATGCGCTTGCGCCCGTGTTGGGCTGCAATCTTGCAGGCGTGGGCGACCAGCCGCCTACCGAGTCCCAGATGCTGCGTTCCTTCTTGCGATTCGTGCAGTCGTTCGACCTTGCCATACACATGGACCTCGCGAATCATCGCGCTGTTGGGGTCGGTCGGCAGAAGGGGGCTTCCGTGTTTCTCGAAGGCTTCGGGGCGGGGAAGTGAAAGCCTGAGGAATCCCGCAATGGTCCCCGTGGGCGTGACCCACTGCAGGAAGAACTCCTGCGTTGCGGAGGTCTCGTAGGGAAGTACCTGAAGCTCCAGTTCGTCAGAGGAGATGCTGGCAGAGGCCACTTCTCGGAACCGAATCTCGTTGATTTCTTCGCCGGATTGGGCGATGTCGTTTTGAACGATTTGGCGAAGGTTGGCGCAACGGTTGCCTTCTAGGATGTCCTGGGAACTAAAGTCCCTGATCATGCGGCTGACACGGGTGTAGGGCTGCGTGGCCAGGAGGTTCTGCGTCATGAGCCAGCGGAGCTGTTCGTCCGTGTAGCCGTGCCAAAATTCCTCTTCATGTTTGCGCTCGAGTTTGGTGCCGCCTAGAAGTACGCAAGGGTAGAGCTTCACCTCGTCGGGCCGGAAGCGTTCGTCTGTGACGAAGGTGCGAAAGTCTTGTGCGTCTTCTTCGGGTGTGCTGCCCAGCAAGTTGGCCATGAAGTGCGTATGCACTTTGAAGCCGAACAGGCGCAACAATTCGAAGGCGCAGGTCAGCTGCTCCTGGGTCATGCTGCGGCCGTTTTGGGAAAGGAGCTCTTCGCGGGTGCTCTGAACGCCAATCTGGACCTTTGTTGCACCGAGCCGACGAATGGCGGCAAGGCTTTCTGCGCTGAGCGCGTCGGGGCGGGTTTCGACTACCAAGCCTACGCAGCGATGCGTGGTCGCTTCGTTTTCCCTTTGCTGGCCCTCTACCTCATCCCAGCTGGCTGTTTGCCTGTCAGCCAGTGCAAGGCAGCGAGGGTCGTGGGCATAGAGCGTCTGGAAGGCTTGGTTGTAGCTTTCAAGACCTTTGTTGACCAAGGCCTGTTCGGCAGAGACCCACTGGGCAAGTTCGGGGTCTTCCTGGGTGAAGCCCCAGGATGCGTAGCTCTCTCTGAGTCTGGCTGCATTCTGCTCGGCCAGGGTGGGAAAGCGCTCGTCGCTTGCGGGCTTGCCAGCTTCGTTCAGCGCCTGGAATAGGCGCATGACAAACCAGCGCTGGTAGGTAGCGGGGTAGTTGGTCCAACTGCCTCCGAGCACGATGAGCTCCACCTTGTCGGTGATGTGTCCCATTTGGGTCAGCGCACGCAGGCGTGACGAAACCTGCAGATAGGGGTCAAAGAAGTTGCGCTCGGCGCGCTGACAGGCGGGTTCGTTGCGAACATAGCTTTTGGGCATGCGTAGGTCGTTCGGACAGAAGATGCAGTCACCTTCACAAGGCCAGGGCTTGGTGATCACGGTGATGGTGGCCACGCCCGATGCCGTGCGTCGGGGTTTTGCGCGCAGCACTCGCAAGAAGCGGGCCTCCAGGGCATCGTCGATGTTCCAGGAGGTCCAGCGCCCTGGTTCGGCATTCTTCGTTTCGAAGTAGTAGCGCAGTAGCTTCTTTTTGGAGCTGCGTCGTTCGTTGTCCCGAATGCCGACATTGTGTGCGCGAATGGTTCGGGCGACGTCTTCGGGTGTAAGGTCGTCGCCGCTGCGGAGCTGTTCGAGTATGTCCAAGAGGGTTGATTCCATGTGGCCATTATACGGATGGTGTCGCGCTTTGATGCCGAAGGCGTTTTGCGGGCGAGCTGAGGCATCGTACAATCAAAAGCTATGGAACGAAGGGTTTCGGACATACTCAATCAGGCTACCTGCGCGTTTTATGCGGGGCAGGCGGAGTCCTTTTCCCAGACACGCCGGTCTGCTTGGCCGGGCTGGTTGTGCTGCCTTGGCTACCTTGATGGCTTGGGTGCCCGGGTGCGCTTGCTGGACCTTGCGTGCGGGAACCTGCGCTTTGAATCATTCCTGGAGCGCGAACGGCCAGCTGTCGAATGGTCCATCGAGGCGCTGGATTCGTGCGCGGACCTGTTTTCGTCGGCTCAGGACCTGGCTTCTCCGGTGCGTTTCCGTGAACTTGATTTGGTTTCGGCCCTGCTGGATGGCGATGGGCGCTTTGGCCTGGATTGCTCCCTGTTTGTTGACGCTTGTGTGAGCTTTGGCTTTTTCCACCACGTGCCTGGTTTCGAGACTCGCGTGCATGCCCTTTCCTGCTTGCTTGGACAACTTCGTCCTGGTGGCATTGCGATGGTTTCGCTGTGGCAGTTTGCGAAGAGCCCCGAGCTTCTTGCGCGGGCGCAGGCAGCCACCCAGCGGGGCGCATCCGCGCTCGACTTGTGCCCTGGTGATCTGGAGCCAGGGGATTACCTCATGGGTTGGCGTGACGAAGGTGACGTCTTTCGGTACTGCCACTCGTTTGCTCCTGAGGAGATTGACGAGCTGCTAGCAGCCGTGAGCGACTCTGCTGAGCTCGTCGAGCGCTTTGAGGCCGATGGTCGTACGGGCGACCTGAATACGTACCTGGTTTTGCGTCGTCGCTAGAGCTGGCATTCTTCGTGCGTCTGCTTCGTTGTTGTTGGAGCTTGGCGGCTATCAGGGACGTTTGTCTGGCTGTCGCCAAGGCGCTTTGTGATCGTTGTTACTAGGGGGATTCTTTCTGCGTTTTCGTCCCTCGTTATTGAGGGAGGTCCGTGCTCTGACTTCGGCAGTGCTTTTCCTGGCGACGCAACTTGGTTTTACCCTGTCGTAGCTCCCTGGCTTGTTTGTCTGGGGTGTCGTTCGTCCCGCTTCATGCCGCGCCGCCGCCGGAATGTACCGCTCGGAAATATTACCTACCAATACGGTAGTAATTGCGCGACGTGGGGTATCATGTTCGCCCATCAGAAAGATTAGGACGCCGGGTTGCACGGCCGGCGCAGACGAAGGGGTTCGCATGAACGTAGCCTGTTTGGACCTTGAGGGCGTATTGGTGCCCGAAATCTGGATTGAGTTCGCCGAGGCGACGGGTATTCCCGAGCTGAGGAAGACCACGCGCGACGAACCCGATTACGACAAGCTCATGAAGTATCGTTTGGACATCCTGCGTGAGCACGAGATGACCCTGGCCGATATCCAGAAGGTCATTTCCACTATGGATCCCTTGCCCGGAGCAAGGGAATTCCTGGATGAGCTGAAGAAGGAGGCCCAGGTTATCGTGGTTTCCGACACCTTCGAGCAGTTCGCCGCACCCCTGATGGCAAAGCTGGGTTATCCCACGCTGTTCTGCAACAGCCTGGTGGTCGACGAAGCCACTGGCATGATCGTCGACTACAAGATGCGCTGCGAACAGAGCAAGCTCACCACCATTCGCTCGCTGCAGGCCTGTGGCATGGAGCCTATCTGTACTGGTGACAGCCATAACGACCTGGGCATGATCCTGAATGGCAAGGCAGGCTTCCTGTTCCGTTCCACCGACGCGATCAAGGCCGAACATCCTGAGGTTCCCGCATTCGACGAATATTCCGATTTGCTTCAGGCAATCAAGGAGGCTCGCTAGTGAATCGTCCGATTGTCCAGGGCGAGTTGGCCCTCCGCATGCCTTCTGCGCCTGCGACGCTTATGGACCTGGCCGTGGGTGCCGATTTGCTGGATACGCTTGCGGCCCATACGGATGATTGCGTGGGGCTTGCGGGTAACATGATCGGCGCTCGCAAGCGCATCATTGCCTTCACGGATCAGGAGCGAGGCAAGAACCGCCTGATGTTCAATCCCGAAATCGTCTCGAAGTCAGGTGCGTACGAAACTCAGGAAGGTTGCCTGAGCCTTGTGGGCAAGCGTCCCGCAAAGCGCTACGACATCGTAACGGTGCGCTATCAGGACGAATCGTTTGCGTGGCAGACCGAGGAATTCCATGGCTATACCGCACAGATCATTCAGCATGAAATAGATCACTGCAACGGCATCGTGATTTAGCGTTTGGGACCCCGCCGCTTCTATGGAAGCTGTGGGGTCCTTGTGCAGTGGTCGTATTGGAGGGAAGAGCTTCGGTATACTTAACGTAATACGCTGCCAATGGATCGTCCCTGAACACCTGAAGTTGGTCAGCTGAATCCGTCACGTTAGGAGATCTATGCTCGAAGCCAACATGAGCAAGGCCAAGCAACGTGTGGTTGCTTGCTGCATTGTCGTCGCACTCGCATTGTGCTCTGCCCTGACGATGGGGGTCATCGCAGGCGCGCCTACGACGAATACCGCTTATGCTGCGTCAAAGATCAAGACCGTAAAAATTGTCGATACAAGCAATAACAACAAGAAGGTCACGAAGAAGACCATCAATCTTGCGCTTACAGGACGTAACTCTGCTTCTCTGAAGCTTGAATGCACGCCTGTGAAGGGTGCTGTGAAGTCCATTAAGTGGTACTCCACTTCCAAGAAAGTTGCTACCGTTTCCAGCAAGGGCAAGGTCACCGCCAAGAAGAAGGGCACCGCCACCATTAAAGCGAAGGTGAAGGCTTGTAAGGGCAAGTCTCGCACCGTATACGTGAAGGTCAAGGTTTCCACGGGCGGTTGGCAGAAGAGCGGCAAGGTAATCACCCCTTCCACCTGCTCTAAGCATGGTACTCAGCTGGTCAAGTCTCTGGATGGCTGGAAGTCTCGGACCGTCGCTGCTCCGCTTGCAGCCCATAAGCTCGACAGCAAGAGCAAGTGCAAGGTGTGTGGCAAGCAGGGTGGTGGTCTGGCTATTGCCACTACGGCTGTTTCGCTTGCTACGGGTGCCCAGGGCTCCAAGAATGGCGTCAAGATCGAGGGCAAGAAGGCGGGCAGCAAGAGCAAGCACTACCGCTCCAAGTACAAGGAGGCCGCTGCTTACATCAAGGCCTTTGATGCGGTGGGCTTGAACAAGATGAAGACCTTCCAGTATCCCGACTGCGGCTACAACGTAATCGTTGCGGTTCGTTACAGTGGCGCGGACAATAACTTCTGCAACTACAAGGGAAGCAAGTCCGTCAAGAAGATCAAGAAGTACCTGAACAGCTCTGCAGGAAAGAAGAAGGGCTGGAAGAAGGTTGGTACCTACAAGAATGGAAAGCCGCAGGGCTTTAGCCTCCAGCCGGGTGACGTCCTGATTCACGTCAAGGGCCAGGAATCGGG
>JAUNOE010000043.1 GCA_030537255.1 Coriobacteriia bacterium
CAGCTTCAGCTGCGGCTTCGGCTTCGGCTTCGGCCAGTATCGGCGAGATGCAGAGGCCCCTTACCTTAGTTCCTACGAGTTCTGACCACGAAGCCGCTGGTGCTATGGAGCGGTTCGGGCTTGCCGTCGGCGAGCTTCCCGCCGAATACCGCAGCTTGTACGAACATTGCGAGTTGTGTCCCCGCAAGTGTGGAGCTGACCGAACCCGGGGTGAAGTGGGCGTCTGTGGAGCGGCTGACGCTCTGAAGCTTGGTCGTGCTGCCCTTCACTGGTGGGAAGAACCTTGCCTGGTGGGTGACCAGGGAAGCGGCGCAGTGTTCTTCAGCTGGTGTCCGATGCATTGCGTGTATTGCCAAAACCACGATTTGGCGTGGGGTGACGGCATCGAGGTTTCGGATACCCAGCTAGAGCAGGTATTTCTGCGTCTGCAGAACGAAGAGCATGCTGCCAACATCAATTTGGTCACGCCTACGCACTACGTACCCCATATTGCCTGGACGCTGCGCAAGATGAAGGCCAAAGGCACGCTCAAGGTTCCCGTGGTGTACAACTGCTCTGGTTATGAGAGCGTAGAGGCCCTGCGCCTGCTTGATGGCTTGGTTGATATCCATCTGGTCGATTTCAAGTACGCCAATCCCGCGACGGCCAAGAAGCTTTCTAAGTGCGTTGATTATCCGCAGGTTGCGCTTGCCGCAATTAAGGAAATGGTGCGACAAGTGAAGGTTTGGCGCGAAGACCCGCAAACTGGCCTACTGAAGAAGGGTGTCATCGTGCGCCATCTGGTGCTGCCGAGCCATGTGCAGGATTCGGCGGATGCGGTGTGCATGCTGAACGATGCTCTAGGCGAATCCTTGCGACCCCATGGTCCTTTCTTGCCAGTGGTTCGCCTGAGCGTCATGAACCAATTCGTCGCAACCGACGCTGCTGGCGACTTGGCCCGATACGATCTTGTCGGAGCCGTCTCCCCTGAGGAATACGATGCCGTCTTGGATATTGCTGATGCCCTAGGGATCGAAGACTACTTCTGGCAAGAAGGCGGCGCAAATGCAGAAAGCTTCATCCCGAAGTTCGACGGGACGGGAGTTGTGTAGGAAGTGCGGCAGTGGGTGTCCTTTGGTTCTTTTGCCGGGAGCGTGGACGCTGGTTGTGCACAATGGTCGATCATTACAGCGCGTTTTGTTGATTCTTCGGCCCTCAGTTGACGTGACGGCTTCCTTCAATTTGAAAATGATTTCCTTTGCTCTTCTAATGCTGAGCAAAAATAGAAAAGTAATATTAAATAATCTTATAGGAAAATTAGCATAGTAGCGCATAGATGCAGTAATCCCATTTGGATGCATTGGCAAATCGCACTTCAGTACCCCTCATATCCTTCCCCTTGCAATAGGTGGAAGGGCAGATGGTGGCGGGCTATTCGTTTGCGACAGATGGGTTTATGTGCGGTGCTGCATGCCGCCCCGTTGGTCGTGCCCATTTGCCCAAGGTTCGCTTCGACCTGTCCGATGCCGGCGTTGTTCTTTGTGACGGGGGTAGTTCGGCGGTTGCCCGACCTCTGGCTGAGATCGCTGGATGGGAGTGCGCTCGAAATCTGCCATTGTGTGATAGTTCCCAAGATGCCCTATTGAAGTCTGGTGATGTTGTAGGCCGCGTGTCGGGGCTTTTGGGTGGAGGCCAATGCAGTACTTTGTTGGCCCGTTTCTGCAAGGGCGGAGAACTTGATATTTGCTCGATTGGGGACATTCTTGCATTTCTTGTTTCTGATGGAGAGGTTCATCCCTTGTTTGATTTTTCAAGTTGGGGTCATTTCGGTTTCTTGCCTGGTCTTGGGGAGGCGTTTGCCGGGTCAAACGCAAAGGGTAAGCTGAGGTCTGATAGGAATTTTCTTGAGTCAGGCGACTGTTTGCTCGTCTTGACGTCTGGCGTATGGAGAAATGTTTCTCTATCGGCTCTGAGCCAGGCGTGCGACCTCTATGGGGGCCATCCAGCGAAGTGTGCTGAGCTTGTTGCCAGCACTGCCGACCTTTTGGGCGCGCGTATGGATGTGGCGGTTGCGGTAATAGAGAAAGCTTGATTCTGTTCCGCCGAGTCTTCGTAAGAAGTGGGTTCAGCTGAGGGGATGGGCTTGTGAATATTGTCAATACGAGGGAACTCGCCGTAAACGTTCTGTCTGAATTCCTGGTTAAGTGGATCAAGGCGAACACCGAAGAGGGGGCGAAGCCTTTCGATTCCTTTGAGGTTATGATCTGTGGGCCGACGAGGCAGAAGGACGTTGAGCGTTGGATATTCAACATCAACTATCTGTACTATTGCGTAGGGAATCGCTTGTACTCGAAAGGGTATTTGGGGAAAACGCCAGACGATGGGCGGCTTTCCCTTGGCGACCTGAGAAGTGCGTTTCTTGCAGTTAGCGATTCTAATCCAATGAATCTTAGGGCGAAGTCCGACGAAGCGATCTTGAAGGAAATGTATAAAGACTGGCCGCCTTTTGTCTCTGGGAGCAGAAACAAAGTCGGGGGCTACAAGAAGGGGCTTGAAAGCTTGAGGGATTCAGGGAATTCCTCGTGGCTCGATCGGCCTGATGTTTCACTCGAGATAAGGGGGATTGGCGCTGATCTCGAAGAGCAAGCCAACCTGTTTTTTACTTTGAAAACTGAAGTGGAAAAAGGGGATATGACCCATATTGAGTGTTGCAAAAGCTTGCTTCCCCTATGGTGCGTAACAGATGCGAATCCGTTGTACTCCTTGTTGATATGGAATGACGAGGACGCTATTGCCGAGTTGGCGTCTCGATTGGCTCAATTGTTTGAGAAGTCTGGCTACCCTTCCGCGAACGGCGGGTATTCTCACTCCACTTACGTGGGGGCCGTTCGTCGTTCTCAAAGGCTGTACCTTGATTCTCTTGGAGCTAGCGAAGATGGGTGCCTTGATGGCCTTCCTTTGTCGAGAATCCATCAAACGCTCGAACGAAATTTCTTCTCCTTGGAGAAGCCTTGCTCTTGCCGCGAAGTCCCTGCTTGGCTATATGGAAAGGCGCAGCTTATTTGGAATGTTGTGGCATGTTCCATTTTTGGCCCCAAGGAGGTCATCATCGGTTCGGAGTCGCTTCGTACCGGAACTTGCTCAAGGGGCTTGGGGGGCAAGTGTGCTCGGGATGGTGAGTTGTCAGGGCAGATACTGCTTCGTAGGCAATTTGCGTCGGGCGCATCTGAGTTGGTTGACACGCTCCGCCTTGGGGATATTGACGGAAATGCGGTCTGGCATGTGTTCGGTCGATCATTTGATCGGGATGCGACGATTCCTTCCTCTTTGGGTCTTGATGACGAAGAGCTGATGAATGTTTTTGTGGGGACGGAAGAGCTCGACTCTGATGGTTGCGTTGTCGAAGGGCACGGTGATTCGCGTTTTCACTTGGCCCTATTTGTTGAGGTATCTCCGGATGGTGAAAAGAGCCTCATATGTAGGGATCTTGGCTCGAAGAACGGCTCCTACGTGCAAAGAGGCAAAGGGTCAGACCGCCAGGTATTCCTGTTGAAGGGACGTCGTTTTTCGGGCAGGGAACGATGGGCTCGCGATCACGGCTTTGATTCTGATGCTGTGAATGAAGCCGAAAGGGTGCGATTGCGACGGGGCGACCTTATCTGTTTGTGCGATTCTTGTTTTGAGATTCTGTGAGGGCCGGTGGATGACCACTACTGTTTCGGGGGCTGGAAGGCGCCGCTTTGCTGGCTCAAATTCGAAAGTACTGCGGAGCGAGCAAGGGACCTTCGTGTTCGACGGAGGCGAGGTATTGCTTTCGTCCAGCCGCAAGAAGGGATACCGAGGGCTTTATGTTGGCGAGGACGGCTTGGAGAAGCCGGCGGTTGTCCTTGTGTTCGAATCAGACGATTCGCGTTTCTATGGGGGAGAAGTTGCCGCTTTGTCCCGCAATGCCTTGTTGGGTGTTGGCCCGCAGGTGTTCGAGTTGGTTCAAAGCATCGAAATCGATGGTGCTGTCAGACCGGTCATTATTGAAGAAGACGTGGGTGTGAGCCTTGAGTCGGCTTTGTTTGACCAGGCCGTGGTTCCTGGTTTGCCTGGGGAGGGCTGGGATGCTCCGTTGTCGGACGTCGGCTCGGACTTGCGCAAAAAGGAATCGAAAAAAATACTGTTTGACGTTCTGGTGCAGGTAAGCAATCTGCACGCTAATGGGCTGTACCACAGGGACATCCGCGCGGCCAATGTTTGCATAAGGCGTTTTGGCCCTGGTCCCGAGGATATACATGCTGCGTTAATCGATCATGAGCTCTCTACTTCGTATCAGGGTTCTGAGGTCCCCGCTGCTGCTAGAAGCTACGAAGAATTTCTGTTCGTGGATGTCCCTAGCATGATCAATGGTAATCATCTGGCTATCGAGCCTTCTTCGCTTGAACGCGACCTGGGCTATGTGTGTGGGCTGTGTTTTGAGCTTGAGACGGGAAAGTCCCTGATGCGTGCTGGCGTCTCGTGGTTCAAGAATCATCAGGTTACTTATTTTCGTTATAAGGCTGATGGGGTGCCTGAAGTTAGCAAGCTTGAATTCGGGCGAGATATACGGCCGCTGGCAGAGGACTTGGGCTTACGCTCAATAGAAACGGAGCATCTGTTCAGCGACGATCAGCTGGAGGCTATTAGGGAGCAGATCAAGCATGGCGGATATGTCGATGCTCGTGATATGCGTATGGTCGCTCCGCTGTCTGGTGTTGGTTTTGGAGAACTCGATGACCGTAGGGAGCTTCGCCGAAAGAAGATAAAGCGTAGGCTTGTCCTATCTGGCGCATTAGCCCTTCTGCTGGCGTGTGCGATTTTTGCTGTGCAGCAGGTTCGATTGGCGATTAGCGACAACCAGTCCGAGGAAAATAAGTCTGCCTATTTGGCACAGGAATCTCTCGACCTTCTTGAACGAGGTGACCGCATGCAGGCAATACAGGTGGCAGCTGCTGCCTTGCTTGATGATGGCTTGTTTGGAAACGGAATCAATGGGGGTCAGGCCCAGTATGCCTTGGAACAGGCACTCGAAGTATATCCTTCCGGTAGGAACACTTGGCGTGCCTGCTATTCGATGAAGGACCAGTCGGATGCGGACACTTTGGCCGCTGATGCCGATGCTGACTGCATCGTAACAAGGGATTCTGACACCCAAGTCTCTATTTATCGATTGTCGACCGGGGAGCTCCTTAAAAGCCTATCTATAGAGGAGGCTTATGGGGATGCCGATTCGGGCGTGGATGCGTTCGCAAAGGAGCCCGCCATCTTGATGGGTGGTGTTGCTCTTCTGAGGCTCAAGACCAATGCCGCCGTGTTGGTTTACCTGGGGAACGGCCAGTCTGATATCTGGACCATGCCGCAGCCGATGCCTCTGACGGGTCATCTGGAAAGTGCGTATTTCAGTTCGAAAAGCTCAAACGAATCAGGGGTGTCCAGGGTTTGCACGGTTTGCTCTGCGGGGAAGGGCGAGCTCGTGTTTGATTCTTTCGACTATGGGTCCAATGATGGTATTAGAAAGAAGCTAAAAGGAACCGCTTCTGATGGGTGCTTGAAAATCGATCCGCGGGGCACCACGGCGTTTGTGTGCACGGGTTCGTTCCTGTATCGCATTGACCTTCTGACAGGAAAGGTCTCGAAGGTTGCTGCTGGCAAGGGCTCATTCACTTCCCTTGTTGTTGGCAAAGAGCAGGTTATGCTTGCTGAGTCGTTGGGTGATGGCAAAGGCGCCGTGGTCTCGTACGACGCTACCGACCTTGAACTCGAAGCTCGCACTGAAGTGTCATGGGGGCACGCATCGTCTTCTTCGGATGGTGCTATTCGAATTAGGGGCGGCTCCCTTTCGAAGTCGAAGAACCAAATTGAGTCAGCGGTCGTGACTGCCGGACGTAGCCTGTATGTGTTTGACGGCGATGCCGCTACCGTGAAGGGAAAGCATGAGTTCGAGTCCCGTGTTGCAGGTTGTAAATTCTGGGGTGGCAGCAACGGGTTTATGGATGTCGTTTTGGATTCTGGGGAATGCTGGTATGCCATCCCTGATGGAAGCGGGAAACTCGCTTGTGCAAGAACGGGCTCTGTTTCTTCTTCGTCCGGATTGTCCCGAGCTGTTTTTGGGTTTTCCGGAGAAATGAAATATTTGGCCGTATCTCGTTCGGATGAGTCTGGGCGCATGGTCGTGTACCGTCAGGAGGTTTCGCCGGAATCGATTGAGGGGATAGAGGCATGCGATACCCCGTCGAGCGCGCCATTGTATGCGAACTGTGATAGAAGCCTGGCTGCGAGCGGGCCGAACGATGCCACTTCGTCCGGGTCGTTTCTCTATTTCGCCAAGGCCAATGGTGACCTCGACAGTTCTGTTGCAAAGCGTGCTCTAAAGCTGCTCTCGTCTCCGAAGACCCTATGCGTTTACCAGGGGTCGGATTTCTCTATCGATCGGACAATCGACTTGAGTGCATTTGGGATTTCGTTCTCTGCTCCAGAAAACGCCGGTTTTGCGTTCGTCAAGGACAGTCCATCCAGGCTTTTGTTGTGGGATACGGGGGACAAGGCCCACCCAACTCAAATCTGGCTATTTGATCTGACGAGCGATCAGGTGCTGTCGAGTTGGGCTTCGCCTTACTGGGAGAAGGGGCTGGATTGCTCAGATGTTCGAATTCGGCAGACCGAGGGTGGTTCGGCCTATGTTTATTTGGGTGCCTCGAAAAAGGTTGGTCTTGTCTGCCTTGATTTGGATTCGTTGAACGTAGTGGGTGAATTTGCCACCCGCGGAAGCAATGCCGTGGCATCGATGGCCAGGTCTGAAAGTGGCCTTCTTTGGACGGCAGGAGATGGCTCCCGTTATTTTTCTAGCACTATTTCTGGGGTGGGAAATAGGGAGGAATCCAGAAAGCTGAAATTGGGCGATTCTAAGACCGATTTGGACCTGCCAAGCGTTTCCCCTGATGGGCGTCTATTCGTCGTATGGGGCAACGACAGCGCCCT
This sequence comes from Coriobacteriia bacterium, assembly GCA_030537255.1. GTDB lineage: Bacteria > Actinomycetota > Coriobacteriia > Coriobacteriales > Eggerthellaceae > Anaerotardibacter. The sequence continues at coordinate 6,982 of JAUNOE010000043.1, forward strand.
GTATGGGGTCGATGCGCTATCTGGTGAAGAGAAATGGCATGCCTCCCTTGATATAAAGCAGGGCTTCTACGATTCCTTTTCTCCTGACGGAAAGCATCTTATTGTCCAGGATTCAAAAAACGTATGCCATATGTTGAACGTTGAAACGGGTAGGGAAGAGTCGACTGTTTCCGTGCCTGAGGGGTGTGCGATTGCGAACATGTCTTATTCGAAGGACGGGAGCAAGGTGTACGCAAGGGCTGATTTGAGGTTTGGAAACAATGAGTTCGCTTCGTCTCTGGGCGAATCGTCGTTGCTTGTATTTAGCCTGAGCGACGAATCTCTCTCCCTGCAAAGTTGCATCGGGTTTGGCTTCCTTGCTTCTGAATCTGGGGACAAGGTGCTCCTTCGTTTGAAGACGGGATGTTTCGTAAGCCCCGTTTGGAGTGTCGGGGAGCTCAAATCCAAGGCAAGCGAGACTGTTTCTGGTCACGAATTGACCGACAACGAAAAGAAGCTGTACGGAATAGGGTAGTTGCGGTTTCCATTTGGATTCATTGGGAAATGGGATTTGATCACATCATTCATTCTTTGCCAGGAGAGAACCAATGGGCAAAGGAGTTGGGATGGCCAAGAAGATGACATGTCCCGAATGCGGGGGCAGCCTTGCATTGGACGTAGGCTTCGAGTCCTGCACGTGCGAAACGTGCGGTAAGACTTTTTCTTTGGAGGAATTGAAGAAAGCTAGAACGCAGGCAAATGCTGGGGGAAGAGAGTGCAGCGCCTTTCACGCCTGAAGGCGCGACCGTTTCGCCTTCCGTCACGGCTCCTCCCTCGATGGCAGCCGATTCAGGAAGCGGGGCGGAGTCGCTCGGAGCCAATGGCGGCCCTGGGCGGGATTTTGTTCCCGTTTTGGCATCGGGCCAAAATACTGCTACTGCTGGAAAGAAGGCAGGAAACAAGGTCCCGTTCATGATCCTGGGAGTGGTTTTTGCACTCGTTTTCGTTCTTTCGGGAATCTATTTCTGGATTCAGATTAACTCGCATACCAAGATGCCGGATGTTGTGGGTATGGATCCCGTCGAGGCGAAGGCTATGGTTCAGAACTCGTCAGACAAGTGGACGATTCGTCTGGTTGACTCCAACGCAAAGTCCGTCAGTATTTCGAAAAAGAAGCTCAAAAAGAATTACGAGGTAGTGGCTACCGACCCTGAAGCCAATGAGTCTCTCGTGATTGATGATCCAAATCAAGTGGTCAACATTACGGTTCGCAAACGGGCCGAGGTGCTAGTTGACGAGACTATGAAGAGCTGGAAAAAGAAAGACAGCTTAATCAAAAACTGGAAAACCTCGGTGAATGACTCCGGCATTGCCGTCATGGCTACTCTTGCCTACAAAGCAGGGGAATCAATGATTTGGCGTATGACGGGGGAGGAGCAGTCTCGCATTAGCAAGCTTGCCGAAAAAACTGGAAGGCCAGTGATTTGTTTTGTAGGTACAAAAATTGGACTTTTGGGCACCTATATAGGTCTGCCCTCTTCTGTTACCGAAGATGACGCGAAAAAGGCCTACGCGGCAATGTGCTACGTTCAGGATTCTGCTTTCGAGGCCAATAAGTCCAACAAGAAGAGTTACCTGGATGCTGTCTGTTCTGACGAGAAACGTGATGGCGGTATTACGTACTGCGACTGGAAAGATGATGGCGATGGGGTGACCCTCTACATCAAGCTCAGGCCAGGCTGGTCTTACACGAATGGAAAGGGTGGACCGATTTCGGAATCTGGTTTGGATGAGCGAATGAAATTGTGGTATGCGGAACCCATTTCTTACTTCTTGCAAAAACCTTGCACGGTGAAGGTTTATTACGGAGAGCGTCTGAAGTCGTCGGTGACGGCCGATATCGGTAGGGCCTATGGCCTCGACCCTCAATAGTCGTCGAGCACCTCATTTGATTGGACGGAAATGTTGTATAGCGGAACTGACGAATCTAGGCGAATAGCTTTACGTGTTTGCTCTGCTCTTCTTGGGCTAATACTGTGCTTCGGTTTATGCGGGTGTGGTAGTTCTGGCTCCAGTTCCAGTTCGACCCAGAGTCATCAATCGACCGCATCTTCCAAGGCTTCGAGCTCGCCTTCGCCTAGCTCTCCTAGATATACGCCAAGCTACGATGATTCTCGCTGGCCCGTGAGCAATGTTCCCGAGCTAAAGAATCTCCCTGAGAAAAATCGCTGGTACAACGCGTTAAAACGTGTTGGGCAAAGGGCTAAGCTTGCTGGTCCCGTGGTGAATGTCTATCAGGCTAAGGATTCGAGGGGCATGCCGATTTTTGTAGATGTCGGCTCTGCTTATCCGGGCAAATCCGGGTTCACCTTGCTTATCTGGGCCGAAGATTACGACGACTTTTCTGAAATGCTGAATCAACTCGGACCTTCCTCATGGATAAGCGTTACGGGCTATTTGAGCTCCTATAACGGACGTCCGCAATACGATGTTTCCGATGGCAGCATCAGTTACGAATGGTGGACGAATGTGAGCTAGTCGCTCTGACTTTGATCCGTCTATTTTGGCGAATTCGTTGTCTTGTATTTAGGAGGAGATTATTCATGAAGAGCAAGGTGTTTAGTTTCGCTATTGTTTCTGCTGTATTTGTTTTGTCTTTCGGCCTATTTGGGTGCGGATCGCAGCAGGATGGGAAAGATACGTCCCCTGGAGGGAAAGCCGATGTCGCTCAGGCGGAAAATGACGCGGTACAGGAGAGTCTTCTCACCAAGGAGGTTGCGTTTGAGAGTATGACGATGAAGGTTCCTTCGTCATGGAAGGGTCAAACTTCCAAATCAAACAATAGCGGTGTAGGGTCTGCTGTCTTTACTTCTGATTCCAGCAAAGACAGCATGAACATTTATTCTGGCAAAGACGGCATGAGCGTTTATTACGGAAGGAATATGCCAGACGAAGCTGGCAGCATTCGTGCGGCAGCGGCGCTAGCTTCGCTTGTCATGTGCCCAGAGTCGAATACTAAGACCACAGTCGAGCAGCTCGAAGAGGGAAAGGTCGAGGGCGGGGAATACGCCATTTGGAACATTAGGGTGAAAACGAAAGGCGAAACATTGAAGGAAAAGGCCCTATTGTTGGGTGACGGATCGGAATACAGCTACGCCGTGCTTGGTTTTAAGTGCGATGGAGCTACCCTAGATGATTTCGTCAAAACTGTTTCTCTTTCATAGTTTGTTTTAGATCCATCAGCGTCTAGGACGAGTATTAGCCTACGGGATTGCCTGGTCACAGGGAGGCCCCTCAACGTAGTTCATGTTGGGGGGCCTCCCTGTGACAATCTGTATTACGGCTGGTCGTTCCGTCGAAGTCGAATCCCACTATCACTTTTCTCTGGTATGGGCTTGCGCACTATGCCATGAGCTATTGCGATGGGCCTCCTTCTCTTGATGGAGTGCCGGTAGGGAAGGAGAAGACCCCGTAGTAATCAGCCATACTCCGGGGTCTCATTGCGTTCGGATGAGGATGCGTGTCTGTTCTGGCTTAACATCGCTTTTGTGTGTAGACGCCTTAATCGCCTTGTGGGGTTGTCTCGCTTGTTAAGGGGCTTTCGACAGGCGCTCCGAGCTCTTTAAGTATTAACCATGGTGCCCTTAGTACGCAATTGCTCCATCGTTTTAGTCGTGGACCCTTTGGTTCGATTAGGCACATCGAACACATGATGAAGAAGCCTCCAAAGATTAGCCCCACACAACAGTCTATTATCGACGAGAAAAGATCAAGGGAGATGAGTCCACCAATTGCGCTCGCTATGCCGAGAAGAATGAAGAAAGGCGCCATTCCGAATGGGATTACGCAAACAGCTATCCATGTTAAATAGATGATGAGGCCGTAAAGATATGGCCTCCATTTGGCACCCTTGTCTATGGGATTTTGTTTAGGCATATGTTTGGCCAAGAGATGCGACCCAATTCCGACTGAAACCAGCATTGCTGGAAGAAGTATTTCCGTTGATGGTAGTGGTGTTGTTGCTAGGTAATCTAATGGGCTCAAATTGTCGGTTGTGGGGCTTAGAGGGTTGCCATAGTAGTGAATCTCGTAAAGTAATTGCGCAATTCGTATTGCTGTTGTTGCCGTTATGGATGTTAGGGCGAAGAGTGCAACGGTGGTCGTGCAGGATCTTAATATTCCGCAATTACGGCACTTCTTTTTAACCACAATGACTGCAGCAGCGATGCAGACGAGCGCCATGACAATCAGGGGTGCTGACATATTTAGCGGCATATAGAAAAAGAAGACCATCGTTGTAATAAAAAGAGGATGGATAATGACGCTTAAGTTTGTTTCTGCTGGCGTTGGGTTTTCAGGCTGCTTTGGTGGTTGCTTTTTTGACTTCTTTTTCGTTGTCTTATTTGGTGAGGTTTCTTTTGGCTGAGGCTCGTCTGGGGATGTGTGGCAGTCGGCTATTGTTGCCTCATTGACGAGCTCTGTTTTCGTGTCGATTTGATCGTTTCCAATATGCTCGAGCGCAGTTTCGAGAAAGAAGTTGAGGCTCTGGGTTTCCAGTCGAATGATTTCCAGCAAGTCATTAATTGGACTCAGAATCCGACCGTTATTTGTCGCAAGTTCGATTTGCTCCAGGCCGTTAGTTTCGATCTTGAAGAGCGTTACCTTGAATATCGAGTGATAAAAA
>JAUNOE010000044.1 GCA_030537255.1 Coriobacteriia bacterium
GCCATAGCACTCAACGTAGTTCTCCGGAATCCCCGCCTTTGCGGCAATTGCGTTGATGTCCTGAGGCGTGGCAGCCTGTGCGATTTCGATATCCGTAGGCACCTGGAATCTCCTGTCCCTGAAAGTCCTTTGTGGTACTTCACGGCTCCCGTTGGTTGGAGCTCGCATTTTTGACCATTCTAGAATTCACACAAGTCCCTCTTTTCGTTCTTCCCCCATACGGCGGTGAAACGGCACCGATTGGAAAGAAGCTTCAGCCCAAGCGCATCCGCGGCAAAGAATCCTCAACAAAAAGAAGCCCCCGCTTCTTGGACCCCATAAGGGGACAAGAAGCGGAGGCTTCGTAAACACGACGACCGCTGACATCCAAGAGAATCTTAGGAGCCTCCCTCAAGAAGGAGATCCGAAGAAACTAGCGCTCATGGACAAGGTCTTCGTGAATGATGTGCAGGCCCTCAAGCGTGAGCTCAAGACTGATTTCATCAATGGTGTGAGACATGGGGGCAATGCGATGAGCCAATCCACCCGTGGCAACCACGCGGCAGGGGTAGCCCAGCTCTTCCTGGATCCGTTCGACCAGGCCATCGATGCGAGCAGCCTCGCCTACGGCCACGCCAACCTGGATTGCCTCGGAAGTGTTGCGTCCGATGGACACGCCAGGGTCCTCCAGCTCCACCGAACACAGAAGAGCCGCGCGGGTGACCAAGGTGCGCATGGAGGTCTCCACGCCCGGAGCAATGATGCCCCCACGGAAAACGCCGTCCTTGTCAACGACCTCTATGTTGGTCGCCGTACCAAAATCAACCACAATGACGGGGCAGCCAAACTTGTTCTTTGCGGCCACAGCATCGGCAACACGGTCGGCACCTAGCTCGGAGAACTCGTTTTCGCCCAAACCCAGCAAATGACGGCAGTTGTCAACGCCAACGACCACGGCATCAACGCCGAAGGATCGGCAGATCACCTTTTCCCAGTTGTGGGTCATAGGGGGAACGACCGAGGCAAGAATGGCGCCCTTGACCCCCGATGCGTCAATGCCATCTGCATCGAACAGCGCGCGCACTTTGATACGCAACTCATCAGACGTATAGCCCGTGTTGGTGGCAATGCGCCACATATGAACCAATCCGCCGCCATCATAGACGCCGATGACGGTCTGGGTATTACCCACATCAATGGTAAGCAGCATTACTGCTCCCCCTCCCACCTTGGCCCTCCTTATAGGGCAACTTGTTGGATGCTACCACAGACCTAACGGATTGCGGAACGAACAGCCTGAGCAACGATCACGGCAAGAATCATCTTGCAGGCATCGATGGGCACAAAGGGGGCAACAGCAGCCGCAAAGGCGGCCTCGGCGCTCATGCCAGCGGAAATGGCAAGCCATGCCCAGCCAAAGAGGTAGAGGACCACCAGAAAGACAACGCCCATAAGGATGCTGCGAGCAAGATCGCCGGCGGCAATCTTGGTACCCAGGAAGCTCTTGGACTCCCCGGCGTTGAAGAAGGCGACCTTGCGGGCAATCTGACCACAAGCAAGCGCAACGCCTGCGGCAACCAGAAAGCCCACCAGGAAGCCACCCGTAGGACCAACCAGTGCGGCAAGACCGCCCTTGAAGCCAGCGAACAGGGGCAAGCCGATTGCGCCCAGGGCCAGATAGCAAGCAATGGCGGCCAGAGCCTCAACGGGAGCAAGTGCAAACAAGGCAAACATCACGGCAAAGGTCTGCAACGTGAAAGGAATGGGGCCAAAGGGAACGGTGACCCAGGCTCCAACAGCCATCAGAACAACCGAAAGCGCCACATAGACGACAGAACGGGAACGAGAGCGGGCCTTTGCTCCAGCAACGGCAGCAGTCATGAGAATCCTTCCTTGTCCGTGCTAGGACGGACGTACCTGCCCAGCCTTGCAACTTTGTTGACCAAACAAGACTTGGACAAAAAACAATACGCGTAAATAGTAAGGACGCAGAAGCTTCGCGCAAAGATGAACGCGTTGATTTTTCGTCAAGAAAAGCCGTAAACAGATATGCCCCTCTCCGAAACATCGAAAAAGAGGCACACAGAGAGAACACCTATGGAGCTTGCTAATGAGCACCGCCGCCCGCATAGCGGTCGGTGATTTCACCGCGCTCGAGCTTACCTAGGCGCCTGAGCTCCACCAAGCAAAACACCGTTGCAGTGATAACCGCTAGACCATCGGCAACCGGCCAAGCAAGGAATAGGGCATACAGCGAATCGATCGGAAATAACAGGGGCAAGAGCAATGGCAGCAGAACCAGGGCGGGAATCAGATAGATCACCTGGCGAGTCAGCGAAAGCACGATTGACTTGACGGGCTGACCGGTGGACTGGAAGTAGTTCGACACCACCACCTGAACGCCAATGAAGGCGATCAGCAGCATCTGGAACTGCAGGGCGAACACGGTGAGGTCAAGATAGTCGGGAGCAACGCCAAACGCTTGCACGATTTCGTTGGGCCACAGATGCACGATCGCCCACATGAACAAGCCCACCACCGAGGCATACAGGATGGCGAAACCCAACGCCTGGCGGACACGTCCAATGAGACCCGCACCATAGTTGTAGCCAATAAGGGGCTGGGAAGCGGCGGCCACGCCGATGATAGGCATGAACGCCAGTCCTGCACAACGGTTGACAACGCCGATGGCCGCCAGCGCGTTTTCTGCGCCCATGGGCGATGCGGCGCCGTAGGTTACCAGCTGGTAGTTCACCAGAAGGCTGCATACACAGCCCGCGATCTGGATGCAGAAGCTCGCCAGACCCAGCGCAAGGATCTCCTTGACCAAGGACGCCTTCAGCTTCAGGCATCCACGGCGCAGCTTCATGGGCACGCCCGGAGTAAGCAGGAAGTACCACAGCACCGAGATACAACTGATGGCCTGGCCCAAAAGCGTAGCCAAAGCCGAGCCTTCGACGCCCCAACCCAGGACCATGACGAACAGCCAACTCAAGAAGATGCAACTCACGGCACCGATGACCATGGTCGCCAAAGCGCGATTGGGAGCGCCTGCCGTACGAATGAAGTTGTTGATGCCCATGCCAATAATCTGGAAGATGACACCGACCGAAAGAATCCAGACGTAGTTACGCGTGAGGTCATGGATGTCGGGCGTGGTGCTCGATACCGAAAGCAAGAGCTCCATGCAGGGAGGAATGGTGGCAAACACCGCGAGGAACACCGACAGAGCCACTGCCATGCTGAAAGTGTTTCCCAGCACACGCTCGGCTTCACCATGCATGCCCTGACCAAGCCTGAGCGCTGCCAGAGCATTGCCACCATTGCCTACCAACATGGCCAGAGCCATGAACAACATGGTCAACGGAAAGGCCGCCGTAGTGACTGCCAAGCCGGTCGAGCCCATGGCCTGACCCAAGAACATTGCGGAAATAACGTTGTAGGCACTGTTGATAAGCATGCCGGCAATGGAAGGAATGGCAAACTCCAAAAGCAGGGTAGGCACGGGTGCCGAGCCCATCCTCAAGGTCTTGGCGCTGCCACCTGCCTTGCTGTCGCCTTCCGCGCCAGAGGAACCACCCTTAGGGACAGAGCGCCTCTCGGCGTTTCCCCCGGAAGGCTGCCCATCACTGCCAGCCAGGTTCGCTCGCTTATTCTCCGTGCCCAAATGCTCAATGCTCATATAACGCGATCCTCGCCTGTTTCATAGTTCTTCTTATTCGTCCGTAACTTAAGAACAATACCACCAGCAGACTCAACATCCAACAAGCCATCGTAGAGTGGCAAGCCGCCTGGAGCCGAATAGCCCTCTGTGATAGCATTGCCTGCGAAGTGAGGGAGTAGTTCGCAGGCAATACCTGCGGTTCGTCAACACACTGGCCCGATGGGCCTGGCGCAACCTTAATTAACGAGACTCACGGCAGACAATTGCACACGTCTGCCGTGAGTCTTTTTGTTTGCCCTGCTCCAAACGAAATCAGCTCAAGCGAAGGAAGAGGTAGCTTATGTCTCTTGCAGAAATCATCGTGCTCGGCATCGCCTTGGCAATGGACGCCTTTGCCGTGACCCTGTCCAACATGTTTGTACATAAGGGCCTCAGCTTCAAACATTCGCTTCTCATGCCCCTGTTCTTTGGCCTCTTCCAGTTTGCCATGCCCCTCGTGGGCTACTTTGCGGGCAGCTTGGTGGCCGGATTCATCAGTCAGTATGCGGGCATCGTCACCTTCCTGATCTTGGCCTACATCGGTGCAAAGATGATCTGGGATGCCCTCCATGAAGAAGACGAAGAAAGCGACGGCAAAGACCTGACGCTTTGGACCCTAACGTTGCAAGCAATCGCAACAAGCATCGACGCGCTCGGCGTCGGCTTTAGCTTTGCGGCCCTTTCCGTAGAACCCTTCAGCGCTTCCGCCCTGATTGGCGTGGTCACCTTCCTGTGCATCTGCATTGCCTTGGCCCTAGGCAAAAGCTTCGGTCACAAGCTGGGCAACAAGGCCACCATCGTCGGCGGCGTGGTACTGGTGCTCATTGGCGTAAAGGCACTCATTCTTTAGCCAAATCAAGGCGAAACGCAAATGGGCCTGGCACCGAAACGCTTCCGGCACCAGGCCCTTACCACCTAATGGAAATTTGGCATACCCCAGCTTGGGTTGCAGTCCTTTAGCGCAGGAGGCTCCTGTCCCCTTTTTGCAAGAGGGGCTCAGCTCGGAACAAGGCTCAGCCTCAGAATCACTCTGCCACGGGCTTGCTGGCTACGTGGATTTCACCCGAATGGACACGATAGAGGGATCCGTCCCTGCGCTCCACCACCAGCTTTCCTTCGGCATCAACACCACGCACCAGACCCTCACAGGTCAAGGTTCCGTCAATGGTCTCAAGCGCCACATAGTTTCCCACGTTGTACATAGCCTGGGCATATTCATCCATAAAGGCAGAAAAACCGCCTGCAAGCCAACGCTCGTAGTAAGAGCGGAATTCCTCAAGCAAGCTCCGTTGCAACTGCTCAAGCAGGATCATCTGGGAGCCCACCAGACCGTCGGCGTCCACATAGGCAGGAGCGTCAACGGAACCCAGCTCAGCGGTATAGCCAAACTGGTAGCGGTCGCTTGCCGTTGCCTCACCGCAGGGCCTAAACACATTGAGGCCAATACCGATGCACAGGCCATCGCCCACCTTGTCGGTGGAGATGCCGCAAATCTTGGCACCACGGCACAGCAAGTCGTTGGGCCACTTGATCTGAACGTCATGAATGTCCAAAACCTTACGACACGTTTCCCTCACGGCAAGACAGACAACCAGCGGCAAGGTAAGCTGCTGCTCCAAAGCCAACGCAGGACGCAAGGCGAAGGACATGTACAGGCCACCAACGGGACTCGACCAATCCCTTCCCTGACGACCCTGACCTCCCGTTTGCCTATAGGAGGCCACGACGTAGCCCTCATTCGCACCTTCGCGCAAGCATGCCTTCACGCGTTCGTTGGTAGAGTCGATTTCCTCAAAGGTATGCAAGTTCCATTCGTCTAGCATTTGTGCGCCTTTCCCACGGTAACGGTATCCAGACAGACCACGGTGTCATCAGACAGGACGTGATTGGGAAGAATGTCCAGAAGAGGGCGGACGACGAAGTCCCGCTCGCACATGAGCGGGTGGGGCAGCGTCAGCACGTCCAGATCGGAAACGTAGCCCTGGTAGTCCAGGATGTCCAAATCGCACGTGCGTGGACCGTTCTTCACGGTACGCACGCGACCCAAGGAGTCTTCGATAGTGTTGAGGTACTTCAGCAGCTCCTGAGGCGGCAAGCCAGTACGGATCAGGGCAACGGCATTCACAAAGCTGTCCTGATCCTCTACATAGGCAGGTTCGCTTTCATAGAAGTCGGACAGGTCGATCAGCTGAGTGTCGGGCATCAGACACATCTCCATCAGCGCCTGGTTCAGCATGGCCTTCTTGCCCTCGAGCTCCTCGCCCTCGTCAGCGACCAGGGGCACATTGCAGCCCATGCCAATAAGGGCATAGGGGCGCAGGTTTTCCTTCAGGGCGGCTACATGGACTGAGACATTGTGGGCACGAATAACGAAGGCGCCCAGCTCACACGCCATGACTGCTTCGGCGGCAGACGCCTCGTCGCGCTCCTGGGGTTCGTCAATGTGATAAGCGTAGCCAATGTAGCTCTTGCGTGAGACAGCAACCATGGTGGGGTACCCCAGGCGAACCAAGGCATTGAAGTTACGCATGAGTTCGATGGTCTGCTTCGCCGTCTTTCCAAAGCCTGGGCCAGGGTCCAGGCAGATACGGTTGCGTGCGATGCCTACGGCCTCTAGCTCCTCAGCACGCATACGCAAATAGTCACAGACCTCGACGACCACGTCTTCATAGGTGGGTTCTTTCTGCATGGTGCGCGGGTCGTCACCCTGCATATGCATGACGACCAAACCTGCATCACACCCCTTGGCCACCTCAACCATGGCTGGGTCACGGAAGCCGGTGACGTCGTTGATGATGGCCGCTCCCGCAGCCACGCAAGCCTCAGCAACGGCCGCATGGCGCGTATCGACGCTGACGCAAATACCCTCCGAAGCCAAACGACGAACCACCTCAAGGACGCGAGCGAGTTCGTCTTCGACGGATACGGGGGCGGCGCCAGGACGCGTCGATTCGCCTCCCACATCAATGATGAGGGCACCTTCGTCAATCATGCGCTTGGCAGCAGCCACGGCTTCGTCGACGTCGGCATAGGAGCCGCCATCGCTAAAGGAGTCGGGAGTTACGTTCAAGATGCCCATGATGACAGGGTTACGCGTATCAAAGTCAAAGGCGCCACAGTGCCAAATCATCGAAGTTTCCTTTCGTTTGTCTACGTAAGTCACTTTATAGCAAAGGCCGGAATCGGAGCTTACCGATTCCGGCCTTTGTCGTGTTAGTTCCAGCGGTTACAGGTGCGTCCAGCAAAGGTGGCCAACGACGTGGCTCAAAGCAACTCGGATCACCCGCCCTTGGATGCTAGGCACTTGGTGGCGGAGTGGATTCCCTGCCATCGTGCGCAGGCACCTCCTTGGCAGGAGCCTCAACTGGGGCAGCCTCCTGTGCGGGGGCAGCGGGGCTTGCGATAGCCCCGGAAGCAAGCTTGGCCTCGCGGTCGGCCTTTTCCTTGGCCAGGAACTCAGACCAACGATTGTCGAGCAGAGCCTGGCAGGCTTCGCCATCGACGGTCTCGCGTTCAAGAAGAACGCTTGCCATGAGGTCCATCTGATCCTTGTGGAGGGTCAGAATCTCATAGGCACGGTCGTGGGCCTCGCGCATGAGAGCCGAAACCTCTTCGTCGATGAGACGAGCGGTTTCCTCGGAGTAATCCTGAGTATTGCCGTAATCACGGCCCAGGAACACCTCGTGGTTGGGCTGGCCAAACATCTGGTGACCCAAACGCTCGCTCATGCCGTAGGTGGTAATCATGGAGCGAGCCATCTTGGTAGCACGTTCCAGGTCGTTGGAAGCGCCCGTGGTGATGTCCTCGCAGAAGATTTCCTCTGCAACGCGACCGCCCAGGAACACGGCAAGCTCGTCACGAATCTGGTTACGAGAGTTGAGCACCTGGTCTTCGGCAGGAATGCTCAGCGTGTAGCCAAGAGCCCTACCGCGGCTAATGATCGTGATCTTATGCACAGGATCAGCCAGAGGGAGCAGATGACCAACCAAGGCATGGCCGCTTTCGTGATAGGCCAGCGTCTTGCGAGTGGACTCAGAGAGGATGCGGCCCTTGCGTTCGGGACCAGCAATCACGCGCTCCATGGAGTCCTGGACTTCCTTGTTGGTAATGATCTTCTGACCACGACGAGCCGCCAGAAGAGCGGACTCATTCAACAGGTTGGCCAGCTCGGCACCGCTGAAGCCAGGGGTAAGCGAAGCCAACGAATCAAGGTCGACATCGGAGCCCATGGGCTTGTTTGCAGCGTGAACGTCCAGGATGCGGCGACGACCCTTGAGGTCGGGGTTGTCCACCACGATCTGTCGGTCGAAACGGCCGGGACGAAGCAGTGCGGGGTCAAGGACGTCAGAGCGGTTGGTTGCCGCAATCAGGATGACGGAATCGTTGTTCTCGAAGCCGTCCATCTCGACCAGCAGCTGATTAAGGGTCTGCTCACGTTCGTCGTGGCCACCGCCCAAGCCGGCGCCACGCTGACGACCGACGGCGTCGATCTCGTCGATGAAGATGATCGAAGGAGCGTTTTCCTTGGCTTCCTTGAACAGGTCACGGACACGAGAAGCACCCACGCCGACGTACATCTCAACGAAGTCGGAGCCAGAAATGCTGAAGAAGGGAACGCCGGCCTCGCCTGCAACAGCACGGGCCAAAAGCGTCTTGCCCGTGCCCGGAGGGCCAACCAGCAAGCAACCGCGGGGCACCTTGGCGCCCATGGCCTGGTACTTGGCGGGATTTGCCAGGAAGTCCTTGATTTCCTGCATCTCTTCGACGGCTTCATCAACGCCAGCAACGTCAGCAAACTTGACGTCAGGGCGCTCCTGAATCATCTTCTTCGCCTTGTTCTTGCCGAACTGCATCTGCTGGCCGTTTGCCTTGTTCATCTGCGTGAAGAAGTAGATCAACAGGCCGAATACCAACAGCATGGGCAGGACACTCAGAAGGATGGAACCCCAGGGGCTCGCCAAGGTCTGGCTGTACTGGATTTCGGAGTGCGAGGCCATGATGGCATCGAGCGAGTTCTGGCCAACCCACACACAGGTGTAGTTGTGCTTGGAACCCAGCTCGCTGGAGTCAAGAGTCGTGGTCTCGATGGTGGACAGACGCTTACCATTGTTGGTGACCGATCCCAGTGCTGCACCCAAGGCATCAAAGCCCTCGTTGAAGGCACCCGAGATGGATGCGCCGGCAGTACTTGCGGGATAGTAGACGCCCGAGATGGTCTGGGCACCCGTGTCATAGACTGCGGTCTCCACGCGACCTTGGTCGACGGCCTGCATGAACTCCGACGAAACGAGCGAATCGGTTTCCGTGATGCCGTTGTTGGGTGCCAGGGAACGCGACATCATCGTCATGAAGAAGATGCCGATCAACAAAAAGATTAGTCCCGTGGCAATACTCGAGCGCATGTTGGGCTGCTTACCCTTGCGCTGTTTGTCGTTCTTTGGCATGTAGTTCCTTACTGTGCCAGTGCTTGCTTTACCAGGACGCTAGTCCTGAATGATTCCATCTTTGAGGATGCCGATGTAGGGCAGGTTGCGATAACGTTCCGCATAGTCCAAGCCGTAACCGACGATGAACTGATCGGGGCATTCGAAGCCAACATAGCGACACTTGATGTCTGCCTGGGCACGGGTCTTCTTGCGCAAAAGCGTTGCAACCTCGATGGAGGCAGGATTGCGAGAGCTCAGATACTTCTGCAAATAACGCAGGGTCAGACCTGAGTCCAAGATGTCCTCGGCGATGAGGACATGCTTGCCTTCGATGTCTCCGGAGAGGTCCTTGAGGATGCGCACGACGCCCGAGCTCTTGGCCCCATCGCCGTATGAGGAAACGGCCATGTAGTCCATTTCGATGGGGCGCTTGATTTCGCGAGCCAAATCCGACATGAAGATGGCAGCACCACGAAGCACGCTGATCAAGACAATCTCCTTGTCAGCGTAGTCGGCAGTAATCTGAGCGCCCATTTCAGCAACGCGCTCACGAATCGCGTCCTCGGTAAAGAGAACCTCCTTGAGATGCGGGTGCATTTCTTCCACGGGTTCCTTCTTCCTGAAAACGACGATGCCCGTAAGATCGCACTCCGGGCATCTAGGGATATACGGTTAGCCAGTGTAGCAAATACACTCTGGCATCTAGGTAAATAGTATGTAGCCTTACGGGTGATTTCAGCCAATCTCCACCAAGTGGCGTGCGCTCAAAACGAAGCGGAACTCATCACCCAAAGGTCCTCTCCCATGAAGCGGGACCACGCAGATGCTATCTGCCGTACGGAGCATAGCGTCCTGGCCTGTCGCCCTCCCTACCGCAGCGGCAGCGGCTACTCGCCTTCGGCTTCGGGCACCTCGACCTCGATGTAGCCATTCTTGATGTCGGGGAAGGCTTCGACCAAGCGATCGACAGGCAGACCCACGATATTGTTGTAGTCGCCCTCATGGTGATCAACGAGCGCCGCACCCTTGCCCTGGATGGCATAGGCACCAGCCTTATCGATGGTCTCGCCCGTAGCAACGTACAGACGAATGTCATCGTCAGTCAGCTCCTTGAAGGTGACCTGGCTAGTCTCGTGGAAGCTCCTGAAGCCCATGGAAACCGTGCCTTCGGGCTGGTCTTCGGTGGGGTCGCCCAACATGACGAGCCACAGGGACACGCCCGTGATCACTTCGTGAGTACGACCGGAAAGCTTACGCAGCATCTCGCGGGCGTGATCGGCCGAATAGGGCTTGCCCATCATCTCGCCATCGAGGACCACCGTGGTATCAGCGCCAATAATGAGCCCAGCACCCTTGGGATTCTGAGACAGAATGTCCTGCACCACGGCACCCGCCTTGCGCTCGGCGAGCTTCTTCACGGCTCCAGCAGGATCCTTCATATCGTCGGGTTCCAGGCTTTCGTCGACCTCCTGCGTAGGGCGATACACGACGAACTTGATTCCCGCATCTTCAAGTAGCTGCTTACGACGAGGGCTACCCGATGCCAGAACGACGTTCAGAGGAAGCTTCTGAATTGCCACGAGGACTCCTTTTCTGAAAGAGGACCACCAGGGTGCGTTCCCAGGAGGTGCCTAACGCTTGTCTATTTGTTCGTTGCGCACATGGGGGACCGCAGCGCAGCCGCAAGGCGCATCATGTTTGGATTCTGATGGTACCGCTGCTTGACCCGAGTGGGGAATCAGCGCTTGCGGCGGGCACGGAACTCGGTCATCGGCTCAATGAGCACTCCCCTTTTGTTGGAGCTGACGGCCAAGTCTCCTTGGACGTTGGCAACATAGCCGCTCTTGGGCAAACCCTCCTCATCGAAAGCGGCAAGAACGGCATCCACCGTTGCCGCCTCGATACGAGCCTCAGCGCCCAAGAAGGTCTGCAGCACGGCCAGCACGCAACGACGCTGCAGCACCACGGCAGCAGCCCCGAATTCCGGAGCCAGATGCGCCCCCACCACCGTGGCATCAGGACCAGGCGCGTCCAAGAGCTCAACGTGGTCAGAAAACACCTCGCGCGCCAAGGAATCCAGGTAGTCGTCCTCGTCGGCAATCAGGTTCATGGTGCGCGTCAAGGTGTCGAAAAGTCGCGGGTTGCGGCTCTCGCACGCAGGGACCACGCGGGCGCGCACGTAGGCACGGAAGCGGTCGAGATGTGCGTTGGTGGCATCTTCGCGCCACAGGAAGCCTTCCCCATCACGACACATTGGCTCGTCTGCGGCGGCGCGATCATGAAGGAAATCACGTAGTTGCTTGCGCGAAACGTCAAGCAGCGGACGCACTACGGGACCATTGACGTAGAGCATAGAGCGGAAACCGCCCGGACCCGTTCCCTTGATTGAACGCATGTAAAAACCCTCGACACGGTCATTCTGCGTATGGGCCGTGACGATGCGTCCCTCGGAGACGGGAACGCCCTCGGCGCGACACAGGCTCTCAAGCGCCTGGTGGGCGGCCAGGTAGCGCTGCTCTCGAC
>JAUNOE010000045.1 GCA_030537255.1 Coriobacteriia bacterium
AGCAGACCAAAGCCATGGTTCTGAGCGGTGATCTCAACACGCTGCGTACGCAGGTTCATGACAGGCTGATTGCCGCCACGATGACCGAACTTGAGCTTCTCCATCTTTGCGCCAGAAGCCAGCGAGATCATCTGATGACCAAGGCAGATGCCAAACAAGGGCACCTTGCCGATGAGCTTTTCGACCTGATGATAGGTCTCAGTAACGGCATCGGGGTCGCCAGGGCCATTGGACAAAAAGACACCGTCGGGGTTCATGGCAAGAACTTCTTCGGCAGGCGTGTCCCAGGGAACCACGGTCAGGTCAGCGCCGACGCGCACGAGACCCTGAAGGATAGAACGCTTGACGCCACAGTCATAGGCGACAACCTTGTACTTGGGAGCAACGGGAGCAGCAACGGCAAACTCGTGAGAAGCAGGCATCTCGTTGAAGGGGCCGGCCTCGGTACGGCTGACGGTCTTGGCCAGATTGATGCCAACGATGGAGTCAGAAGCCTTGACCTTAGCAAGAAGGCTAGCGTCGTCCAGATCGATAGTGGAAATGACGCCCTTCTGGGCACCGACATCGCGCAAGTGAGTGGTCAGAGCGCGCGTGTCAATACCTGCGATAGCAACAACGCCAGCCTGGGTAAGGAACTCAGGCAAGCTCTGAGTACTACGCCAGTTAGAAGGAGTGAAGCACATGTCATGAACGACCAGACCACGCAGTGCCAGGGAATCGGACTGAAGGTCATCGGGATTGACGCCGTAATTGCCGATCTGGGGATAGGTCATGGTGATGATCTGACCCGCATAGGAGGGGTCGGAGATTACCTCGAGATAGCCTTCAAGCGAAGTATTGAAGCAGACTTCGCCAAACGCTTCGCCTTCTGCTGCGACGGAATAACCGCAGAAGACAGAGCCGTCTTCGAGCACCAGCTTTGCGGCCGGGCGACTACCCGTAGTGGTGTACTTCAGAAGATCGGTAGCAGTACCCAAGGAAAGCACCTTCTTTCGAAATCAGGGATTGGTATCAGATAAAGCCGCCCAAGAGACGGCAATGGTCAACGAACTAGCGGGAAAGAGGGTCGGAGCCGATGTGCTTGCCCTCTTCGACGCGGGTAATCAGAACGCAGTCCTCGCCATCGACGCCCATGAGATGCAAGCGCACGCGCTCGTTATGGGAAGAGGGAACGTTCTTGCCGACATAATCGGCACGAATGGGGACCTCGCGATGACCGCGGTCAACCAGAACTGCGAGGCTGATTCGGTCGGCACGGCCAAGGTCGCACAGAGCATCGAGCGCCGCACGAACGGTGCGGCCAGTAAACAAGACATCATCAACCAGAACGACGTTCTTGCCCTCAAGGCTGAACAGGATGTCTGCGCCGCGGAACTGGGGGTTTTCAGTGCGGGGACGATCGTCACGATAGAAGCTGATGTCGACGGATCCGACGGGCACATTGACGCCCTCGATATCGCGAATGATACGTGCCAGACGGCTGGCAAGAAGATCGCCTCGGGTGACGATGCCAACCAATGCCAGGTTTTCGGCACCTCGGTTCTGCTCAAGAATCTGGTGGGCCATACGCACCAGAGTGCTCTGAATCTCGTCAGCATCCATGACGACGGTGGTATCAGCGTTAGTTGCGGTCATGTTCACTCCCTCCCATCAATGCGGAAGAGGCCGTCGGCGAGACTGCCCCGAAGCGAACCTTCCCCAAAACCCAAGGCCTGGGATGACTCGCTTCGCCTGCGCCTGGGCAAAAAAAGAGCCCCGACGACAGACAGGGCAATCAGACAGACTTGCACACGGCCAGCCGTGGCAAGGATATGTTTGCGCCTTGTCGGTCTCTCTGTACCGCTGTTAAAGACTGAAAACAGTATGCTCCAAGATGCCCGGGAATTCCAGTGCGAATACTACAAAAGGAACGCAAACTTAGACCCCAAAATCAAGAAAACCGAATGCAGAAAAAAGAAAGCGACCGAAAAACGGTCGCTTTCGATGAGCTAATAGATTGTACTAGCTACTTTGCCAAACGAGCCAGGAGCTTTGCCTTCTGATGCTTGCCCAAGCCGCCAATACGACGACTTTCGGCAATGCCGCACTCCTCCATTATTCGCTTGGTCTTGGTTTCGCCGATTGCGGGAAGAGCTTCAAGCATGGCACTTACGCGCATACGCTTGACGACCTCATCCTGCGTCTCAATCAGTTCAGCCAAGGTGATCTTTCCGGACTTGAGGTCATCGCGGACCTGTGCACGCTTACGACGTGCAACCAAAGCCTTGTCCAAGGCAGCCTGGCGCTCCTCCGGGGTGAGCTCGGGGATGTTGTTTTCCACAGAATTCCCTTTCCAACAAAAATCCTTGCAGAATGCTAGAAGCTGAGTATACGGCAGCAAAATGAGCAACCAGAAGACAATCGGAGAATTCTTTTTCAATTCATTATTGATTTTTTCGTAATTGAGCTCGATTTCACAAAAGCCCATGATTTTGTGAATAAGTTTGAATTTAGGATTTCAAATCTAGCTCCCCTTCTTGAAACCCTTGCGGGACATTTTTTCAAGTTTGGGTGAATCTGGTCTAACTGTCAAAAACCGTCACGTCGTGAGAATTCTTTAGCGCAGCTCACGGCACCAAAACAACCGTTCACTCCACTCTGAAAACAGCATCAAAACCAATCTATAAACGAAAGCGCCAGATTCAATGAGTCGTAAAACTTCATCCTGGCTCACAGTAGGACACCAACCGCTAGAATTGAACAACACATACAACCAGCAGGGAGCCAAATTCGACAACGAAGAGCCCCTTATTCTTCAAGACTTGAAGCAAAGGAAACAATGATCACCTCGAAGAAATCCAACAGCGCAAAGTTCACGCCCTTGACTCCAAAGCTAGCCTGGCAATTGGCGGCGCCACAGACCTGGGCGGCAACCATCACGGCCTGCTGCTTTGCCTTCACCTATTCTGCTCTGACTCTTGCATCCACAAGCACGAATGAACCAATTTCGGGCTCACCTCAAATGAGCCTTCCCATGCTAGTGGTGCTCTTTGCCATCTGCGTGCTTATGCAATCAGCAGTCAATGTATTTGACGACTACTTTGACTACAAGAAGGGAACTGACACCCTGGAAAACTCCTCCAATGACAAGTTCGACGCCGTACTTGTCTATAACCACGTAAGCCCTAAAGCCGTCTTAGCATACGCAATTGGGCTTTTGGCGCTTGCCGGACTTCTTGGCATCTACGTTATTTACGAGTGCGGGTGGATCCCTCTGGCCATTGGTCTCGTCGGAGCCATAGTTGTGGTTCTCTATGCCGGAGGAAAAGTGCCCTTGTCCCACCTGCCCGTCGGAGAGATTGTCAGCGGATTCGTCATGGGAGGGCTCATCCCGCTTGCCTGCTGCTATGCCTTGACAGGCCAGCTCGACGCAAAAGTCCTGATGTTTGCCATTCCCGTCATGATTGGTATTGGACTGATCAATGCAACAAACAACACCTGCGACATCGAAAAAGACGCTGCTGTAGAGCGCGACACCCTTGCTGTCCGCCTTGGACGAAAGAAGGCCCCTCGCATCTACAAAGCCTTCGTAATTGTCTGGATCGTCTGCATTATTATCCTTGCTGCCTTGATGTCCCCCAGCGCAGCACCATTCTTGCCACTCATGGTTCTGGGGGCCTTCCCCGTGCTTCGCGCCCTGTTCCTCAATCCCCTGATTCAGCAATCGCGCGATGGCGCCATGGCCCAAATCGTAAGCCTGAACGTCATCTTTGCAGCGTTCTACTGCCTCTGCCTTTCGCTTGGACCTCAACTGAACTGGCTTCTCTAGGGTATCTCTCCCGCTAGCGAGCAAATCAGAATGGCCACCACTCCCCCAAAGGAATGGTGGCCATTCGCAACTTGAACTTGAACCAAACTAGTCAAAAACCAAGGGAGTCCAGACGATTCTCTGCTTCCCCTTCAAAACATCCAGAGACGCGTAGCGCCTCAGTTCATCAAGACCAAGCGAACACGGTTCAGGAACGATTCCGCAAAGCCAGGCAAGATGACCAAAAATACGCGAAGCGCCAACATGACGATCATCGATCAGATGCGACAAGGATGCGTCCCCATTTCTCTTGGAAAGGCGCCGACCTTCGCCATCAACCAACAGGGGCACATGTCCCACCTGCGGGTTGGGAAGACCCAGAAGATCCTGCAGATAACGCTGACGCGGAACCGAGCTCAGTAGGTCTATCCCCCGCACCACCTGACCTACCCCCTGCGCCGCATCATCAACGACCACGGCAAGCTGATAAGCAAAGACACCATCCGAGCGTCTAACAATGAAATCACCAGACGACTCCGTCAAACGCCAACACTGATGCCCTTGAAACAGGTCGTCAAAGACGAAAGGTTGGTCAGTTACCTCAAGGCGCCAAGACGGACGACGTGCACCCGGAGCGAAAGACGACTCCCAGGCACGCTGACGCTCGGAATCCGTAAGCTTTCGACAGGTGTTCGCATACACCAGCTCTTCGCCAAAATGAGGCGCATCGGCGCTATGCAGGTCTGCGCGGGTGCAGAAGCAAGGATAGAGCAATCCTTGACGATCGAGCTCCTGATACGCATGTCGATACGCCTCGGAACGCTCCGATTGCCGCAAAACCTTGCCAATCCACTCGAAGCCCAAATACTCAAGATCGCGCAGAAGCTGATCAACGAAGCACTGCTTCGAACGCTGGGGGTCAAGATCCTCTATACGCAAAACCAACTCATCAGACGAAAGGCTGGCAACCATGAAGGACAAGAGGTTTCCCATATGAAGACGCCCCGAGGGACTAGGAGCAAGCCTCCCGGTAACCTTGGGGCGTGATGGTTTTTGATCGTTAAGATTCATCCAGAGCGAAGCGCTACGCACCTTGGGCGTAGTCGTAACCCTTATGGAAAGCAGCAATATTGATGTCAATGGTTTTTGGGGGAACCTTGTTACGGATGACTTCCTCCCACAGCTCCACCTCAAAAGGCAAGCTAACTGCGAGGGCGCCAAGCAGAACGACGTTGGCACACTTGGCCGTACCAGCTTCACGAGCAATCTGAGAAGCAGGAATAAGGGTGGCGCCGACATCAAGGAGTCGCTCGCGAGCGTGGTTTGGCATAGCACCGTTGCCAATCAAAACAGGAAGGGGCGTGATAGTTTCGTCATTGACGACCATGACGCCGTCCTTCTTGAGGAAGTGAAGGTTGCGCAAGGTTTCCACCACTTCGAAGGAAACGATGTTGTCAGCACAACCCTCGTCGCAAACCATAGTGTTCACGCCATGGCCAAAGCGAACCACGGTGGTGACGTCTCCGCCACGCTGAGCCATGCCATGAATCTCGGAAACCTTGCACTCAAGGCCAGCCGCACAGGCAACCTTGGCAAGCATGTCGGCAGCAGTAATAGTTCCCTGGCCGCCGACACCGCACAGAAGAATCGTGAATACCTGTTGTTCCTTAGTCATGAGACTCTCCTTAGCAAGGGCCGATAGCGTCGAAGCGGCAGTACTGGGCACACTGGTTGCAACCAATGCACTGGGTCTGGTCGATAACGGCACAACCCGTCTCGGCATCTACGCTCAGAGCAGGACAGCCCAATTTGGTACACACACCACAGGCCGTGCACTTGTCAGAAACCACGAACGTGGGCTTCTTCGACTTGTCTAGGAGCACGCAGGGGTGCTGGAAAACGATGACGTCAAGACGATCGGTCGCAGCAGTAGCATCCTTCACTGCCGAACGAACCTCAGCCAGGTCATACGAGTCAACCTGATGCACCTTGTCAACGCCGAGCGCTTCAAGGATGGCAGGAAGGTTGAGTTCGTTGGATTCACGATGCTGAAGAGTGACGCCGTTGAAGGGATTGCCTTGCTGACCCGTCATGGCCGTCGTGCGGTTATCAAGAATGCAGACCGTACCTGCGCCCTTGTTGTACACGGTGGACAGCAGGCTTGAAAGACCGGAATGGGCAAAAGTCGAATCACCGATAACGGCAACGACGGGCCTACGGCGGTCAAGGTTCTCATTACGGTCGAGCGCAAGCTCGAAGCCATGGGCCATGGAAACGGAAGCACCCATGTCAAGCGTGACGTCCATCGCGGAAAGAGGTGGCAAGGCTCCCAAGGTGTAACAGCCGATGTCACCCGTGACAATGGCCTTCATGCGGCTGAGCTCCTTGAACACAATGCGATGGGGGCAACCGCAGCAGAATGCAGGAGGACGTCCGGGAACGTCTTCCTGAACGGGAAGATGTTCGGGCTGATCATAACCAAGGGACACTCGAATATCGCTGGGATGAACCTCTCCCGTTTCGGGCAGGGCAATCTCGAACTCGTCAAGAATGACGCCCTGGGCCTTCACCTGCTCGGAAAGGTATACGGATCCCTCTTCAACCACATAGCACTTCTCTACGCTTGCAGCAAAGTCGCGCAGGGCCTGAGCGGGAAGGGGCCAGGTAACACCCAGCTTGAAGATGGATGCCTCAGGAGCGGCCTCCTTGACATGCTGATACTGAGATCCAGCACAAATGATGCCAATCTTGTCGGAATTGCGCTCAACGCGATTGTAAGAGCAATCCTCGACCCAGCGACGAAGCTCGTTCACGCGCGCAGCAAGCACCTTGCGGCGCGGCTTGGCAAATGCGGGCATCATGACCCACTTGGCAGGATCGGTTTGGTAGTCCTTGATAGGAACTTCGGTACGGGTACCCAGCTCAACAGGGGTCTTGGTATGGGAAACGCGTACGTTCGAACGAATGAAGAAGGGGGTGTCAAACTTCTCAGAAAGCTCGAAGGCATCACGGGCAAAGCTCAGTGCCTCCGCAGAGTCAGAAGGCTCCAACATGGGAACCTGGGCAGCCATCGCATAATAGCGGGAATCCTGCTCGTTCTGAGAAGAGAACATGCCAGGGTCGTCGGCAGCAAGAATGACCAAGCCACCATTGACGCCCGTATAGGCAGCGGTAAACAAGGGGTCAGCGCAGACATTCACGCCAACATGCTTCATGGTCACCAACACACGAGCGCCAGCAGCACTTGCACCCACAGCCACTTCGAGAGCGACCTTTTCGTTGTTGGCCCATTCGGCATAAACCTCGGAATACTTCGCAAAGGATTCCATGGTCTCGGTCGAAGGCGTTCCGGGATATGCCGCGCCAATGTGGCATCCAGCTTCCCAGGCACCGCGGGCGATTGCCTCGTTACCAGAAAGGAGTTGCATGCATCCTACCTCTTCTTCCTAACTACGTTTCATCGTGGGGCATAAAGCCACGAACAAGCCCGACATCCTCCAATGCCGGGCCACTGTTGCCTACTTTTCGTACTTCAAAATGAAACAGCCAATTTGAATGATGTCGCCATCCTTAAGCATCACGTGCTCAACGGGCTTCTTATTGACCCAAAGGCCGTTAAAGGACTGACAGTCGACGATAGACCAATCCGAACCAACGCGCTTAACAAGAGCATGAGAACGAGAAACGGTCATATCGTTCAAGGAAATATCGCACTTTGGTCTGCGACCAATGGTCATTTCATCCTTGTCCAGGGTGAAAACCAAGCCCTCCTGACGTCCCGACGAGTACCTGACGGTAAGCGTAGGGGCATCCTTGGGCTCACAAGTAGACGACGCAATGACGTCATCTACCGTGACCATCTTGAAGGCCTGCGTACCCTGCTGAAAATGATAGCCGCAGGCAGGACAATGATCCGCACCAGCGGCGACTTGATTATTGCAAACTGGACACTGAGCCATAGTTCCTCCTTGAGTAAACGGATGAGCCCAAGCGGGCAACCCGCATCAGTTGATACTAACCTTTGACCACGTTCACAACCAGACCAAGCAAACAAGTAGCTGGCAGGAAAGCCTAAGGCAAGGGCAAATGGGACAAATTAGATGCTAGCAACCAAAAGCCAAATCCCGTGACCTCATCCTGGGACACCTTCCCGGGGAAAGCCTGAACCCAAAGCGCGAATAGCCTTTGAAGGTCGGCCGAGTGGTCACCAACCGAATTGGCGACTAGTTGCCATACAGGAGAGGCGTCTTGTTCAAGAGAACGCTCTGGGCCTCAGTGGCACCACCCGAGAAGAAGGACCCGATACGCGAGAAGAAGATTCCCACGCCTTCAATGAAACCAGGGCCGGGACAATTTTCCGCAGCAACCAGGTCAACATGAGCGATTTCCTTGTTGTGCTGGTAGAACGTGAGGGTACCAACCTTGTCGCCCACACGAACGTCACCGGAGACGTCATTGAAGCTTGCCTCTTGGCTGACGTTGCCAGAAAGAGCAAAAACAGAGACCGTCTGGGCAGGATCTGCGATAGTTGCCTTGAACGTTCGATCAGTCCAAGCCTTGTTGGCAACCGTAGCGACCACGGGTACCTTCTGGGTCTGTCCATTCAGTGTGCATTCAACCTTTTCAGAAGCATGTGCCAAGGGATAGTCAACCTGATGATCGCGCACCCACTCATAGAGGGTCTTCGCATCATCGAAACGGGAGCTTTCACTGCTGGACCCCAAGACAATGGTGTAGAGGGTCTTGCCGTTCCAGTCCCAGGCCCCCGCAAAGCACTCCCCTGCCTTTTCAGTGAAGCCGGTCTTGACGCCAATACAGGAAGACTTGCCGCCCAACAAGATATCGGTACTCTTCAGGGACACGGAGGCCTTGGATCCATCGCGAGTGACGCTGATGGTTGCTTTGGTCTTCTTCACGATGTTGCGGAAGGTGTCATATTGCATTGCCGCAGAGGCCATCTTGTAGACGTCGCGAGCACTACAGTGCATTTCGGCCTTGTACTGGTCGAAGTCCAGGCCATGAGGATTGTTGAATACCGCATCGTCCATGCCCAACTCACGAGCCTTCAGATTCATTGCGTAGATGAATGCGTCATACCCGTTGGTAGGAACCTCTTCGGCGTTAACGCCGTCTTTCGACTTAAGGCGCTCTTGGACCGTTGAGCCAAGGGACTCCGCAATCGACTGAGCAGCATCATTACCGGAGTTGATCATCATAGCTTCAAGGGCCGAAGTAAGACTCATAGTGTCACCAGCATGCAGACCCGCGCTCGATTCGCCAATCTGGGCAGCCTTCGTGCTGATTTCGACAGTGTTCGAGTTAAGGTCACCGTACTCAAGGGCGACGAGAGCCGTCATGATCTTGGTGACAGAGGCAATTTGCACCTGCTCGTCACTATCACGCTGAAAGTAAACGGTGCCGTCGGAGTCAATCACGATGGCATGCTTGGCGTCAATGCTGGGGCAATCCTTGTTGGGGAAGCTGCTCTGCTCGACCGTCTTCCCCATGATGACATCGGTCGTCTTGATGTCAGCATGCGCGACATCCGGAGCAACAACGAAGGCAAAGGCAAACGCAATTAATGCGGACACACAGACTGACGTAATCCGCTTATGAATCGATGAACAGGCGCTGGAGCTCAAAAACCTGGCCCTTTCTTTGAGGATCGAATAAGTCGCACAAATAGCATTGCAGAGACCCCAAGCGTTTTCGGGGTCACACCATAGTACCCGCATGAGGGGTAGAGCGGTTGGATATTAACAATAAACCACGAGGAAGCAGCCTAACTTCCCGTTCGCCAAAAAGGGCATAATAAAGGGTGCTTGCCTGGCCCCTGGTCAGACAAGCACCCAAAATAGCCGAAGCTCATGCACCTGCTAAAAACTGCAGGGCTAATTGCTAATGAAGGTTCTTGCGCAGGTCGATGACGCGCTTGGCCTTACCTTCAGAACGCTGGATGGTACCCGAAGGAACGATGTTGACCACGACGGCAATCTGGAGATTGGACTTCAAGCCAGCAGCAAGTTCCTTCTTGATACGCGAAAGCTGAATTTCGTCATTGATCCTGAAGGAAGGATCGCACTCGACGTCCAGCTGAACCTTTTCCAGACCCTGGCCGTCATCGTTGGTCAGAATGATCTGATAATGAGGAACGATTTCCTCGATGTCAGTGATGCACTGCTCAATCTGAGAGGGGAACACGTTGACGCCACGGATGATCAACATGTCATCGGTACGGCCGATAAGCTTGTCGATCTTGCGGTGAGTACGACCGCAGGCGCAAGGTTCGCTGATGATGCGGGTGAGATCGCGCGTCCGGTAGCGGACCATGGGGCAGCATTCACGAACGAGCGTAGTAATGACCAGTTCGCCCCACTGTCCATCAGGCAGGGGCTCCATGGTTTCAGGGTCAATGATCTCGCAATAGAACTGGTCTTCGGCAAGATGCAAACCCGCGTGCTCGGAGCATTCCATAGCAACACCAGGACCCATGACCTCAGACAGGCCATAAACGTCACAGTACTGAGCTCCAAACTTGGTGGAAATCTCATCGCGCATGTTCTGAGATGCAGGCTCGGCACCAAGAATCAGGCCGCTCACAGAGAGATCCTTCGCGGGGTCATAGCCCATCTCGATAGCAGTATCGGCAATGTGGAGCGCATAAGAGGGCGTGCAGCACAGAATGTCAACCTTGAGATCCTTGAGCATCTGAATCTGACGCTTGGTGTTGCCCGAAGAGGCAGGAACAACGGCGCAACCCATAGATTCACCACCCTGATGAGCACCAAGACCGCCCGTGAACAAGCCATAACCGTAGGAAACCTGAATCGTAGACTCAGCAGAACCACCAACCATGGCAATGCCACGTGCGAAGCAGTCGCCCCAGTTCTTCAGGTCGTTCTTGGTCTGGCCAACAACAGTTGCCTGACCAGTGGTACCAGAAGAAGCGTGGTAGCGAATGACGTCCTTGAGGGGGCGAGCAAAGAGCTTGTTGGGGTAGTTGTCACGCATATTCTGCTTCTTGATGAAGGGGAACTTGGACAAGTCGGAAAGCTCATGCAAGTCATCCGGGGTCACGCCGGCCTCGTCAAACGACGTATGGAAGAACTCCACGTTGTCATAAGCATTGCGCAGGGTTTCACGCAGACGCTCAAGCTGAAGCTTCTTCAGCTCATCGCGATCCATGGTCTCGATTTCAGGCTGGAAGTACATTGATACTCCTATTCAAAACATCACTTGGTGACTGTTGAGTCTACTGGCATCAGAAAGAAGCCGCGTCTAGCGGACCGTCATCGGTGGATATAACGGGTTGAACGAAGCTTCTCACAAAACATGAAACACATTGTGAAGGCAGCAAGCGATCTTGCCATCGGACAGAACCTTAAAGCTGTCCAGTCGATCAAGAACTACTGTTCTTTTTTTGCAGCGGAACAGATCCGCCAAGTCATGACGCCTTGAACAACGTAGTAGATGGTGGTGAACACACAAAGCAGCAGCCCCGCATACACAAACCAGAAACCCACGGGGTAGACCTCAGTGTTGAACACGGGAAGCCAAGCAAAGTCACACCAGCCCAGGCCAGACATCAAGGGCATATTGACGATCAAGACGGCAAAGCCGACATAGAGCAAAGTAGTGGCGAGCTTACCCGCAAAGACAACGGGCACACGCGCACCAAAGCGGTTAAGCAAAACGAATCCACCCGCAAGCATAAAGAGATCGCGTACCAGCACAAATACGATGATCCACAAAGGCAGACGTCCGATAATCAGCAAACCCA
>JAUNOE010000121.1 GCA_030537255.1 Coriobacteriia bacterium
ATCTACCAGGAAGCGGAGACGAGCCACGACCTCCTTGACGATAGGTGCGGCAATGGCCATCTGGGACTGCTTGAACTCAAGTGACTCAAAGAAGGCCAACGAATCCAAAGCGCTCATCTCGCAAACATCATGGATGCTCTTTCCGCCTACGGTGACAGCAAGCATGCTGGGGTTCAAGCGCTTGCCTCCACAGGTAGGGCAAGGCACCACGTTGAAATACTTTCCGTACTTTTCGCGCTGACGGTCGCTCTTGGCTTCCTGATAACGATGGTTCACTGCGGCAACAATGCCCTCCCAGGTAATGAACCAGTGGGTATTCCTGCCGTCAACGGTAACGTAATCCACACGGATTTCTTCCTCGCCAGCACCATAAAGCATGGCTTTGCGAACCTTTGCGGGGATATCGCACCAAGGGGTAGCCGTTGACACCTCATAATGCGCAAGAACCGCAGCCATCACCTGGGGATAATAATTCCCAGTTCGGAAAGGAAGCACGCAACCCTCATCAAGCGAAAGAGAAGGATCCGGCACCACAAGCGCCGGGTCAACCTCTTCCCTACTGCCAATGCCCAGACAGTCAGGGCAAGCACCATAGGGCGCATTGAAGGAAAAATCGCGCGGTTGGAGCTCGTCGATGGAATGGCCATGCTCCGGACACGCGAGCGCCAGCGAAAAGAGGAACTCATCTTCGGCTAGACCGCCCGTGGCTCCAGAGGAAACGGGGCGATTTTCGGGGATGTCCTCCGATCGGCCCTACCCGTCCCTCAGACAGGGTGGTGGCAACTTCGACCGCCTCGGCAATTCGAGAACGAGAAGAATCTTTGAGCGACACACGGTCGATCACCACATCAATGAAATGCTTGAGCTTCTTGTTGAGGACGATGGGGTCACCGCCAAGCTTCACCACTTCACCGTCAATTCGGACACGACTGAATCCCTCACGCTGCAAATCCTGGAACAACTTCGTGAACTCACCTTTGCGGCCGGTCACGACGGGCGCCATGAGGATCGCTTTGCTGCGATCAGGCGTTGCAAGCGCAAGAATCTCATCCGTTACCTGATCGGTTGTCTGAGAGGCGATTTCTCGCCCACATTCAGGACAATGAGGGATTCCCAGACGTGCGAACAACAACCTGAGATAATCGTAGATCTCAGTAGTGGTACCTACCGTTGAGCGAGGATTCCGCGAGGTTGTCTTCTGGTCGATCGAGACAGCCGGTGAAAGGCCATCGATGGAATCCAGATCAGGCTTCGACATCTGCCCCAAGAACATACGCGCATAACTTGAGAGGCTTTCGACGTATCGACGCTGCCCTTCGGCGTAAATGGTATCGAAGGCAAGTGAGCTCTTTCCCGAACCCGACAAGCCCGTAATGACAACAAGCTTGTCACGGGGGATGTCGATGTCGACGTTCTTGAGGTTGTGTTCACGCGCACCACGGATTTCGATACTCTGCTGAGCCATTGGCCCGCCTCCAGACGCAGGGGTTTTCAAGGCTTTCCATACTAGCCTAGGCTGAATTCCGATGCAAACAGATGTTCGTCTTTATCCACGTGGGTGTGCCCTATGGTGAACATCTCGCAATCGTTCGGGTGCCAAGTGCGTATAAACTTGCGTGGTCGAAAGGCTTGCGTGACCCAACAACTCCTGAACGCTTCTTAGGTCAGCACCACCAACCAGCAAATCGCTGGCAAAGGTATGACGGACAGTATGAGGGGTAGAAGAAGGATCTATGCCAGCAAGAGCCAAAGCACGCTTAAAGACCCTGCGTATCGCCGTTGTGCCCATCTGATTGCCCCGAGAGGAGAGGAACACGAAGTCCTGGCATTGTTGCCCGCGCACCAGATGACGACGACCATCCCTTAAATAGGCGTCAAGGGCATCGACCGATCGGGAGTGAAGCGGGACGATTCGCTGCTTGTTTCCCTTGCCCGTGATTCTGACGAAACCCTCTTCAAGCTCGAGCCAGGACAATCGCAGATTCGAAGCCTCGGACACACGGGCGCCGCAAGCATACAGAAACTC
>JAUNOE010000122.1 GCA_030537255.1 Coriobacteriia bacterium
ATCCACGGCGGGATCAAGCAACTGACCCAGCTTTGATACGGAATCAGTACGTCGAGCAATCTGGCCGTCAACCCAATCAGTACCTGCCGTAATGGCGAACAGAATTGCCGCAGCTACATCGTGCTGACCCAATATCAAGATGAGCACGATGGGAATCATGCAGAGTCGAACGAAGGAAACGAGATTTGGAATAGTAAAAATCTCGTCGTGCGCTTCGTACTGTTCATACTTGTTTTCCATGAAGAAACGTGCTCCCTCGCTCGTACAGATTCGTCCCTCTATGCGCAAGGATGCTATCTGCCTTGTGCAACACCCGACAAATTATAGCCAAAGCAGCGCAAAGACCATCAAGGCAGCGCTTTGCTCAAAAAAACGCCACCTAGCAAAAACAACGGGAGGCCCCAACTTTGGGACCTCCCGGCATATTCACCGCCAAACAGGCATCATTCCGATGCTCAGAATCTTTAAGCCTTGTTCGCCTCTCGTTCGGCCTTGGCCTTCATGGCTGCTTCAATGCGCGCCTTCTTCGCCTCTTCGGCGGCAGCCTTTTCCTCAGCAGAAGGCTCGGGCTTGGTGTAAACCGCGTGAGCCTTCTTTGCTGCGGGCTTCTGGTAATCCTTTTCCATCACCAAACAATTCTTGGGGCATTCTCGCACGCAGGTTTCGCACTGAATGCAGTCAAAGCGATCGATTTCCCAAGTGCCAGCCTTCTTGTCCACCTTGATGGAATCCGTGGGACAACGCTTTGCGCAGATCCCGCAGAGGATGCAGGCATCGATGTCGCACTCCACGTGACCGCGCAAACCGCTTGGCTTAAAGCGCTCTTCAGCGGGATACATGATGGTCTCGGGCTTGTTCACCAAAGACCTGAGGGTCATCTTTCCAAGTTTGAAGGTTCCCATGGTCCTACCTTTCCGTGCAGCTGATGCAGGGATCGATGGTCAGGATGATCATGTTGACATCTGCGATGTCGCAACCCTTCAAGGCCATAGTCATACCTGCGATGTTCTGGCTGGTTGGCGTGCGAATACGCATACGTTCGAGGAACTTGGTTCCATTACCCGAAGCGTAGTAGTACACCTCGCCACGAGGCTGCTCGAGCAGGTTGGTTGCCTCGACGCCATCGGCAGGTGCGCCCTTGACGGGATTCAGGATGGAGCCACCAGGCAACTTGTCGATGAGCTCATTGACCATGTCAATGGACTGGAGCACTTCCTTGGCACGAACCTCGATTCGCGCGTAGCAGTCACCTTGGCTGCTCATAATGGGCTCGAAAGAATTCAGAGCACCATAGGCGCCCAGGCCAAGCATGCGAGCATCGTTGTTGACGGCACTTGCACGAGCAAAGGGACCAACCATGCCATAGTCAATGGCGTGCTCGTGAGAAATATAACCGACGCCGACAGTACGGTTCTTGACCGAGGAGTCCTTCAGGAATGCGGAACAGATTTCGGCATATTCGCTACGGATGCCGTTAATGGTGTCCTTGATAAGACTGATGCCGACCCCATCAATGTCCTTGGCCACGCCACCAAGCAAGGTGTAGGAAAGGATGACGCGACCACCAGCAACGTATTCGAAAATATCGAGAATGCGTTCGCGCAGGCGCCAGCAATGATGGAACAAGCTCTCAAAGCCGAATGCATCTGCGGCCAAGCCCATCCAAAGCAAATGCGAATGGATACGAGAAAGCTCATGCATGATGGTACGAAGGTACTCAGCTCGCTCAGGAACCTCCACGTTCATCAAACGTTCGATCGTCTGAGCATAGCCATACGAGTGACCGAAGGCACAAATGCCGCAAATGCGCTCTGCCACATAGATAAACTGATGAATGTCACGCGTCTCGGTGAGCTTTTCAAGGCCACGATGAATGAAGCCAATACGGGGAAGTACGTCGACGACGGTTTCATCTTCGACAACCAGGTCAAGATGCAAGGGCTCAGGGAGAACCGGGTGCTGAGGACCATAGGGAATGACAAGATTACGTGCCATGTTTCTTTAC
>JAUNOE010000046.1:0-1521 GCA_030537255.1 Coriobacteriia bacterium
CACTCTTGGCATAGCTGCGTTCCCACCTAAGCTTGCGGACCCGAAGCAACAGGACCGCAGCCATTAGGCTGGCTGCAAAAAATGCAGCACACAGGGTCAATGCGAATACGACAAGCTCGACTTCCACGCTTCCACCTCCTCTTTTCGGGCAACTCCGACATAGGGAAGCTCTTCAACCCAAGCAGGAACGTCCACCCACAAGCCCCGCCCTCGAACCACATCCCATGAGTAGTACGGGTGAGCTCGGCATCTTCCCTGCCCATCAAGCTCAAATCCAACGATGTCGGTCACCCTACGCCGTCCCGAAGACAGACGACTCGTCTGAATCACCAAGTCGATAGCACTTGCAATCTGGGACTCTATAACGCTTACCGGCAATTCAGCCCCATAGCGAACCATCGTCGTCAAACGCCCTATAGCCTCCGAAGGGGAATTTGCATGCAAGGTGGTGAGCGAACCGTCATGGCCAGTGTTCATGGCCTGAAGCATGTCGAGGGCCTCCGCCCCTCGACACTCACCAACCACGATACGATCAGGCCTCATTCGCAAGGAGTTGATTACCAAGTCCCTGATGGTCACCTCTCCCAAGCCCTCGGCATTGCGCGGACGAGCCTCGAGTCTGACCACATGCGGATGCTCGAAAAATCTCAGCTCAGCCGAGTCTTCAATGGTCACAATGCGCTCACCTTCGGGGATGACGCAGGACAAGGCATTCAGAAGAGTCGTCTTGCCACTGCCCGTACCCCCGGAAACAGCAACGTTGCATCTTCTCAAGACCGCCCAGGCCATCAACTGAAGCACCGCGTCGTCGAACGATCCCAGGCCTTTCATCTCGGACAAGGACAAGACCCTACTTCGAAACTTTCGAATGGTCAGGATGGGCCCATCAAGCGCAAGAGGAGGAATGACGGCATTGACGCGATGCCCTTGGGGAAGTCGGGCATTCACCATGGGAGACGACTCATCCACCCGACGTCCCAAAGGCGCAAGGATGCGATCAATCAACGCCTGAACCTGCTCGTCATTTGCAAAAGAGCTCTCCTCCTCGACAAGAACGCCCTCTCTCTCGATAAATAACGAACGGGATCCATTCACCATCACCTCCGTGATCGACTCATCGGCAATCAGGGGCTCCAGCGGTCCAAGCCCGAACACCGAGTCAAGAAACCGTCCTACAAAGTCGTCTCCACCGGTCTGCCCACGCACAAGCCACGGGCAATCTGACAACACCTCCTCACACGTCAAGCGGATTTCACTACGAGCCTGCAACGGATTTCGCTCAATCAGACGAGCCATGCGCTGAGGAGGCATCCTCTCAGATACCGCTTCCTTGAACTCTGTGAAGAGACCATCCTCAAAGGTCTGGACCGAACCTTCCACAAGCGGCGCATCAGAAGGTCTCCCCCGCTCCACGCGTTCGGTCAGGCTCATGCTGCCTGCCTTCTCCCAGGTCGCTGCGCCCTCTTACGCCTCCTGTTCCGATGTGACCCACCGGCCCCCTCGGGAAGCATCGGACCATCT
>JAUNOE010000046.1:1531-11009 GCA_030537255.1 Coriobacteriia bacterium
CAAAGGAAGAAGCTCGCCCGCAAGGGTCATCACGTCTTCGACGAATGCATTCTTCGAAGACACCAGCTCGAGCGGCAATCCAGCTCCAAGCAGCTCGGATACCACAAAACCTC
The DNA here is from genome assembly GCA_030537255.1 of Coriobacteriia bacterium. GTDB lineage: Bacteria > Actinomycetota > Coriobacteriia > Coriobacteriales > Eggerthellaceae > Anaerotardibacter. The sequence goes on from JAUNOE010000046.1 coordinate 1,645, forward strand.
CCTCCCTAAGCTCGCGAACCTCCACGCCTTTCAGGGCGCAGGAGACGTCAAGCGAAGTCAGAAGCGCCTGCTTTCCACATCGATTCAGGGCAAACCTGAATTGCTGCGTGGGCAGACCACATCGGATGCATAGGTCAAGCGCATGAACGCACGCACGAACAGAAGAAGGCCTCTGGTCAACAAGAAACAGCACCTGGCTGGACAGCTCAAACAAGTCAAGAAGTGCGTCGGTCCAGAAAGATCCGGTATTAACAATGACCACATCAAAAGACGAGCGCACCAAGGAAACGATCTGTTTAATGGAGGAATAGGCCAACTCAGAGTCCTCAAGCCTCCCTGGTGGACAGATGATTGCGGGAATGCCGCCCTCGGCAACTAGCTCAGAAACTCGTTCGGGATGTCTCAGGAGGGTCACCGCATCCAAAGCGCCCTCCGAACCAAGCAGCCACTGCTGATCTCCAAACTGGAAATCAGCATCAATGATTGCCGTGCGTACACCCGAATACTGAGAAACGATCCCCATCAAGGTGGACACCGTGCTCTTTCCCGAACCCCCGCTGCCGCTGACCACCGAACAAACGAATCCCTTGCGCTCGGCATTCGAACCCGACAAAATGGACGCCTTTCCCACGGGCATCGATGCATCGTTTCCACTGCAGATTACCGAGAAGGGCATGGTCTTCTGCTCCGGAACGGCAGAAGGCTCGATGACGGATGCAGGACCAGATTCTCCCCGTGTCTCATACGAATGCAAGGGAGACGGAGGCCTATCCACCTTGACGCTGCCGACCTCAGACCCAAAATGACGAGACATGCCCCGTTCGCTTGCATCTGGAACAACGATGCCCCTCAATACAGAACAATCATTTGGGGACGCAGCATGCCCGTAACGCACTTGGGCAGCATCGAATAAACGACTCGTAGCCTGGCGTCCAACACAGGGAACCACCCCTGCTACGCTGCAACGACTCAACAGGGAACCCGTGCCATCAGGACTCAACAGGAACACCCTCAGCCCAGGCCGCATTCGAATGAGCCCTGCAGCCAGATTGAGGGCATCCATGTCATCGGAACCAAAGACCCAGGCCTCGCTCAGCAAGTTTTGATCAAGGGCCCTCCTACGGGCCTCCGCAGACGTCCCCGCTCGAGTCACCCAGGACTCTGACCAGTTTTTTCTGCCAAGACCCAAGTCGGCCAGCTGAGCTACCTGCCTCGCCCCCACGCATAGCAGCACTCGAGCATTCGACTTCATCCCTTCCTCTTTCACGAAGCGTCTCCTTTCTTTCCTCCTTGAGCTGCCGTTTTATCGCTTTCGGATTGCTCGTCTACGGCAGCATCGGTCTTCTTTTCTGCTTTTGCAGTCCCCTCTCCTTTGGAGATTTCAGAGTGCTTTCCCGAATCTTTAGACGCATCAGGCTTTGTGCCTAGTTCTGACTCCGTCGCTCTACCGCCCTCCTGACCAGAGGAGGCGTTCGAATCCCCCTTTGAGGAAACTGCAGAATTGCCGTTTTGGGACTCGTCGGACGCATGAGCTGCACCGGAATCGTCTACACCTGAAAAAGGCAAGGCAAAGTAGATTTCTAGACCCTCAGATGCCGCAATGTACTCTTGAGCGCTTTCCGGCTTTACGGCAAGCGTCACCCATTCGATCTTCGTCTTGGTTGTCTCATCTGCTGATAGGGCGCTTGTCGCCAGAACCAATACGTTTTCGCCAATCTGCGAGGTGCTCGTACCTACCGCATATACGTCGACGCGGTTACCGGGCGACAGGGACCCACCTACCGTCTGTACGTCTTTTGCGGGGACCGACAGAGCAACATGCCCTTCGGGAATTTCGACCTTTGTAGATGCTCCGGCAAACCGCTTGCTAGACACGACCTCACCCGAAAGAATCAGCGAAGTTGTTTTTTCGTCCCACGTACCCTCAGTTTTAGTTATGGCCTGATCCGGCAAAAGATTACTGACCCAGGTTTGTAGCTTGGTATTAGATGCGTCAAGCGTTTCTCCCGGAAGAATGTCTTTGGTGGCTACCAGTGCATCAACCTGCTCGCCGCCATACTGCTCCATAACACGCAAGCGATCCGCCTCAGCCTGTCTCTGAAGCAAGCTCATATAGGCAAATAGACATATGGCGCAAAGGATGCCGCATGCCAGCGCAGCGCATACCATCTTCTTATCCATCCAGTTCCTCCTCTCGATACCCATCTTGAAGAAGAAAGCCAAAAGGAAAATGAAGGCAACTGGATGAAACGTGAAAGGATTTCTGACAAATTACGCAAGAAAATAAGAAAAGGCCAGAGGATATGACCTCTGGCCTGCGGTTTCGTGGTGGGCGCTACAGGGTTCGAACCTGCGACCCCCACCGTGTGAAGGTGGTGCTCTCCCGCTGAGCTAAGCGCCCGCAAACTTAGGTTCGCCCTAAGTGCGTTTTGCCATTGTATCGAGCTTCCGATGATGCTGCAAGTCTTTTCAAAGGAAAACAGCCACCGAAGCCGCCTGCAATCAAATCCAGGATAACGCATTTGCAATTACGGATGCGCTATGGCAAAATAAGTTTCACTTTGGTCGATTGGCGCAGCGGGAGCGCAGGTGCCTTACAAGCACAAGGTCGCAGGTTCGAATCCTGCATCGACCACCATTGTTTATGTAGGTCATCGCCTCTATTTGGCGGTGACTTTTTTGTTTTCAGAGTTTCGCCAACGGGCTGCTTTGGCGAAACTCTGGCAAATCGCCTCGAGCCGTCGCCCGTTCACGAATTCGACCCATGATTTCGGCGGCTTCCTGCTGCCTTATTTCCAGATACCTAAAATTGGTCACGTCTGGAATTCGTCTGACAGTCTAAAAGAGTCTTTTGTCTCGTTTGACGCTGCCCATCCGTCCAAACACAGACCGTAGACAATTTAAACATCAACCGTATCTTAACCAAGAGCACTCCAGGCAAGGCAAAAGAAAGCCAACCCTGCGGAGACCCCAAACCCAAGCCCAAAACCCCAGAAAGGTCCGCCAATGTACTCACTTCGTTACTTAGATGGCCAGATCGACCTCGTACCGACCGAAGACCAAGAACCCGTCATTCAAGGACTGTTCGACGATTCCATGGAACTATACGACCTAGTCCAAGCAGCCTACTCCAAAACCGCCGCAAGCAACGAAGAGGAGCTAGTGGAACTCATCACGGAAGCAATCGAACTCATGGGAGTCGATTGGGATCCCCTGATTGAAGACTGCATGAGCACACGAGAACGTGTCCGTTCTTTTCTTGCCTGCCAGCCTGCTTAGTCCCTGGAGTCAAACAAGGCCGCTGTCCACAAACGCACCCTCATGTTATGAGGAAGAGCCAGCAACACCAATCACAAGCCCGGTTGTCCGCCTCGCAAACCTTCGCCCAACGCCGCAAGCAAAGGGACCGCCCTTCCGGAACGGTCCCTTGGTTCACCTAATCAACAAGCTTAACGGCACCCTGCGCCGCAAGTTCGGCAATTCGCGCCTCCGACATACCAAGCTCGGAAAGCACACTGTGCGTTTGCTCCCCCAAAAGCGGCGGCTCGCTAGCCTCATTCAGACTAGGCCTAAAATTGCCAATCGAGTGAGGGACATTGGTCTGCAGCACTCGACCAAACCTTGGGTACTCAACAAACGACTGCATACAGGGATTCGATGCAACCTGTTCTTGAATGGATTCCGTCTTGTCCTTACAGAGAGCCATCGAATGGCCCTTGCCCTGCATCCATTCCGCCCATTCATCATACGTACGAGAAGCCACGATCTGCTTCACTTCTTCGTATGCCTGCGGATTCAGCTCGATGTAGTCCTTGTTCGTACCCGCCAAGTCCATACGGTCGATATCCTTGAGGAAAGCCTCCCAGAACTTCGGCTCATAGAAGCCAAAGGCAATCATGCGATCATCCTTTGTGCGATAGACGTTATACCCCACCGAAGGATATTCACAACCCGTATGGTCCATCTTCTCGCCAAAGAAAAACCATCGACTGTCCAGCAGACTGTTCCACCACGTAAAGCTATCAGACATCGGCACATCCAAAAATGAGCCCTCTCCGGTCCTCTCGCGGGCAAACAGGGCCGTCAAAAGGCTCTGAAGACCAACGCTTGCGGCCGCAAAGTCACTCGGCGGCATTGCCGGAACATTCCCCTGAACCAAATCAAAATAACCGCTCTGCGCAACAAGATTGATGTCGTGCAAGGGTGCCTGGCTGCGAGGATCGTCTTGCCCATAGGCACTAAAAGCCAAATGTATGATACGAGGGTTGATGCCCTTCAAGGTCTCATAATTGATTCCCAGCCTCTTTGTGACGCCAGGTCGATAGTTTTCAACAACAACGTCCGCCTTACGAACCAGAGCATAGAAAGCATCCAATACCTCAGGGTTCTTCAGGTTGAAAGAAACGCTCTCCTTATTTCGATCCAAAGCGTAGTGATAGAAGCTCTCCCCCTTCGCGCAGGGTTCTTCAATTCGCGTAAAGTCACCCGACTTAGTATCCTCCACCTTAATTACTCGTGCACCCATATCGGCAAAGTATTGAGTTACGTACCCGCCTAGCAGATAGCGAGAAAGATCAAGTACCAGCAAACCCTCTAATGGCTTATTCATGGAATACTCCTTGGCAAAACACAAAAATCAAAGATGAAGAAGAGGCGGGCAGGCGCAAGTCGCATAGCTCGAAGCGAAACAGTTCAAGGCGGACACTCGCTTTGAACGCAAGCAGACTCAAGCACCACTACAAACAATGCGAGGTTATGCCACCTCACAAAAAACAGGGCATGGCACATAAGCCATGCCCTGCAAGAGCATACCTAGAAACTAGAGCATTGCGCCACGGTCAACGACGATTTCGCGACCAGTGAACAGCGTAGCCTCATGAGACTCGGCCAGCCAGACAACCATTTCGGTAACGTCCTCAGGGTTGAGGAACTTGATGCCACCAGGGTTCTTCTCATCATCGAACATTTCCTGCCAAGAGGAGAAATTCTTGCCCATGGTGGTGTTGACGAAGTCAACATAAGTGTCGGTCTCGCACATAGGAGTACGAACCTTGGTGGGACAAACAACGTTGCAGTAGATAGGCAGACCCGTATTACGCAGCTCCAAGGCGAGGGTCTTGGTCAGGCCGATGATGCCAAACTTAGTCATGCAGTACGTGGCAAGCTGTTCGGTGCCCTTCAGGCCAGAGACGGAAGAGATATTAATGATGCGACCATAACCCTGCTTCCTCATGTACTGAGCAGCATACTTATCGGTGCGCCAGGTGCCTTCCAGGTTAACTGCCAAAGCAGCCTTAACCTTTGCATCCTCGAGCTCCCAGGTATAGCCGAAGTTGATGATACCAGCGTTAGCAATCACGACATCCAGGCGACCATAGGTGTCCCAAGCCTTGGCAAATGCAGCTTCCATGTCCTCAGAAGAGCAGATGTTGCATTTAATGGCCAAAGCCTCGCCGCCAACTTCCTCAACCTGACGGACGGTTTCCCGGAAACGCTCATCGGTAGGATCCTGAAGATCAAGAAGAACGCAATTGTAACCAAGCTTAGCAAGCTCAACCGCATGCGTACGACCCTGACCCATTGCGCCACCAGTGATAAGGACGACCTTCTTGTCACACTTCTCAGCCATTTTGGAATTCCTTTCCATGAAAGAGAACACCCCTCTGTGCCCCCTGCTTTCACAAAATCAAACGATTGGATGCAGCTCTTCGATGCTCACCAATTCGTTCTCTTTCGACACAACAAATGCTATCCCAATCAAGCTAAGAAATCCGAGCTTATTCGGTTTAGGCAATGGTAAGAAGCAAAGTGCCTTCGTCCAATTGGTTTCATAAAACTTAACGCGCGTGAATTAATGAAATGGTCCCAACAGGATCTAGGTTTTGTTGGTCTTGGAATCTCACATAGTGGCAAATTTGCAGCCTAAATAAAATGACCCCGTATCAAACATAGTTGATACGGGGTCAGAATACTCAGACAGGCCAGGCTCAGCCAACCAGAGTAACCAAATACGTGAAACTACTCGGCCTTACGACGAGCGTCGGCGTTCTTGACCTTGTTCTTCTTGCGCTTACGCTCTGCACGAAGGGCAGCTTCCTTCTTGTCGCGCTTACGAGCCATGTAGTTGACGACACCCCACATGGTATAGCCAAGGATACCGACAAAGAGAAGCACTCGCCAATCGACCTCTACAAGAAGTCCGCCAATCAGCATGACGGCAGTTGCGGCATTGAGGATCATAGAAAGCAACCTGAGGTCGATTTTGTAATTGTTTGAAGCCATGCAGCTACCTTTCTCGTTCGTTAGCAAGGAATAGATTAGCCGATTAAAAGAAGTTCGGGGAGGAATTACTCCCTCCCCGAATGAAAACCCAAAACGTATCTAGTACTCAGTTAGAAAGTCAAAGACTACTCAGCAGCCAGCTTCGCGTCAGAGACGTACCAAGTCTGCTCACGCTTCTTGTAAGCAGCAATACCGGTGTAAGCAATCAGGATGAAGGTGAAGACAACCTCAGCGATTGCAAACTCGAAGAATGCATCCCAGCCGTAGGTCTGCATAAGAACAGCCCAGGCAGTAGCACCAAAGCCACCGAGCAGGTTGAACAGTGCAACCTGGAGAGAGTAGATACGGTCGTAATCCTTACCACCGAAGCATTCGCGAACGAGGAAGGGAAGCATTGCCGTAGAGCATGCATACATAAGACCGTAGACTGCGCCACCAGCGAACATCAGGTAGATGCCACCTTCGCCCAGAACCTTGGGGAACTGCCAAATCATGATCAGACCAAGGACACCACCGCAGACGCCCATGATCTGAGCGGCAAGCAGGGAGTGGGACTCGATGATACCAACGAGGATCTTACCGACCAACTGACCAGCGGATGCGCAGGACTCCAGCGTACCGGAGAGGAGCAGCAGAGCAACGATTGCCTGGCCCTCCCAGCCCTCGTGACCGAGGAACTGGACGTAAGTAGCGAACAGCTGGGACATGGTGGTAACGATGTTCAGGCAGCCAGCACCGAGGAGCATAGTCCAGAAGAAGGGCAGACGAGTTGCCTCGCCCATGGTGAAGCCAGGCTCTTCAGGAGCCTCGACAGCACCTTCAGCGTCAGCTTCTTCAGCAGCGATAGGCATACCAAAAGGCAGAACGCCGTGCTTCTCAGGAGTGCGATCGATGAAGACCAGGATGCAGATCAGGCATGCAACGAACATGATGACTGCATAGAGCTGGTACAGAGTTGCCCAACCAGTCAGGTCGGGACCGAGGATATGCTGACCAACGAGGTTCCAAACGATACCGCCAGCACCGGTGCATGCAAAGGACAGACCGATAACAGTACCGTAGTTGGTGTGGAACCAACGAGACAGAATACCTGCAGTCATGGTGTACTCCAGGACAGCCAGGCCGATGCCGATAACGACACCGCCAGCCTGCATCATCTGAATGCTAGGCCACATACTATTGAAGAAGTAGGGGATAGCAGTCAGGCACAGAGCCAAAGTGAAGAACACCTTGGGATTCATGCGCTCAAACAGCCACGATGCAGGAATAGGTGCGATCGTAGAGCCGATGTAAACGCAAGTGATGTAGAAAGATACATCAGAAACCTGGCAGCCAAAGTGAGCTGCAACAGGACGGTAGCAAAGACCAGCACAAATGAAGATCATTGCAACACAAGTGAACAGGGCCACCATACAGGTAAAGACGACACCGCAGTGGCGCCACGTGAGACCCTGTCGTTCGATTTTCTCATCCATAAATCCTCCTTAAGTTATTTATAGACAAGCTTACTCTCCTAGTTACTAGATGGGTTTTCCTCCGCGGTATTCGTCCTCCCCTCAGAGGAGCCGGTAACCACAAACCGTTATTGAACTTTACCAAAAAGGGAGCACAAGGCTCCCTTAATGTTGAAACTATTTTAGCTATTTGGACTATTTCGATGTTCTGTCTAGTTCAATTGATGTTGTAACTTGACAGCCTGGCGGATGTGTCATGTTGTTTTCTTGGACATTTGTCTTAGTCTGTAAAGATTTGTTGTCGTGAACATGTTGTTAACGCGTTCACAACAACCTCTGACCGAATGCTCACTACCTGAGAACCCTTGATACCTGGCTCTTCTAGCTATGAGCGCCAAGAAACACCGCCTTGGCAAATGGAGGCAAAGCCGTTCTCTCGGCGCGCAGAACAAGCTCTACTGGGGTTGCCATCCCCGTCCGAGCCCATTCCGAAACTATGCCAGTAGACCCATAGCAGAACTGCCTCAATTCAAGTCTGGCCTCTTCCGAAAGAACAATACCTGCAATTCTCGACAAGTTCTGTTCGTAGTAGCGAAATACCGTATCTACCGCTCTTTCGATAAGCTGATCCGCAGCTTCAGCCTTGTAAATCTCGCAATAGAACGGCTCCTTAGACTTCATGAAAGACAGCTTCGCCCTAACCGCTTCCTCCCATGTCATATCTATGCCGATACGAGAAGTAGTACAGAAATCCAGTTGATCAGAGATCCAGCCGACAAGGTCACTCTTATCTATGAAGTGATTGTAGAAAGTTTGACGAGATATCCCCGCAACCTCGGATATAGCAATGACACTAATTGAGGCAAATGACTCAGAAAGCATCAGCTCTTCAAGAGCACGGGCGATCTTAAACTTCGTACGCTCCCCCGCACTAGGCTTTTCGCGAACAAGCAAAGAGAATCCGAGTTGAGGAGTGATGGGGTACTCACCAGGAAACGTGGGATTTGAAACACCAGAAACCATAGCTCCTCCAGTCATACACAACTTGATACGGACTCCATGAATCGAGGGTACCGCCAGAGAATAATCAAGCTATTGGCACATCGGCAAGATGACCTGGAAGAACGGCAACTGCATTTTCCAAAGAAGGCAGCCAAGCATATAAGCTTATGGCTACATTCACTACCTTCGCTCGACAAGACTCGACCCCGACACCGAAATCAACTCATAGTGCGTCATAGCAACAGCATCATCAGCGTTGGAGCGACGGCTCGAAGCAACCAAAGGACAGGGTACGATCGCCTGCCAGCGTATTCGCCTATGCAAAGAGAGGAATGCAAGTCATAGGCGACCTCCCACCAACCGACATGCATGCTCGCCAGACCCGACAACTTCGGGGCGACCTGGGCAGTCCGCAATATGGTCGACAACTGGCTCGCCTCGTGGATCCAGGGCGCGCCAAGGTCGAAGCGATCATAGTGGCCCCACGGGTTCTCGTGCGACAGCCCAACCCCACATAGGACATAGGCGACCCCGGACCGCTCCCCAAGCGGCACCACGCCGCCCCCCCCAAAGCGCGCCACGGAAGGACGGGGGTGTCCCCGCGGCCCCCCGGACGCACAAGCCAAC
>JAUNOE010000001.1 GCA_030537255.1 Coriobacteriia bacterium
CGGAGGCCACGTGGTAGTTGGACTCCCTGGCGCTGCCGTCCCAGGCGAGCTGGTAACCGTTGGCGCTGGAGCCGACCTCGGTCTGGGAGCCGGTGGCGTGGATGGTCACGGTCTCTCCCTCGACGAGGTTCTCGACAAAGGCCTCGTCCTTGGCGAGGGGCTTGCCGTCATACACCTTGCTGGCCGAGCCGGTGTGGACGGTGACCTGGCGCTGGGTGACCTGGTAGGTGCGCTCGACGGAGCCCTCGTAGTTGCCCTTGCCGGTGACGGTGACCTTGATCGGGCCGGTGACGTTGGTGAAGTCGCCCTTGTCGTAGGACACCTCGTAGTCGGCGCCCTCGACGAGGGCCTTGCCGCCGTCGGTGACGGTGGGCGACCACCTGTGGGCCTTGCCGTCATAGGGGACGTCGGAAGGTCCGTCGACCTGCATGCCGTCTGCCTCGATGGACCTTGGGGTCACCTCGAGGGTGCCCTCGTTCTTGGTGATGGTGTAGTTGGCTTTGAGGTCGGTGCCTTCCTTCGCCTCATAGGTAAAGGCGTTGTCGCTCGAGCCGACGACCGTCTGGCTGCCCGTCACGTCAAAGGTAACGCCCTCGCCCTTGGCGAAGCCGGCGCCACCAACGGTGACCTCGTCATTAGTAAGGGGCTTGCCGTCGTAGACCTTGGAGTCAGACGCGGAGGTCAGAGTGACCTCGCGCTTGGAGATGACGAGCTTGCCGTCCTCGACCTTGAAGGTCACGTTGGTGAAGTTGGCGCTCTTGTTCTCGAAGTCAGAGGATTTGAGGCCCATGTCGTAGGTGCCAGCGTTGGTGCCCGTAGCCTTTGCTTCGCCCTTGAGGGAGAGGTCCTCGGCCTTGTACAGGGGATTGCTGCTGCTAACGACGTCGTAGCCGGTGACCTTCTGGGTATTGCCGTTGTAGGCTTCGCCGCCCTGGTGGCCCTTGATGGTCACGACGACTTCGTCGGCAACGGGCGTGATGACGAGCTTGCCGTTTGCTGCCTTGGAAACGATGTACTTTTCGGTGCCGTCAACCTGGCCCTTGGTGCCATCAGGGAACTCTGCGGCATAGGTGCCGGCGTTGGTGCCCTTAGCGCCAACGCTGATTGCGCCGAAGTCAGCGCCTTCGGGAGCACCAGTAAACCCAGAGACCTGCTTTTCCGTGCCGTCATAGGTGGCGGTGTCGGAATTAGCCACCAGCTCGACGTTCTTGTAGTAATAGAAGGTGATTTCGTTGCCCTCGGCCTTGATCGTGACACTCTGGGCATCGGTGCTCACAGGGGTGTAGCCCTCGACGCTAGCCGGGGTCTCGGTCACGGTCTGATCGAGCTCAGCCTTGGTGGTCTTGTCAGCCTTCACCTGATTGGTGGTGCCGTTCCAGTAATAGTGAACGGTAAGGGGAGCTTCCTTCTTCTTCCAGTTAGCCGTGAGGGTCACATTGTTGGCGGGCATGACGAAAGTCTGACCACTTGCAATCGTGGTAGTGCCAGTCAAGCCTTCAACGGTCCAACCGGTGAAGTCGTAGCCTTCACGCGTAGGCTCGGACCTGACAACCTGAGAGGTGCCGGCCTCTGCCTTATACATAAGAGAGTCGGAGTTGGACCACGCACCACCCGCCAGGTCGTAGTTAACCTGGTAGCCAGCAACGTACTTCGCATAGAAGTTTACGTTGCCGTTCATGGTGTAGGGGAAGCTTGCCTTATGAGTCAAAGCCTCGTCGGTGTACCAACCCGAGAAGGTGTACTCAACGCCACCAACCGTCTTGGTTGCGGGGTAGTTCAGATTGAAGTCAGCGGGCTTGGTGGTGTCGCCGCTGCGATACGTAATCTTGCCAGCGACTTCGATGAAGCCCTGATCGCCCTTGCTGGGATCATTGACGAAATACTTGGCCGTAAAGAGGTTCTTGCACTTCACCACAACGCGGCAGTCGACATGCTTGCCATCGTTGTTGTTGGTCAGCTTGTAAGGAACGATGGTGATGGACTCGACGTCATCCTGCGTCACGGTGACACCAGGAAGCTGCTTTTCAATTTCAGACTTGTACTGATTGAAGATGTTGGTCCAGTCGCTAGAGCCACGCTTCACCGAATACGTGGAGCCCTTCGAGCCCATCAGGCCAGCTGACGACGCGATCACCCACGCGGTCGTAGATCTTGGTCTTGCCATCGTCTGCCGGGAAGGAAGAGATACCGTCAAGGTTGACCTTGCCCGTGCCCATCTTTTTCCAAGAGCCCGTATTAGCCGTGCCATCAAGGTTGGCATCGGGGTTATTCAGGTAGTAGAACAAAGCATTCGAACCCGTAGAAGCGGATGCGGAAACCTCGATGTCCTTGGAGTCGGTAAAGACGGAGCCGTCCTTTGCAGTGAACTTCACGGTAACCGTGGCACTGCCCTGAAGAACACCCGTCACCTTGCCGTTATCGTCAACGGTAAGGATGTTGTCGTTGGAAGAGCTCCACTTGTAGGTGCCCTTGATGCCAGAGGGGCTCACCGTTGCCTTCAGCGTAATGGTGCTGAACTGGGCAACCTTATCTGCACCGGAGATGGTGACGGAGCCAGTGGCAGCAGGGGCAATGTTTTCTTCGGCAGTGGAAGCATCGTCGCCCAACAGAGCACCAGCGATGAGGTCAAGAATGCCACCCTGCTGATCGTTAGCCTGGATGTTGCCCTCTGCATTATTACTAGCGTTGTCGGCATCGGTGGATGCGCCGGCGTTCTGGTCATCGCCAGAAGCGTCGGATCCAGACCCATCGGAGCCTTCAGCCTTGTCGGTACTGTCAGACTCATCATCCTTGTCGGACTTGTCGGAATCGGAAGAATCAGCCTTGTTGTCGGAGGAGTCGGCCTTATCGGTGTTGTCGGTGCTGGTTCCCTGGTCCGCATCAGTTGCAGTGTTGTTGCCGGCGTTTTCGACAGGAGTGACGTCAGCGGCAGTCTTTGTCTGGTCCTTCTTCTTGGTGACCAGCTTCAGGGAAACCTTGTTGGGAAGCTTGGAGGCGGAAACGCAATAGACGCCGCTTGCATCGGCAGAAAGAACCTTAGAGGAACCAGCGATGGTAGCGACGACCTTGGAAAGTTCATAGCCGTTGTCGGGATCGACCGTGAACTTGAAGTCCTTCTTTGCGGGAACAGCGACCTTAGAAGCGGGCGCACTCAGACGCTGAGACGAACCAGCGATCTTGATCGAAGCATTGCCCAGCTTAAGCGACACGGTGTATTCGGTTGCTTCCTCGGCCTTTGCCTCGGAGTCAGACTTTGCCTCAGCGGCAGCCTTTTCCTGAGCCTTCTGCTTGGCCCGCTGTTCAGCCTGGGCCTTTTCCTGGGCGGCCTTCTCTTCAGCAGCCTTCTTGGCTGCCTCTTCCTTAGCAGCCTTTTCCTCGGCTGCCTTCTTGGCTTCTTCCTTCTTGGCCTCATCGGCCTTGGAAGAATCGTCTGCGCTCTGGGCGGTTTCAGGTGCATCGCCCTCTGCGTAGATGTCTGCGGGGTTCACCGCAGGCCAGCCGAAGCCCATCAGGACCGCAGCAAGTGCAACGGACACAACCTTATGCCCGAAGGAGAAATATTCCGTCTTGCTCTTTGCGGGAAGGCTTGTGTCTCTATGCTTCGTCTTCATCACTCCCACCTCTCTTGACCGTTCCGACAACGACCTCAATTACTTCGCTTCATACGGTGACTCGGGGCGAAACAGCCCATCTGACCTGGTAAAACTGATTCCTTTAGCAGAAAACAGAGCCAGTTCAACAACCGTAACTAGTTATTCGTTTAATCAGCATACCGCAAGATGGCGGAAATGGAGCTTTTCTGAGGCGTAAACTGGACTCGTTTTACCCTGTTGAGCAGCACAATTGATTGCGCAAAGCTACGGCAGAAGCCTCATTTCAGGAACACAAACACCCAGGTTTCTGAAGCTGACGGGAAGAGATTCGAGGGGACGGATATAACCAAGCAGGAACGTTCCAGGGCGACGTAAGCTGAAACACGAAGCAGCAGCCCAAATCACGGCAACTGCCCAGATAAAGTTCGGGTCTCAAGCAAAATAAAGGCCTTGCTCGGCTCAAACACCAGCGGCTCTGCGATGGAACCGCGCGAAGTTCGAGGCCCCAAGCAAGGAAGAGGTCTTGCTTGGGGTCCCCGCCTGCGGACTAGAGAACCGCCAGGTCAACTATGTTGGTCGCCACACGCTTCACCAGCGAATCTGCGTGCGAGGTAAACACCAAACCGGTGTCGTTCGCATCGCAATAGGCCAGCAATGCTTCCCAAATCTGAACCTGGGTCAAGGCATCAAGCATGGTGGACATCTCGTCGGCTATCAGGAACCTCGGCTTCGAAGCCAGAGCGCGTGCGATACAGCAACGCTGCATTTCGCCGCCAGACAACTCACGCGGATAGCGCGAAAGCCACTTCGACCTGATGCCCAAGGAATCAAGGAGGCCCTCATCAAGCGCATTGGCTTCGGCAAGAGAGCGCTCAATACGCAGACGCGGATCCAGAACCTGCTCGGGATGCTGCCAGATCATCTGCACAGGACAAGGAACCTGGCTTGCACGACCCCTCTTTGCGTAAAGCGACTGCCCATCCAAAAGGATGGCACCCGTCTGTGGCTCAAGATAGCCCGCCATGATCTTGCACAGGGTGGTCTTGCCAAAGCCCGATGGCGCCCGCAAGCATACCCGTTCGTTACTTGAGAAGGAAAGATTTACCTGTTCAAGAATGGTTTTCCTCTTAGTGACACCAGAGGCTCCATAGGAATAGGAAACGTTTTTGACCTCAAGCGTACTCATAGGTCATTCCCCCTCCTTCGTTGCAGTTGCACCGGACAAATGCTTCTCGGCGACACCGAACGAATGCCCTTCGGCAGCGCTAGGCAAAGAGTCCTCTTCGACATAGTCAAGAACGGCAAAATCGTGCTCGGGCAGCGCATGCCACAACGCGCGGGTAAAGGGATGCTCCAGCAGCGCGGGATCGGCGAAACTGGCCACCGAGGTCTCCTCGATGACGGTGCCATCCTTGAACACAGCGATGCGGTCAGCGACACGCAAGGCTAGCTGAATATCATGCGTGATCAGCAGCACACTGCCGCCCGCGTTGGCAAACGCGCGAAAATCATCCATCGCCTTGACGGCGAGCTCCAGGTCAAGACCAGGCGTGGGCTCGTCGGCAATGATGAGCTTCGGCTTGTTTATCAGAGCCGTCAGCAACAGGACGCGGCGCGCCATGCCGCCCGACAGCTCGAAGGGATACAGCTTGTCCACCGAGGTGTCCAGCCCGTAGCGCTCATAGAGCGCATGACGCTCAACAGCGCTTCCGCCAATCTGCTTACCTATCCTCATCAGAGGGTCGAGGGAGGCAACGCTCTGGGGGACAAAGGCGATTTCACGTCCGCGCAACTGGGCGAGCCCCTGTACATCCTGCTGAACACCATCATAGTAGATAGTGCCCTTGACCTGAGAGTTTGGAGCATACAGACCCATGATGGCATCAGCCAGGAGCGTTTTGCCCGAACCAGATGCACCCACGATGGCCACGATTTCGCCCGTGTGCACCGAAATGGACAAGTCATCAATCACATCGAGCTGCGTCTTTTCGCCGGACCAGTAGCCCTTTTCCTCGTCGTACAAGGTAAAAGACACGGACAGATGCTCGACCTGCAACAGGTGATGGCCACCTTCATGATGGTTGCTGCACGCATGATGGTGGTGATGATGGAACTCGCCATGAGAATGCATCGCGGAGTGATCGGGGGCTACGGGAGCTATGAGGTCGGCGGCGACGTTATCTTCGGCTCCCATCGGAACCTTCTTCTTGTTTTCAGTCATCGTTCCACCTGCCTATTCCTGCGCCCGAGCGGGATCGACGAGCTTACGCACGCCCTGACCAGCCAGATCGAAGAGCATGACCACACCCAAAAGAGCCAGACCAGGGAAGACGGCCAGCCACCACATGCCCAAAGACAGGTAGTTCATAGACTCACTCAGGATGATGCCAATGGCAGGCTGCTCGGGTGGAAGGCCAAAACCAAGGAAGGTGACGGCAGCTTCGTGCAAGATGGCGTGCGGGAACAGCAGAATCAGACCCACGACGAACTGCGGAAGCACCGCAGGAATCATGTGGTGCACGGCAATGTAAAAGGGGCTGCGTCCCATCTTGCGGGCAACGGCCACGTAGGAACTGTTCTTCACCTGAAGCACTTCTGCACGAACGACACGCGTCAAGCTGGGCCAATGCGTCACGGCAACGCCCACGGCCACGCCCCAGAAACCCTTGCCTAAGGCATAGGAAATCAAGATGAGCAGCACGATGTGGGGAACGCCCATGACCAGGTCAATCATCCAGGTGATGCATGCGTCCACCTTCTTGCCGCCCAGAGCAGCGGCGGTTCCCAGAATCAGGGCGATCAGGCTAGAGACGCCTGCCGCCACGATGCCGATGCCGATGCTGGTGGAAAGACCGGCCAGGGTGCGAAGCAGCATGTCGCGACCCAAATTGTCCGTACCAAAAAGATGCATCAGGCTTGGCACCTGGTTCTTTGCAGCAAGGTTGCTCTCCATAGCCATCGGGGTAAGGAAGAGACCCGCCAGGGTGACCAGCACCAGCAGCACGGCGGCAGAAACGCAAACGACCAGCGTCTTCTTGCGGTTTGCCACCTTGGTCTGGCGCGGGCTATGGAACAAGGTGAGCGGAGACGCGTCGGCAAGCGGAGAAGGGATGGCAGCAGCGCCGCCAGAAGAAGCCGAGGTCAGGCCCGCAAGCTAATCCCGTGAAGCAGCCTTGTTGAACTTGGAAGAAAGCGAGAACTTGGGCGTCACAGCGCATCACCTCCCCTCTTGATGCGGGGGTCAATCACGCGGTACAAAACGTTGGCAATCAGGTTGCCACCAAAGACGAAGACCGCCGAAACCAGGGCGACGCCAGCCAACAGGGCAACGTCGCCCCCGATGCCGGCAGTCACGGCCGCTTGGCCCAGGCCGGGATACGAAAACACCTGTTCCACCAGCACCGAACCACCAAAGATTTCGGACAGCGAAGCAAACTGCAGCGTGATAGCAGGCAGAACCAGGTTGCGCAGGCCGTGAGCGCGCGCAGCCTGCATGCGACTCATGCCTCGAGCCTGCGCAAAGCGGATATAGTCGCTTTCCATGATGTCGATGGTCTTTTCGCGGGTATGCAACGCAATGTTCGCCACGCCCACAATGGAAAGGGTCAGCGCAGGCAGAATCACGTGCGAAATGGCATCAAGCAAGGTGACATCGGCCGCACTCTTGCCGATAGGCACTGAAAAGCCCAGCGGAGCCCAGCCCAGCCACACCGAAAACACCATGAGCATGAGCAGACCCAGCCAGAACGTGGGCGTGGAAGCCAGGACGAAGCAGTAGCCACGCACCGCCTTGTCCGCCCAGCTTCCACGCTTGAGGCCGGCAACCACACCCAGCACCACGCCAATGACGCCCGACAGAAGCCATGCGACTAGCATCAGGGCAAGGGTGTTGAGGGAACGCGTTGCCAGCACCTGGGCGACCGGGGCGTTGTAGCGAAGCGACATGCCCCAGTCGCCTTGTATGAGTGCGGCAAACCAATTGACGTAGCGCTCGAAGATAGAAAGGTCGGTGCCCCAGTAGCTGGCAAGCTGAGCGCGCTTTTCGGCGCTCATGTTGATATAGGCCGCCTGGCCCACGTTCGCTTGAACAGGGTCGATAGGCGACATTCCCACCAAAAGGAACACCACCACACTCACCGCCCACAAAAGGACGACGAACTTAATGAGGTTACGCAGAATTGCCGACAAGGATTCCTAGCCTTCCCACGACCAACGATCGACGTTGTTGACCAAGGACCAGCCATGACCATGGGGGTGAGGCTTCTGATCTGCGACGGTCAGACCCTTACGCTTGAAGTACAGATGATCGACGTTTGCCAGCCAGACCCAAGTAGCGGCGCCCTGAGGAGCGATGCCCTCCTTACCATCCCACTGAGCGGCCTTCCATTCGCCATAGGAATCTTCGACCTTGGTCTTTGCAAGGGCGGCGTCGAAGTGGATGTCAACGGTTTTGTTTTCGTAGCAGGCGAAGTTGCCCCAGGCGTCGGAATAGGACAGATCGTACAGCTCGACGGGGCTGTTGGAGCCCCAGCCCCACAGAATAGGCTCGCAGAAGCCCTTGGCAGACTGGTCATCCCAGCTGGCGCCCTTGGTATTGACCTCGATGCCAAGCTCCTTCATCTGATTGGCAAACTCGACGGCCAGCGCCTGGCGAACGGAGTCAGTAGCAGCGTAGTACAGGTCGAAGGCAGCGCGCGTGCCCTTCTTTTCGTAGATGCCGTCGGAGCCGAGCTTCCAGCCGCCTTCCTCAAGGATGGACTTGGCCTTTTCCAGGTCGAAGTCGACCTTCATGTCGTCGGACGCCCAGGGCATGCCGTCGGAAACGCTGTAGGCGGGAGTGCCGTAGCCGCCCAGAACGTTGGCGATCATGGTCTCGCGATCCAGGGCGTAGTTGAGGGCGCGGCGGATTGCGACATCCTGGGTGACGGCGTTGCCAGCGTCAAGCTTGGCATTGCCGTCAGAGCGCTTGTTGCCCGGAGCGATGGTGGGCAGGGAGATGCCACGAGAGTCAACGGACTTGCATACCAGAAGCTCGCAGGCGTCAGGCATGGCGGATGCCTTGGTGGCAGCGGTGTAGGCGATGTCAACCTGTCCGGACTTGGCGGCAGCCAGGGATGCGTCCTCCTCCATGAAGACGACGATCAGGCGCTCCATCTTGGGAGCCTCGCCGTAGTAGTCGGGGTTGGCCTTCAGGATGACCTGCTGGCCCTGGTCCCACTGCTCCAGCACGTAACGGCCAGAGCCGATGGGCTTCTTGCCGTAGGTCTTGGAGTTGTAGGCATGCTCAGGGACAATGCCGACGACGGCCAGCGTGTAAAGCAGCGCGTTGAAGGGCTTGCTCAGATGCAGCTCGACCGTGGTGTCATTGACGGCGACGGCCTTCTTGACCATGGACAAGTCAGCTTCGGCAACTTCGGCGGCATTGATGCCGTTGATGGTGAAGGCGACGTCGCGGGCGGTCAGGGGCTTGCCGTCGGTGAACTTGACGTCGTCGCGAATCTTGAAGGTCCAGGTCAGGCCATCATCGCTGCAGGAATAATCGGTTGCCAGGTCATTGACGAAGTTGAGGTTGGTGTCGGTAGTGACCAGGGTGGACTGAATCAGGGGCTCATGCACGTGCTCGCCGCAACCCCACGAGAACAGGGGGTCGAAGCCAGAGGCAGGCTCGGATGCGGGGGTCATGGTAACGACGACCTCGTTGGCATTGCCAGAAACGGATGCTTTTGCGCCTTCGGAGCTGCCGGAAGAGCAAGCGCTCAGCACGCCGCCCATCGAAAGCGACATGGCACCGATACCTGCGACGCCAGCGCACTTCAGGAAATTACGACGAGTGATTGCCATGGAGGGTCCTTCCACTTTTCACGATCACCGAGGGCTAAAGAGGGTTGGCATCGGTGTTACGGATTTCTGAAACGTGTTAAGCGTATCAGAGAGCGGTAGGCAAACCAAGGCAATCAGGAATCTGCGGCGAGCGGCAGCTTTACGGGCGTGGGGTGGGCGTGGGACGGAGGGGAAGATACTTCGACAGGTACTCCCTCATGGCAGGATTGGCCGCATAAATATGAGTGCCAAAAATGCCGCGGGTCAGCAAGACGTAATAGATATTCTTAATGTATTGATTGAGCTCTTCTTGTCCGGCTTTGGCCTTACCATTTCGATCAAAATAATGCGACTTGTCAGCAGTAATCGTCTCGGCATCCGAATCAAACACCAAGTCATCTCCGATAATCACATAGGCATAGCTCAGGTCGTAACCCTGCGTGGAATGAATGCAGCCGACCTCGTGAGCAATGGTGGGATCCTCCGCACCTTTGACGACCCAGTTGTCATACGTTCGGTTCCACTTCAGCCCAATACCATCAATAACGATGTCGCAAACCTTGGGATCCTTGCATCTCTTGGGGTTCGAAACCCATTCCCAGGCATAACCCGCAACCATCCTGCAAAGGTCGTTTCTTTCATAGTCCTGCTCGAAAGACTCGACGAACTCGCTGAAATCTTCGTGAAGCACCAGGTCATACGTATCAAACGTCTTCGGATTTGGATTCTTGGCGTCAAGAATGGCTCGGATGTATTCGAGATAAGACCTGCCAGCCTTGACCCTCATCTGGGTCTCCAGCCTGATAGGGTCATCCAGTCTGGCGCCAAGTGCCAGACGCATCGCTTCCATGCCCAAACAGGAAGGGCCGATGCTCTGAAGCGGGTCATAGAAGAACACGGGGAGCTTGGCTTGGCTGATGATCCAGTCCATCTGGGTTGAGCCTTTTTGCAGGCCCAGCTCTTCGGTGACGCGATCGTAATTACCGAACTGGGTTCCCAGGTTCGTCCTCTTTTTGAGCTTGTGCGCCTCATCAACCAGAACGATGTCGAAGCTCTTATCCTTTTCTGGAGAGTATCCCATTTCGGGCTTAACCAAATCCGTCGGAGCAATGACATCGCGCCGACCGAAGCCATCAACGCCTTTCAAAGACTTTCGCAGGGTTTCCCTCAACGAAGTAACCGGTTCCACGATTCGGATATTCAGATCACGATACTGAGGGTCATCCTTCAACATCTTCATCAAATAGATGGCCAAAACGGTCTTTCCCGTACCGGGCATTCCCTCGACAACGATAGGCTTCCCCTGCTCAAGACCACTACGGATTGCAGACAAGATAGCGTCGAGTCCAACTTTTTGGTCAACCGTCAGGCTTTTGTAAGGGGAATACTTAAACACCTCCGACTCTTCGATGTCGGCGATAGAACGAGATGCCAGCTCCATGCTTCGCATTTCATCCCACAGGTCTTCGAACATCGCACCGTATTCGGCTTTGGAGAAATAGCTCGACTCCGTCATGCCATCGTTCTTGTTGGTCAGCCGATAGCGACCATCTGCGTGCATGAGCCCAATAAGACGATGCTCGTAATCGGTGACAACGGAGGCATTGAACTCGTCGTGATAGATGATGTTCACCGTTTCGAAGTCTTGCTTCTCTACGTTTGCTCCGTGTTGATTTATCCTCCTTGCCGCACTGGTGGTTTGCCCGACGTAGGCCTCCCTATCGTTGGCAAGGATATAAACGACGGGCCAGTCATAGATTTTGTTTTCGTCCAAGTCAAATTCGGCAACATCGATCTGGGACCCAGGGACGAAAGGGCCGCGATCGATGATGAACTTAGAGGATTCGGTTGGCTTCAAAGCCGAGGTGCTGGATTCGACTTCAATCATAGCTCGGTGTACTTCCTCGAATTTCCCCGCGACTTCTCAATAGGGTACTTTTCCCTGTTCGCATCAACTTTGTCGCTGATGATATCGGCGAGGTTCACTCCAAGCTTGTCGGCCAGGTAGATGCAGTAAATGGCGACGTCGGCCAATTCCTCTTTGACCCTTCCCGACTTAGCCGAAACCTCCAAGTCGGTTCCCGACCATTGGAAGACTCCTAGGAGCTCAGCAGCCTCCAGACTGATTGAAAGGGCAAGGTCTTTAGGGTTGTGGAATTGCGCCCAATCGCGCTCCTCCCTGAACGCCAGCGCCTTGGATGCCGCTTCCTCGAACTGCATCATCGCCCCTTTCTTGCCGCAAATGGGCTCATACGTCCAGCCCAAGCCGCCCAATTAGCGAATTCACTGACGTATCTGCCCATACATGCGAATTGGCAGATACGTGAGTGATTGTACCGTGCAAAAGCCAAAATGCCCCGAGTCGCGCGCTTTTCCGCCATGCGGGAGGAGCGGATGGAACTCATGAAGCCCCATCCCTTCCTTGCGCATCTTCTTCACTCGGCAAGCAACCTCCACCCATGAGGCAAGACGCCAGGTCATTCACAAGTTTTCGACCACCTGAGCAATCAACTATTGCGTGACATGCTTCGCAAAACACCAGTACGCTGTTGATACAGGCAAAGGAAGGGAGCTGCCATGAGCGTCGGGCAAACCATTCAAAATGCACGAAAGAAGGCCGGACTAACCCAAGAACAACTTGCAGCCAAAGTGTTCGTGACGCGCCAAGCCGTCAGCCGATGGGAGATGGGCGAAAGCGAGCCTGGCATCGACATGAGAAAACTGCTGGCAAGCATCCTGAACGTGCCTGTTGCAGAACTACTTGACCTGCCCGATGCTCCCACATGCCAATGCTGTGGAACGCCCTTCGATGTGCCAAACATGCCTTTTGGCACGAATGCCGACGGCACCGAAAACCCTGACTACTGCGGCTGGTGCTACAAGAACGGGCAGTTCACCGGCGCCAGTCTTGACGAAACCATCGAGCGGAACGTCCCCTACCTCATGGAGGCTACTGGGTACACCGCCGAAGAAGCGGTTTCGTTCATGGGCGCCGTACTACCTACGCTCAAGCACTGGAACACCGCAGAACGCCACGACAAGTCAGCCAATTTAATGCGCAGCACTTTTTACGTTTGCCCGAATTGCTTGAACGTCATATGGTCCACTGACGCAGCAATGGTGACCTGCTGCGGCGCACCACTCGAAGCACTTGAACCAACAAACAACGCTGGCACCCTTGCCGCCACCGTGGAAGTAGCGGACGGATGCCAGCGCATACACGTAGCCCACCCCATGACTGGGCAGGACCATCTGTCGTTCATAGCCGCCGTTAGTAACAACTTAGTTCAAATCAAGCGGCTCTCCCCCAAGCAAGAAGCTTACGCAGAGTTTCCCCTGCAAGGGCCCTGCCGCCTATATGCATATGGGCCAGACTGCGGCTTGGTCGAGCTTTGATGGATCTCGCTAGAGCTTCCTCAGCATGACGGCAATGGTGTTCAGGTAATCGAGGGCACCAGCCTGAACAGCCGCTCGGTCACCACGAGCGTAATCGTTGTCACAGGCAATCCAGTCAGCCCAAGCCTCGGCGGTGCAGGCCATTTCGTGCATATCGACGATTTCTACACCGCTCGACTGCTCGAACAGAGCACTCCACCAATCCATGTCGTGCATAAATTCCAGCTGGTCAGGAGTCCACGACTCAAGCAGGCAGGCTGGCAGATCCTCATGACAATCGCGCACCATGCCAGGAATGGCCAGGTAGATCTGACCGCCGCTTTTCACATACGGCAGCAGGCTGGATTGCAGATAGCCTGGCTCACGCCCGAAATAGTTGTACGAGTCTATGCTCACCACGGCATCAAAGAAGTCGTGAGCAAACGGGAGGTTTGCAGCGTCTGCCTTTATAGGGACAACTTCGCGATTCGTAAGGCCAAGGCACTCCAGGAACCTCATGTTGTCCGAAGGGTCGCTCCACAGGTCGGCGGCATACGTTATCAGCCCATATTCGCGGGCAAGCATGGCCGAGCTAATTCCGCAGCCACTTCCCAGGTCAAGCACAACCGACCCCATGGGCACATTCGCCCCATCCATGAGCTCTTCGGTTAGCTTGAGCGTGTTGGGCCCCATGATTTTGGAGCGCACGAGTTCCTTGTCGAAATGATTCGTTTTAGGAAATTCCATTTCCTTGTCCTGTCTATTCGTAGCTTTCTTTGGATTGGCGCAACAAGCCAAGCGCCGACCTGGCACTTTCTTGCGCGCTCTTCGATTGGCTGGCAGCAAAGCCGCCAGAAGCTACAGGACAAGGTCCAAAAAGACATCCCCTTGAAGGTTGAAAGTCGTTTGCGGGAACCGTTTTCCCGCTTAAGGGCAAGAATATCACTTCAAGGAAGAGGATGCATTGTTGCTTCGGTTGGGCATGTTTGAGCAAGGGCCATGAATGCAAAAAGGCGGCCCCAAACAGAACCGCCCCTTCGTTTTGCATATGTCCTGACTACGTACCCTATTGAAAACGCAGCCGCAGCCTTTGCCTAGCGGCTAACCCACAATCTTGACGTTGTTGGCGTACTCGTATGCATCGTCGGTGTAGACGCCCGCATTCTTCTTCTGGCGCTGCAGCTCTTCTTCGGTGAAGGTGCGCTTGATAACGCCAGGGACGCCAGCGACCAGGGAGCGCTCGGGAATCACGGCATTCTCTTTGACCAGGGCGCCAGCGGCAATGATGGAACCACGACCAACGACGGCACCGTTCATAACCGTTGCATGCATGCCCACAAGGACGTCATCTTCAATGGTGGCGCCGTGAACGATGGCGTTATGGCCGATGGAGACACGTTCGCCGATGGTGACGGGCAGGTCGAAATCGGCGTGCAGCATGGCGTTGTCCTGGACGTTGCTGTCACGGCCAATGGTGATGGACGAAACCTCGGCGCGCATGGAAGCGCCGAACCAGACGGAGGCTCCCTCAGCCAGGTGAATGTCGCCGGAAAGCGTGGCGCTGTCAGCGATAAAGGTTGCCTTCTCCACGTCGGGGCGCATGCCCTTGAATTCGATAATCATGTTGTATCTCCCTCTATTCAGGAATGTCGCAATGCGGATTTGCTTTTGGATGGTAGCAGAAGCCACTCCACAGATTCTGCAAGCTGTCCATGCTCCGACGAGCGTTGCGCCAAGGGTTGCCGATGGAGGTGGGCAGGGCTTGCCGGTTAAATTGCGTGGGCCTAAGCCCACAAGACGGGTGAGGTTTCAGCACCACTGTTCCGAGCAAGATCATCCTTTAAAAATAATTTCTACCCATTTTCTACCCGAAGGTCATCAAAACCAGGTTCTTATAAACAAAAACGCAGGTCAGAGAACAAATTCTGACCTGCGATAACATTTGGTCGCGGGGGCTGGATTTGAACCAACGACCTTCGGGTTATGAGGTCGTAGATAACCTTCACTTGTATATAATTCTGATTTCTTATGTTTTCATATAATACCAGGTCACTTGCCTATTAGAGAATTTTCGCTGGTTGGGTTTAAAGGATTTTTTGCCCCCAATTTGCCCCTAATCGGGGGCAAATGAACTTGACATATCGAGACCCGGCCATCTACGCTCGTGCCGTCGCCGCCCCAGCGAGGGACGCGAGCACGAGCGTAGATGGCCAAGAGGAACATGGTGAAGATAACGGGAAAAGGTAGCGCCTCGGAAGTCAAGCCAGGCGTCTACAAGTACTACTACAGCTTGGGAAAGGACCCCGAGACAGGCAAGTATCGAAAGTCCCCCAAACGAACGCTCCACTGCGTCTCGAAGAACAAGAGAGGTAGGGAGGCAGAGCTACGCAAGGCGATGGAGGTCTACAGGGAAGAACTCGAAACCGGCATCACACCAGAAAAGTACACCAACGACACCGTCGGGGAGTATGCCGACCTCTTCCACGAGCTACGAAAGGGAGCCCTCGGCAGCGAGCTCTCCTGGAAGAGGGAGGCCCTGGACGTCGAGCACATCAAAGAGCTCTTCGGACCGGTGAAGCTCTCCGAGCTCAGACCCCATCACGTAAAGAGGGCCTACGCAGACGCGAGGGAGAAGGGACGCTACTCCGAAAACGAGCTCCACAAGATTCACGCGAAGCTCTCGCAAATCATGAAGGAGGCGGTCGACGAAGGATTCCTCCTGAAGAACCCCTGTTCGTCGATAAAGGTGCCGCGGCCTGCCCCCAGGGAGAGAAGCGCCCTGTCCATTCAGGAAGCCTCCAGGCTGCAATCGACCCTGCTGGAACAAATCGAGGAACTCCTCTCCTCCGGCGATGTCATCCGCTCTGGGCAGGCGCTCCCCCACCTGATCGGGACGCTAACGCTCCTCGATACGGGAATGCGAAGAGGGGAGATGCTCGGACTCGACTGGGAGCACGTCGACCTCGAAAGCGGCGTCGTGTTCGTCGAGCTCCAGTTCGCCAACGACAAGAAGCTCCGGGCGCCGAAAAGCCCCAAGAGCAAGCGCTACCTGAAGGTCGGAGGCTCCCTCCTGTCCGTCCTGAACGAGTGGAAGGACCTCCAAGGGAGATACTTCTCCGCAATCCTGAAGTCGCAAAGCGCCAACTCCCCCGTCGTCAACAACGACTGGGGAGGAAACATGGACCCCAACAACTACAGCAGGTGGTTCAGGGACTGGTGCGTGAAAAACGAATTCGGGGAGCGCACCGACGAACCAAAGGAGTTCCGGGACGCCAACGGACAGAAACGTTGGAGCAAGACCGGATACGTGGGCCTAACCCCGCACATGCTCAGGCACACCCAGGCGACCCTCCTCATCGGTGCGAACACCGACATCAAGACGGTGCAGAGCCGTCTTGGCCACTCCAGCGCGAACCTCACCATGGATATATATGCCCATGCCATCGCCGAAAAGGACGCACTGGCCGCCGAGACTATAGAGTCGCTGCTCACAAAATGACCAAAAACTTAAATCAAGGTTCCTGTCAGGAACCGTATGTTATACTTTTTTTGCCCCAAAAGGAGGTGACACATGGCGAAAAAAAGAGGGACGTGGCTCCCCCTCGCAGGGGGGAAGGCCACGCCCAAAAAATTCTTTTATGGCAATGAAAAAATCGCCCGCGTCTGCGACTCGGCTCTCGCCGACGAGGCGGAGCTGACGCAGCGGAGCATCAGCTCCGTGATCGAACAGTGTATCGTCGAGCGCTTCTTTCCTGGTGATGAAGCCGAGAAAGCATATCTGACCAGGCTTTATGATGATGGCGTCAAAGAGGCCGTCCTCAGCCTGCTCGACGACGAGAGCATCGGAACCGGCTTCCGGTCGCGGCACCAGGGGAACCTGGAGCTCGTTGACGGGCTGATCTCCGTCGCTCGGACGAAGGGCATCGTCGCTGTCAAGCCCACGCCCTACCTGGTTGGACAGCTGGACTCCGTCGTCACGGCGATCGCCCAGGCGAGCGAACGGGCGGACGACCCGCTCGAGAAGCAGACCCTCGCCAGCGAGGCTGCCTTCGGTCGCGGACTCCTGGCCGAAGCCAACGACGGCAGACAGCAGAGGCTTGACGTCATCCTGCAAATGGCCAGGCGGAACTGGAATTCCGTCCGCGGTTTGTCGGTCACGTACCGCCTTCTCTTCGCAGCCGTCGAGGCGGCAGAAGACTGGGAGGACAGCGCATATGACAGGCGGACCATAGCCACGGCCATCGAGGCCGTAACCGCGAACTGGACCGCCGAAGAGGCCAACCGGAAGAACTAGCTTGAAAAAAATAATAGCCGCCCGGCCCCACCCCCGAACAGATTGGACCCTGGGAAGGGGGAAGGACCGAGCTAGTCGCTAAGGACTTATTCATGCATTGTAATACAAAGGACGGGGAACGCCTTGGCGTTCCCCTGGCAAACGACGCCCTGCTGTGCGTCGGAAACGTTGCGTTCCTCATGGGGTGCGCCCCAAATACGGCCCGTCGAATCATGCGGGAGAGCGGTGTCTCGTTCAGGATTCATAGGCGACTCTATATTTACGAGTCTGACCTCCACAAATATCTTCACGGTCAGGCGGGAAACGTTGAGTAGCCCCATCATCTATCTCGACCAGGCCATCGACCGAATTACCGAGATCGCCGTCGAAGAGCGCCCGATTGGCCGCCTGCCCTACCGCAAGCTCGACGGAATCCTGGGCGGCGTGCGCAAGGGGACGCTCACCGTCATCGCAGCCCAGCCTGGAATCGGCAAGACGTCGCTCGTGAACTCCATCGCCCTCTCCCTTGCCGGGCAGAGCGTGCGCTCGCTCTTCTTCACGCTCGAGCTGACCACAGCGCAGATGGTCGCCAAGTCGATCGCGGCAATGAGCGACGGAACGATCAGCCCCTCCAGGCTCCACGAGTGCAGGGACGACGTCAAGTTGGCCACGGCGCTCGAAGCCGCCAAGGCCAGCCTCAGGGAGATCGGAAGCAACCTCGCCTACGTCGACACGGTCTCCTCGGCCGAGAAGGTCTGCTCCTTGACCACTGACGCGATGAGGAGGAGGCCCTGCCCGACGGCGGTCTTCGTCGACTACCTGCAGCTCCTCGCCAGCCAGTCGGACCCCGGAGACGAACGGACCAAGGTCGCCCACGCAATCAGGAAGCTAAAGACCCTCGCCAAGAAGCATGGCGTCGCCGTGTACGTGATCAGCTCGGTCAACAGGAGCAGCTACGGCTCCCCCGTCGACCTGGACTCTCTCTCCTCGACGGGACTGGTCGAGTTCCAGGCCGACGCCATCGTCGGCATCTCGATTCCCGGCAAGAAAGCGGAGCAGAAGGCCAGCAGGCTCGCCACCACGAGGACCGTCCATCTGGACGTCGTCAAGAACAGGAACGGCGGGGAGGGTTCGACGAACCTCCTGTTCGACGCCGAATTCGGCACCTTCAGCGAAATCATCTAGCCAACGGGGCGACAAGTTCACCGGCAACGGGAACCTGCCGCCCCTCCTCTTTCCCGGCAACACCAATCGCAATCCAAGGAGAAACACGTGAAAAGAAATCACTGGCTCACCGTCCGCTTGTCGGAGACGGAGAGCCGGAAGCTCAAAAAGAACGCGGCAACAGCCATGATGTCGCCCAGTCGCTACGTGAGGTACGTATGCGTCGGACGTGAGGACATGAAGCTCGAACCGCCCGACCCAACGCAGCTCGCGCAGCTGCTTCTCCTGCTCAAGAGGACGGGCAACAACCTGAACCAGCTCACTAGGTACGCCCATGCAGGCATGCTGGACGAGAGGACCACGGCCGCCCTGGAGGAGGCCATCGCCGAGACCGCCAGGGCGGCCGGGAAGGCGACCGAGCTCGTCGACTCTTGCGAGAGGGCGGTGTCGTGATGAGAGGACACGCCGCAGCCTGGGCGATCCTCAGCGCAATCTTGACCGCCATCGTCTTTCCGCTGGCCTGGCCAGCCGTCACGGGGTACGCGAGCCCGCTCCCGGCCCTCGTATCGGGGCTTGAGGCCGTCCGTTCCGTCGGCTACCCCGCCGCCCTCCTCCAGAGCTACGGGATGCTGGCGTCGGGAGCCATTCCCCCGACGTCCTTCCTAATCACGGCAACGTTCTGCTCGGTCGTCGCGCTCCTCGTCGTCCTCTGGTCGGCCCTGTCCCAAGAGGAGGCCGTCTCGAAGGACAGCCTGCTCGGCTCGGCCAAGGTGAAGAACTCGCCGGCCGCACGGCTGAAGGGGAACGACAGCTGGAACGGCAAGAGGACGCCGAGGTCGGCCGGCCTGGTTTACGGCTTCGAGAGGGGGCGCTACCTCTACGAGTCGAGGACGCCACACGGCCTCGTGGTCGGCAGGACGGGTAGCGGCAAGAGCCGCTTCGTCCTCCTGCCGACGATGCACCTGTGCCTGGAGGCCGGCTACGGAATGGTCGTATCCGACGTCAAGAACGAGCTTTTCGAGCTGACCTCGGACAGGGCGCGCGAGAGGGGCCGCGTCGTCCTGCTCGACCTGGAGAACCCGCTAAGGGGCGACCGGTACAACCCCCTCCAGCTGATAGTCGCGGCGGTCGAGGCCGGGGACCAGAACGGGGCGAGGAACCTGGCCGACAGGCTGGCGGCCGACCTCGTGCCAGCCGAGCCACGAAATCCGTTCTTCAGCAACGCGGCGAGAGGGCTTCTTGCCGCCTGCTTCCTCGCTGTGGCCTCCTCCGGCGCTCCAACCGAGGAGAGGAACATGGCCTCTGTCTGCGACCTCGTGGAACGCGGCACCACCGGGAGCGGGGACGACCCGGCGCTCCCGTTGAAAAGGTTCTTCCTCGACATGGAACCGGAGAGCCCGGCCTTCGCCTGTGCGAGCGAGTTCCTTAGCGCGGGCACGGGCAACGCCGCAAAGAACGTGCTCAGCACGGCCAAGGTCGCCCTGCGCCCCTTCACCTCTCCGGGAATCCGCTGGATGACCGCCGAGAGCTCCCCCACCATCGACGAGATGGTCGGGCAGAGGACGTTCGTCTACCTACACGTCCTCGGAAAGGAGAACCCGTCGAACGTCATCCTGACGTCGTTCCTCAACCAGTGGTGGGCGCGGGCACGGGCGCATGCCGACATGAACGGAGGCACGCTCGAGACGCCGGTGATGCTCGGGCTGGACGAGCTGGGGAACTTCCCCAAGATCGACTGCCTAGGAGAGGTCCTTTCGCTCGGAAGGTCCTATGGCGTCCGGTTCGCCGGCTTCGTCCAGGGAGTCGACCAGCTGAACGTCTACAACAAGCCGGGAGACAACGGCGCTGGCAGGAACGAGCTGCTCGCCAACGTCGGGGTGAAGGTCGCGCTCGGCCTCTCGGACAGGTCCGACCGGGAGCTCTTCAGCGAGCTCGTCGGGCGGCACGTCGTGAAGGCCAGGGGAACCTCGGAGCAGAGGGGTGACGGACGCCAGGCGTTCGGCAGCTCCTCCAACGAGAGGGACACCGAGGTCATCCATTCCTGGGAATGGCTCTCCTTCTCGCCCGAGGAGGACGGCGCGGTAGTCGTCAAGGCCAAGGAGAACTACGTCCGGGGCCATGACGGGACGTTCCGGATGCCCCTCGTCGACGCCAGCAAGACGCCGGCCGGGCCCTACTTCGGGCTCGGCGCGAGGGAGGAGGAGACCAGGAAGCGCATGGCGGCGCTGAACGGCCTCCTCTGGAGGGAGGCTCACGCCGACCCGACGGTCCGCGCCTGGCGTCCGCCCCTCGACGAGGGAGGACCGGAAGGTGACGGCGGCAGGGCGAGCTCCGTCGGGGACGACGAATTCTCCGCCTGGGACTAGTGAGGCAAGTCATGACCATCATCAAGACCATGGGGGTTTCGAGCCCGGCCCACGTTGCCTCCCTCAAGGCGTACCTTGAGGACGGCCGAGCCCTGGCGCGGGAGACCAGGAACGTCGTCGACCCCGAACGCGCCTTCGACGAGATGGAACGGACGAGGCACGCATACGGTCACGACGTGGCGGCTCGCGAAGGATGCAGGAACACGCTGATGTGGCACCAGGTGATCGGGTTCCTCCCCGAGGAGGCCGACTTCAACGGCGGCACCATGACGGCGGAGCGCTGCATGGACTTCGCGAGAGAGTGGCTCGAGACCCGCTACCCG
Source organism: Coriobacteriia bacterium (assembly GCA_030537255.1). Classification (GTDB taxonomy): domain Bacteria; phylum Actinomycetota; class Coriobacteriia; order Coriobacteriales; family Eggerthellaceae; genus Anaerotardibacter. The sequence continues at coordinate 20,915 of JAUNOE010000001.1, forward strand.
GACCAGGAGGCCGTCTTCGCACTGCACCGCGAGGGGTGCGCGGCCGACGGAACCGAGCGCTACGCGGTGCACGTCGCGATGAACCGGACGATGCTGGACGGAAGCGGGAGGAGGCTCGACGAAGGTCCGGCGAGGGTCGCCAAGGCGACGCGAGCCAAAGCCATGCGGGCCATGGACGCGAGGTGGGGGCTCTCCCAGGTCCGGGCGAACGAGCGTAACAGCCGAATCCACGCACGCCAGCCAAGCAGGGCCGAGCGCGAGATGACCTCTCGTGGCATGACGCCCGAGAAGGAGCGCATCAGGGAGTGCGTCAAGACGAGGGTCCGGGAGGTCCGCGACGGCCCCTCGGCCGGGAACAAGATGCGGGAGCTCTCCCGCAGGGTCCAGGCCGACGGCATCCGCATGACCGTGAGCAAGTCGGGGCGCCAGCTGAAATTCGAGAGCCACGGTCTGGTCGTGAACGGCGAGAAACTCGGCCGCGGCTTCTCGATGGCCGGAATCGCGAGAGGTCTCGGGACGGACGCGGCCAGGAGCGCCGCCAGGCAGGCCGAGCGTGACGAGGGCATGGACAGGTAGCCTGGATGGCCACCTGTCCCAGAGGGGACGGAACGGGCAAGGGCCCCGCTCCGTCCCCTCCCGTTTTCCGCAGAGCGGAAAACCAAGATGGAAACGTGCCACGTTTCCCAAATCTTGCAAGGCCGTGGGCCTGGCGACTCGACCCGTTGAGCCGGACGCACGGCATTGCGAGCGGAGGTTGAGCCGCGACACGCGCAAAGGCGACCTATGGGGAGCGTTTGCGCATCGTCGTGGCGACCCGGAGCGAGAGCCCGCCGGCCGGCAACGGGGCGACCTATGGGAAGCGCCTTGCCCGCGGCGGGCGGCGTGAGCGGAGGCACAGTGGAGCCGATCCATGGAAGGATCCGAACGGAGCCAAAGCGGGTCGCGCGTCCCCACGAGGGCGCGCGACGTCGGCCGCATGGCCGACCCCCCACATGGAGCGACGCGGAATGTGGGGGGCCCGGGCCCGACACGCGAGCAGGAAGGACTGGCCCCGGGCCCGTCGAGGGGCTCGAAGCCGTCGGGGCTAAATCGCCGTGTGCAGGCGGACGAAGGCCCGGGTGCCGCCCAGGAGCATCACCGAGAGGACGTCGAGGCGCACGTCGCACGTCGGCGCGTCGCTGTCCGCGAGCCAATTCATGGCGACCGCCTCGAGCATCGCCCTGTCGCGGTCCTCGGATTTGGCCGGGGGAAACTCGTCGCCCCTCCTGGCGTGCACGGCCGCGAAGCAGAGGACCCCCTCGTCGGCGTCGCGGTAGACTGCGACCGTCCTGTCCTCGCCGTCGCTCAGGACCTCCAGCACCTCGCCGCGCCTCGCGAGGAACTTCCTAGCGGCCCTGATTCCCTTATCGGTGGTCGCTTCGATGGTTTCCATATCGTTGCCTCCTCGGCTCTGGAGGTAGCCCCCTTTGGGCTTCCTTGTGACATGGACGGGCGCACGCCGTGCGTGGCTCCGGAAGGGAGGAAAGCGAAACCCGAAAGGGCCCGAGCTTTTCCGGGGCGCGAATGCGGTCCAGAAAAGGTTTTCGCGAGCCCTTGCGGCGCTGCGTGCGGTGGGCGAGCCTGACATGTCCAAGGGAGGCCAAGGGGGCGGCCGGACGCGGAGGCCCGGCAAGCGGACCGGCGACGAGCGAGGTGGGGGCCTGGTCGCGGACGGTCGCCCAGGGAAGGAAAGGGCGCTCCCCGTCAGTCGGAAGGAGCCAGGTCGGCGGCCGTCTTCACCACCCAGTCGGCAGGTCCCGGGACCGGGTTCTCGAACGCCTCGCACACGTCGACGTCTCCGAGCAGGACGGCCCCGCAATTTGGGCAGAAACGGGCGTCTTCGGGCGTCTCGCGCTAACAGGACTCGCAGCTCCAGAAGTCGTCCTGCTCGTCGGGCCTCGTCCTCCTCGCCACGTCGGGGATGACGGCCACGGCTTCCTCAAGACGTCCCTCGCGGACGAGCCTCTCGGCAAGGACGTAGCGGCGCTCCAGCATCCTGTACGGCCCGTACGGGACGAAGGAGCCTTCCACCATCTCGCCATGGGCGATTGCCAGCTCCCTGAAGAACCTGGCCCCGATCCTATTCGCCACGTTCGGCCACCGCCTCGGCACGCGGCATCTTCTTCCAATGTTCGACAAACGCCTTCGCTTTTCGCTTTGCCTCGACAGCAGAACCCAAGGGACCCTCCGTAAACCAAAAGTGCATGTAGTCGGCCAAATGGCTCCAGACGATTCTACTTTCCAGGAGGCTCATTTGCCCCTCGGGAGGCGCGACGAACCACCAATGGCCTGGTTTCGATTGTCGAGGAATTGTGAAGACAGCAGGTCAAACCAAAATATTCATTTAAAAAAATATTTGCCCCTGATTTGCCCCCAAAACCCGTTTTTCAGGGTCTTGCGCAACAAAAAACGCAGGTCAGAATTTCCATTCTGACCTGCGATAACATTTGGTCGCGGGGGCTGGATTTGAACCAACGACCTTCGGGTTATGAGCCCGACGAGCTACCAGACTGCTCCACCCCGCACTATGTGCAGCGCGTTTAACGCGATTAGTAACTTTACTTGCAGCACCACCTGAATGCAAGGAAAAATTCCGAATACTGAAACCTTCTTCACATTTTGAACACAATGAGCCTACCAGATGCCTAGAACATGCTGAACGCCCAAGCTCACGCAGGCGATAGCCACCCAGCAAGCAAAGCCCAAAAGAATCGGCTTGCCGCCACTCTTCACCAGCTTCACCACGTCAGTATTCAAGCCAACGGCAACCATTGCCATCACGATCATGAACTTCGACAACAGTTTCATGGGCTCAAACGCCTCTGCTGGCACTCCACAATAGCCCACCATCGTGGTAACGCACGCAGCAACCACGAACCACAGGATGAACAGTGGGAATGCCCGCTTGAAGCTGAAAGTGCTCTTGGGCTGACCTGCAGAACCTTTCACCTGGACCCTGGATGAACTCGGGCCCTGAACGCTAGACACACCCTGGGACTGAGAACCAGCGCATTCCCGTTCGGCTCCAATCTGGCACGTCTCTGCCAAGCTGGCAGCCTGTCGCTCTTTACGCATTACCCAAAGGGCCAGCACAAACGTGATTGGGATGATCATCAAAGTACGCGTCAGCTTCACGATAGTTGCGCCCGTCAGCGTATCCGCCCCAGGATGCAGGCCATCCCACGCCGCTGCAGCCGCCGTCACCGACGACGTATCGTTGATAGCTGTGCCTGCCCACAGCGCAAAGCCGTCGTTGGACAAACCCAACATGCCACCCAAAGTAGGAAACACCAGGCATGCCACCACGTTGAACAGGAACACCACCGAAATGGCCAGGGCAACCTCTTCGTCCTTTGCCTTGATCACGGGAGCCGTAGCTGCAATAGCCGATCCACCGCAGATGGACGAACCGACGCCCACCAAAGTTGCCACGCGCCCCGGAATGTCCAGCACCCGGAACAGCACGAAGGCCATCAACAGCGAGGTCGCAATGGTAGACAGAATCACCGGCAACGAAGTCAGGCCTACCTGCGCAATCTGCAGCAAGTTGAGGCCAAAGCCCAGCAGGATTACCGCATACTGCAGCACCTTCTTGCTGGTGAACTGGATACCAGCCTGCAAAGCCCCTCGCCGCCGCCACGCCAGGGCAATCAGCATGCCCAACAGGATCGCGAACACAGGGCCACCCACCACAGGCACGGCACAACCCAGCAGCCAACAGGGCACGGCCAAGGCCATACACAAAACAACGCCAGGCGCGTAGGTCCTGGCGTTGTCGAATTTAGAATGAAATGCGCTCACAAGTATCTTTCTAGTGCGCGCCTGGGATCATCACTGCAGGTATCAATTGCGCGCGACCAGTTCAATATAGTCCTTGTCGTACGTGCAATTCAAGCCCAGTTCGTGACCTCGGGAAATAAGGTCGGCATCAGCGTCAACAGTATGGGCCATCACCAGGTGGGCACCCGCCTTGTCGGCAGCGCGAAGCAAATCGCCCGAAGGCTCGGCACCGCCCAGAAGAATGCACTGGTACTCGCACAAGACCGCATCGTGGTCGCATTCCAGAAGTTCGCGCAGGTGCGTTGCAACCACGCTAATATGCGTGACCTTCAAGGGCAGCACGTCATTGAGCACGCGCAAGGTAGAGTAGCGCGAATACAGCAGGAACGGCGTCGCATTCATCAGGGAACGAACCATCACCTGAAAGCCGTCGATGCCACACAGGGGCAAAACCAACTGCCACACGGTGTCTTTGCCCACTTTGAGCTGCTCGTTGGCCTGGCGCGCAGAACGAGTCAGGCGCGCCCACGTCAGCGGAACAGCAACCGGAGCAGCAGTACCCTTCGTGGCAAACATGACCACACCGCAGGCTTCAGGATCGAATGCCTCCAGGCGCTCCTCGGCAAAATCCTTCAAGCTGTCAGCATCGATCTTTGCAGCCAGCTCACCGGCGGAAACCTGCGCGATTTCGGAAAGCTCCATGCCGCAAGCATCCAGCATGAGACGCGTAAAGTCACCTTCCTCAAGGGTGATCGCCACGCTGCCCAGTTCATCCAGGCACTCCTGGTGCTGACGGTCAGAAAAACGCGGGTTCACCAGCGCCAGATCAAAGCCGCCCCATGCAGCAGCCAGCGACGCAACCACCAGTTCAGGGCCGTTGTACATGCGGCACGCCACGATACTGCCCGGCTGCACGCCATTGCGCAGCAGGCCCTGCGCCAGAGCCACCGACGCAAAGTTTGCCTGCGCAAAGGAATAGGTGATGGACGGACCGTCGTCCTGCAAGCAGAAGAAGGTGTGTTCGCCGTAAACGCGCGACAGACGTTCGAACTCGTGCAACAAGTCGTTCATGAGACGCTACTCGCCGTCCTGTTCTTTCCTGGCCTGGGCAGCCGCAAGCTTTTCGGCGGCCTGAGCCTGGAGCTCTTCCTGGTTTTCCTCAAGGTCGCGACGGTTGCCCATCAGGATGACGCCTTCGTCAGCAAGCTGCTTCAGGTGCTTCTTGTTGCCGTAATCGCGAGAGAAGCCCAGGTACTCAACGGGAATCTGACCCTTGACCACTTCGGGATTCTCCATGTCCTTGACGGATGCGAAGTAGTCCTCGCACTGCTTGGCCAAAGCCTGAACCTGGGCAAAGGTAAGCACTTCTTCGGTGGAGTTGTCCTTGATGAACTCGCAGATGTCTTCGATGCAACCCACGAACTTGGTGGGGTCGAAGGCCACTTCCATGTCCTCTTCGCCTTCGAAGTCATCGGAGTCCTGCTCGGGCGCGTCGTCCACCGTGGTGTCCAAGGCGTCGGCGACACCTTCGGCGTCCTTAGCGTTGGCGTCTTCCGACTCGTCGTAGTCGTAGTCGTCCCAATCGTCATCGTCTTCGAATTCGTCATCCAAACGATAGGGATTCAGATGAATGTCGATGCGCGTACCGTTGGGGAGAACGGCCATGGGGAAAATGGGCACGTCAGCCGTTGCGGGCACGGCGTGCGTCAGAGCATGCTGATGCACCAGGGCACGCCACATGGGAGACGTGAAGCCGCGCGAGCCCATGCCCATGGCCGTGGACTTGTACCAATGGCTGTTGCCAAAGCGACCACGAATGCGACCCGCCTCGATGGCGTACTCAAGAATAAAGATGCCATATACGCTAAAGATGATATGGCTACCCGTGGACTTGCCCAGAAGCGTCATGTACAGGGGGTTCTTCACCACGATGAACTTGTCGGTAGGCAGCTTGCCCAGCTCCGCGGGAATGTAGATGCCCGTAGAGTCAAAGCGATCCTGCTCCTCCTTGCGCTTCTTTCCGCCGCGAACCAGCGAAACCACGATGGCGATCAGGCCGCCGATGGTGAGCGCCGCCACCAAAAAATATGACAAATAGTCGATAGGCTGCATGTCCTGGAACATGACTTTCCTTCCCCCTCTTAGGACCCCTCTTCGGCCCTCCTATGCAAGCGATCCGTTCTAGATCTTGTACATGAACTGGAACAGGTCCTCACGCTGAATGACAATCTGGACACCCAGGTCTTCGCCGACCTTGGTCAGGGCATCCTGCACCTCGTTGAAATCTGCGACGGATTCGTCCAGACGCACCAGCATGGTCATGCTGAACATGTCCTGCAAGAGCGACTGATTGATGTCGTCGATGCTGGCACCCTTGTCGGCCAGTGCGGTGGAGACGGCAGCGACGATGCCGGTGCGGTCCTTGCCCAGAACGGAGATGACACAACGCATTAGAAGTTCCTTCCTCTACTTATTGAAGATAAGAGACAATGCCTCGGCACGCGTGGCAGCATTGCTATCGAAGGCGCCACGGACAGCGCTGGTCACAGTGCGCGATCCGGGCTTCTTGATGCCGCGCATGCTCATGCAGAGATGCTCGGCCTCGATGACCACCATGACACCCTGAGGGTTCAGCTGCTCGACCAGCGTATCGGCTACCTGACGCGTCAGGCGCTCCTGCACCTGAGGACGACGGGCGAACACTTCGACCAGACGAGCCAGCTTGGACAGGCCGCAGACGCGACCATCGTTGGCGGCGGGAATGTAGCAGATGTGAGCCTTGCCAAAGAAGGGGGCCAGGTGATGCTCGCACATGGAGTAGAACGGGATGTCCTTGACGATAACCATTTCTTCATGGTCTTCGCTGAACAGGGTCTCGAAGTGCTCGGCGGGATCTTGATACAGGCCAGCACAGCACTCGGCGTACATCTTGGCCACACGGCTCGGCGTCTTGAGGAGACCTTCGCGATTGACGTCTTCGCCCATTCCCTCGAGGATCAGGCGGACACCCTGCTCGATCTTCTCAAGGTCCATCGGCGTATCCAGCACGTCGTTGTTGCTCATGGGCTTCCTTCCTTGTTTGGCGTGAAAGATTATTGTAGTACAGCCGCACGCTCGGCTCGGTTACGACCTTGTGTAGCCCTGGTTTGCGTAGCCTGTTTATGAATAGCGCTTTGTGGGTAGCCCAATTTGCGTAGCTGGTTTGTACGGGCCTGTCATGCACAGGCCACTCTGCGTGGTGGGCCATTCTACGTGGACCCGTTATGCGCATCCCGTTTGTGCCGCCTGTTATTACCTCATGAAAAAACGGGGCCAACCGCGTGCCGCCCAATTCCCAATGCCGCTCAATGCCCAATTGAGGCGCCGCTCAACCGGGAGGTCTAAACGTCAAGTTCGATTGATACGGGGCAGTGGTCGGAACCCATGATTTCACTCCAGATGTGAGCCATCTGCACTTTCTCACGCAGCTCCTCGGACACCAGGAAGTAATCGATGCGCCATCCCGTGTTGTTGGCACGGGCACGGCCTCGGTAGCTCCACCACGAGTAGGCGCCTTCGGTGGTGGGATGCAGGTAGCGGAACGTATCGATGAAGCCTTCACCGATCAGTTCGGTGAACTTTGCGCGCTCTTCGTCAGAAAAACCGGGGTTGCCGCGATTTGTGCGTGGGTTCTTCAAGTCGATTTCGTTGTGTGCCACGTTGAAGTCGCCGCACATGACCACAGGTTTCGCAGTACCAATTTCGCCCGTCGGCAGCACGCCCGCCTCTAAGTTTTTGCACATGTCACGGAAAGCATCGTCCCAGCTCATTCGATGGTCCAGGCGCTTCAGTTCGTTCTGGGCGTTTGGCGTGTAGACGCACACGAACCAGAACTCGCCAAACTCGCAGATGACCACGCGGCCCTCGGTGTCCAGTTCGGGGATGCCCACTTCGTGAATGACCCGCAGCGGCTCCTCGCGAGAAAACACTGCCGTCCCGGAATAGCCTTTCTTTTCGGCGTAGCTCCAATTCTGGTAGTAGCCAGGCAGGTCCAAGTCGATCTGGCCTTCCTGCAACTTGGTTTCCTGGAGAGCAAACACATCAGCATCAAGCTCGTTGAAAACATCCATGAAGCCCTTTTTTACCACGGCTCGCAAGCCATTGACGTTCCACGAAACAAGCCTCATGTATCTCTCCTTTTGGTTCCCAGGACTTCGATTTGCTGCAGGCGCGGGTTTAGGTCCTCGGCTTGATGCGAGACCCGTGGACCATCTGGTTCGCCGCAGCCTTCCATCGTTCTTTCCGCAGACGATTTTGGCACAGAGAGCAGAAAAGCGGCACCAACAAGTACCGCCTTCATAGATTGCCCAGTCATGCGACCCATTCGACCATGTGGCCGAGCGGCCCGTACCACCTTCCGCAGGTGATGCCCCGATTGCCGACGCATCGTTCGATCCTACGTTGTTCGACCCACATCGATCGGCCTCTCGCCATTCGACCCCTTACCATTCGGCCCCCAACGTTCGATCTGTCTGGTCGCATGGTCCCCTCGACAGTCTTTTCCTCGCTTTGCCCTATTCGCAGGCGGCTCAAACCAGAAAACGGATCCCCGATGGCAATTTGAGCCGCAAATGTACGAATCAACAACGTCAAAAAGACAGACGAATTGGCCCCAAGCAAGCCCTGGTGCGAAAGCAAATGCAAAACCGCAGGTCACAAAGCTATCAGCCTTCCAGGAATCCACGGGAAAAAACGACCCTGCTGCCTAATTCGTACATTTGCTGCGCTTTTTGCCAAATGGACGCCTCCCTCTGGTTCGAACGAGCAGCTAGCGCTCGAGGGACTCCTCCAGATGGTGTTGGTACTCGCGGTCGATGGCGCCCTCTTCGTGCACGGGCTCCACCTCGAAAGGCACGCTCTTCGTGAACAGACTGACTACCGGCACGATGATCAGCGAGCCAACCATCGCGATGGCTCCGCAATTGATGGGGCTTGCGATCAACGGCGTACCCAGCAGGGTCAAAATCATGTTGCCCGTGGTCAGGCCCACGCCAAACGCAAAGCTCACCCATACCGCAGCCTTGGAAATACGCTTACTGTACAAGCCCCAGAAGTAGGGACCCAAGAAGGCGCCAGACAAAGCACCCCAGCTAATGCCCATGAGCTGCGCAATAAAGGTAACCGTAGACGTGTACTGGAACAATGCCAAAGCCGCCGAAAGAACAACGAAGACAACCAGCAGAACGCGAATCCACAGCACTTGCCTCTGCTCGGACATGTCCTTGATGAAGTTGCCCTTCACCACGTCAAGCGTCAGCGACGAACTTGAGGTCAGCACCAGCGAAGCCAGGGTGGACATGGACGCAGAAAGGACCAGCACCACTACAATGCCCATCAGAATATCCGGCAGCCCGGAAAGCATAGTTGGAACGATGGAGTCATAGATAGGCGTGCCGTTGGGCGCGTAGGCGATCTGGTCGCCAAAGAGTCGGCCAAAGCCTCCCAAGAAGTAGCAGCCGCCCGAAACCACCAGGGCAAACACCGTAGAGATGATCGCACCCTGCTTGATGGCGGGACCCTCTTTGATGGCATAGAACTTGGTGACCATCTGAGGCAAGCCCCACGTACCCAGCGACGTCAGAACCACTACGCCAAGCAGGTTCAGCGGATCGGGACCAAACATCGAAGTGAAGGCGCCCTCAAACCCAGGAGCAGTCTCGCACGACACCTGCGACAGGCTCAGCACGGATTCCATGAAACCGCCCTGGCTACCCAGCACCGCGCAAATCACCGCAACGATGCCGATCAGCATGATGATGCCCTGGATGAAATCGTTGACCACCGTGGCCATGTAGCCACCCAACACCACGTAAACGCAGGTCACCAGCGCCATACCAATGACGCAACCCTCAAACGGCAAGCCAAAAGCCATGGCAAACAAGCGCGAAAGGCCGTTATAGACCGATGCGGTATAGGGAATCAGGAAGACGAAGACGATGAGCGCAGCAGCGATACGGATGGAGCGCGAATCAAAACGCTTGCCAAAGAACTCTGGCATGGTAGTGGCGCCCAGTCGCTGAGTCATCTCGCGCGTACGGGGACCCAGCACGTACCAAGCCAGCAGCGAGCCGATGACCGCATTGGCGATGCCCACCCAGAAGGCAGCCAATCCGTATTTCCAACCAAACTGACCCGCATAGCCAATGAACACGACAGCACTGAAGTAGCTCGTGCCAAAACCAAAGGCGGACAACCAGGGGCCGACATTACGGCCTCCCAGAATAAAGCCGTCGACGCTCTTGGCGCTGCTGCGGGCCCAAACGCCCACGCCAATTACCACGCCGACGAAAATCAAGATTACAGCAATCTTTGCAATCATGGTCGGTCTCTCTATCTAGCTATCTTGCTCTTTCAGACCTTTGCTCGCAGCGATGAGGACGAGCGGTGTCGCACATCCAGGAAACACCCCTGCGAACAAGGTAAGAGAAAAGTAGCATCCCTTAGAACCGCTCTCACAAATTGATAGTTGCTATAACGATTTGTTATAGGTTCAACGGCTATCGACCCGTAAGGTCAGCTAACATATCGTCATAACGCTTATGACAGTTCGAGAAATGAGTGCCATGGACATCAAACGCTGCGCCGCCTTCGTTGCCGCCGTCGACACGGAAAGCATGTCGGGGGCCGCCAAGGCGCTGGGATACACCCCCTCGGGCATCATCAGACTTATCAATGCCCTAGAAGACGAAGTGGGCTTCCCCGTTCTTGCGCGTAGCAGCACGGGCGTAGCCGCTACGCCCGAGGGCCGAAAGCTCTTGCCCATGTATCGCGAAATCGTGCGTCTGGCCGAGCAAGCCGAAAAGACCAGCGTGCGCATCCGTGGCTTAGCCGAAGGATCGCTTGCCATCGGCGTGCTCTCCAGCATCGCCGCCGTTTGGCTCCCCGACGTCATCGTCGAATTCCAGCACCGTTTCCCTGGCGTGCAGGTACACGTGGTGGGCGGCAGCGACGTGCATCTTCTCGAAATGCTGGAATCGCACGCCGTGGACTGTCTGGTGTTCCATGGCGACCACAGCAACCTTGACTGGATTCCCCTGGGCAAGCAGGAACTCACCGCCTGGATTCCGCAAGATCATCCCATGGCGCGCCACAGCGAAGTGCTGTTGGCGGAATTCGATGGCCAGCCCTTCATCCGCATCCACCCCGAAGGTGAGACCTTTGCCGAGCGTCTGCTGCGCGAACGAAACCTGGAGCCCGACATCCGCTTTACCGCCACCGACTGCTACGCCGCCTGGAACATGGTGAAGGCAGGGCTGGGATGCACCCTATGCTGTAGCGGCCTGGCCGAAGGTTGGAAGGGCGACGTCGAAGTGCGCAGCCTGAGCCCGCGTCAGTATTTGGAATTTGGTGTGGCCAAACTGCCAAATGTGTCCACTTCGCCCGCAGCTGACGAATTCATCGAGGTCGCACGACGTTTCGCTGGCACCTGGCCCGTATAAGATAGGCATCGACTCTTACAAGGCGACCAGCGGAAACCAAATCTTCCCTAAGGCTCAAACGAGGTTCAAGCAAACCAAACGATAATACCCCCGAGTGGGGGCTAGGATTGACGCGTTCAATAACGACACCGCCCTGCGAAAGGAACTTCCATGGCTGAAATCGAACGCATCACTGGCCACACCCACCTCGTCGGTCTCATCGCAAACCCCATCCGTCACTCCAAGTCGCCTGCAATGCACAACGCTTCCTTCGCGCAGCAGGGCGTCGATGCAGCCTACCTGGTGTTCGAAACCGAGCCCGAAGACCTTCCTTACGTGGTCGAAGCCTTCAAGCGCACTGGCGTTGACGGCTACAACGTGTCCATGCCCAACAAGATGGCCATCGGTCAGTACCTCGACGAGCTGACCGACGCAGCCCGCCTGATGGGCGCCGTGAACTGCGTCGTCAACAAAGACGGCAAGTCCGTCGGCCACAACACCGATGGCGCTGGCTTCATGCGCAACCTGAAGGAATGCGGCTTCGAGTGCAAGGGCAAGAAGATGGTCCTCATGGGCGCTGGTGGCGCAGGTTCCGCCATCTTCGTCCAGGCCGCACTGGACGGCATGGCTCAGATCGACATCTTCAACCCCAAGGACTCCTTCTTCGATGGCGCCGTCGAGCGCGCCGCCAAGGTTTCCGAAGAAACCGGCTGCAAGATCATCGTTCATGACCTGGCTGATCGGGAAGCCCTGAAGAAGGCTTGCGACGAGGCAGACGTCCTGGTCAACGCATCCAAGGTCGGTATGAAGCCCATGGATGACCAGAGCCTGATTCCCGCTGAGTTCATCAAGCCTGGCGTATTTGTCGCCGACACGGTGTACAACCCCCAGGAAACCCTGCTGATTAAGACCGCCAAGGAAAAGGGCAATCCCGTGGCTCCTGGCATCGGCATGATGCTGTGGCAGGGCGCCATTGGCGAAAAGCTCTGGTACGACATCGACATGGACATTGACTACATCCGCGGCATCGTCACCGAATAGCAAATTCCTCGAACGCCTGGCCCGCGTCAAACCGGCCAATCACCCCAGCATAGAAGGGGCCCGCCACTCATACAGTGGCGGGCCCCTTCTTGCGTTTCGTCTTAGGTGTGGCTACGTGCTGAAAGGCACTAAATAACCGGACTAGTCCTCGTACTCGAAGACGTCTGCGAATTCCTGTTGGAAGACCTCAAAGATCTCGTTCAGCAGCTCTTCGTCCTCGATGGGAATATAGGCCTCGAGAGCCTCATCGTCTTCGACCTCGACGACCTGCATGATGATGACAGCGTCGTCTTCGTCTTCGACAGGCAGAAGAACCACGTAGTTGTTGCCGTCTTCGTGTTCGATAACAGCCAAAAGCTCGACTTCGACCTCGTTATCCTCGTCGTCGGTCAGAAAAATGGTGTTGCCGACTTCTTCCTCCAGGGATTCGTCGTCGAACTCGATGATGTCGTTGTCCTGGTCAGCCATTGCAGCCCCCTTTCATACGCCTGCACAGGCAGGCAGCGCATGCGAATGAGCCGCATGCAGGCTTGATGCCATTGATACTTTGCAAATTCTAGCAAACAGCCCGCCGCATACGAAAGGCGAGAGCCCTAGCGCTCGTCCATGGGGACGTAGGGGCGAGGCGAAGTAGCCGTCTTGTAAGCAGGACGGATGATGCGCTTGCCAGAAACCAGCTCCTCAAAGCGATGGGCGGCCCAACCAGCCATACGTCCGCAGGCAAACAGCGGGGTGATCAGGTCAGAAGGAATGCCCAGCATGTTGTAGACAAAGCCGGAATACATGTCGACGTTGGCGCACATGTCCTTCTTCGTACCCTTGATGTCCAGGATGACCTCAGGAGCCAAGCGCTCGATGCTCTTGAGCAGGTTGAGCTCAGCCTCGAATTCGGTGCCTGCAGCAAGCTTGGAAGCATATTCCTTTAGGATGACGGCGCGAGGGTCGCTCTTGGTGTAGACGGCGTGACCCATACCGTAGATGAGACCTGTGTGGTCATAAGCTTCCTTGCGCAGAATCTTGGCCAGGTAGCTGGCGACTTCGTCGTCGTTTTCCCAGTCGTGAACGTTCTCCTTGATTTCAGCCTGCATGGCTGCCACCTGGTGGTTTGCGCCGCCGTGCTTGCGACCCTTGAGGGAGCCGATGGCCGCTGCGTAGGCGCTGTAGGGGTCGGTGTCCGCAGAGGAAAGAACGCGGCAAGTGAAGGTGGAGTTGTTACCGCCGCCATGCTCGGAGTGCAGGGCCAGCATGATGTCGAGCATACGTGCTTCCTCAGGCGTGTACTGACGATCAGGACGCAGCATGGACAGGATGGTCTCAGCGGTTGACTCACCATAGATGAAGTGATGGTAGACCATGGTGTCGCGATGGAAATACGAACGCATGGCGTAGTAAGAAAGCACCGACAACCTGGGCAAACGCGAAAGCAGACTAACAGCCGTGCGAATTTCGTGCTCGTAGGAACGATCTTCCGCGTCGTGGTCGCTGGCATACAGCGTGAGCACCGAGCGCGAAAGTAGGTTCATGATGTCGCGGCTCGGCGTGGAGAGAACCTTGTTCACCGTGAAACCATCAGGCAGGTCGCGCTGGCTGTCGATCTCTGCGATGAAGGCCTCGAGCTGGCTCTTGGTAGGCAGCTCACCCATCAGCAGCAGATAAGCAACTTCTTCGTAGCCAAAACGCTTGGTGGTGTCGCCTGAGAGCAGGTCATACAGGTCGTAGCCTCGGATGAGCAGCTTGCCTTCGTCGGCCACCTTGAAGCCATCGCTCATGACGTAGCCATGAACGTTGGAAATGTTGGTGACGCCCGCGATAACGCCCGACGTGTCCGAATTTCTCAGGCCACGCTTGACGTCATACTGTTCGTACAGCGACGGATCCACGGAATTCACCGTGACGAAGTTGTTATAGAGACTCAGCTTCTTCTGCTCGTCCATGAAGGCTCCTTTCGCTTCGCAAGCTTTAATTATCGACCAACAGCTTGTCTAAATAACGAAGGGGCGTCAAATGATACGAAAGCTTAATACTTGGCCACGGCCTGATTTCGGGGAGAACGAACCATCATCATGCGCAAAATGGCACCCAAGGTGCTTTCTGCCCAACTGTAATTAGACAGGTAGCTACCACCAAACATGCGCGAATACTGTTCGTTGCCCGCCATCATCTCGTAGTAATCGCAGGTGACCATAGAGCGATTGAAACTCCTGACGCCGCGGCTTTCTTCGATCAAACCGGAAAGGCCGTAGTGACCGAGGGTCCGCTTGGTGCGCTGACACAGCTTGCGATAGCGATTCAAGGTTCGCTCGCTGACCAGTTCGTCTTCCCAAAGGCAGGTAATGGCCTCTTCAGGGGTCACGGTGCCGCCATTACGGTCTACCAGAAGGGCCACAAGCTCCTTTTCCTTGGGGCTACGAAACACCACGGGCTTGCCCTCGACGAAGATGTCAAAATGACCAAAAGTCCGCACGAAGACGGGCGGCTCGACGAAGGGCTGACGTGGATGGGGAACCAACAGCAAGCGAGACCTAGCAGAGTCCAGATCGACAAACCCATAAGAGCCGCCGTTTGGTTCACGCGAATGCTCGAGCTGGACTCCATGCAGACATTCAGACGGAGCCACACGTTGGGCCCCATGCAGATGCTCATCCGAAATCTCGGGCAGATCCTCATGCAAGGTTCCGCTCGAACCTTCGTACGAGTCTCGCTGCGAACCCTCATGCAAAGCCTCATGCATTCCCTCGCACGAAGCATGTTTGATCACGGGGCTTTCGCCCTCTACGTTTGACGAAATGGCACCCAATGGCCGGCCCTCCAATATGCAATCCCTTGGTTCGGCGTGCACACACCCATTCGCGCCCGTCGAAGACTTGCCCTCATGCCCTCTCATCAAGCATTCCTCCTGCTCAAGTCCATCATCATGGTGACGAACAGGCCCTTTGCTCCACATGGTCATTTCGAATGTTTTGGCTCATACGTCCATCGGTTTGCCTTGGGCTTCCGATAATGCACGCAACACTCTTGAAACACAGTCGGGGACTTACCAGACATTTCCTTATTTTTGTCGGAATGTTGTTCGTCAAATCAAGAATACCGAGGTCAGCGTGACAATAGCAGCAGTGAAACCACTGCAAACGTGACGGCATCGGGACCCAAACGTGACAAATACGTGACAGATACGGTAAAATCGCCAAAACAGGCATCAGGCAGCACCAGCAAAGACGCCCCGAAGCAACGCGACTTGGCGACCAGAGACCAGAAACAAGAGAAACGCCGGGAGAAAGGGCTCGACGGCAAGAGCCGTCCAAAGGCAAAAGGAACTGGTGGCAATAAGGAATGCAAGGACCTAAGCCTATGCCGTCAGGTCTGCGAGGACAACCGGAATTGCTTGCTGTAAGGCAGCCAGGCTCGTTTCAATCTGAGCACCAATGCGCCCACCGCTGAACAGGATAGTGTCGTAGAGCTCCGCCGTTTCGTCGATGGTGGTCACAAAGCGCTTCTTCATACCTAGGGGCGAACAACCGCCATGCACGTAGCCGGTAAGAGGCAAGAGCTCCTTCGACTTGATCATGTGGACCGACTTCTCGCCAACGGCAGAAGCCGCCTTCTTCAGGTCAAGCTCCTCGGCAACGGGAATCATGAAGACGTAGTGCTCACCCGAATGACCTATGGTCACCAGGGTCTTGAACACGTGGTCGGGATCATCGCCACGCATTTGTGCGATTTCAACGCCCGAAAGACCCTCGGCGCCGTCGAAGGAATGAAACACGTACGCAGCACCCGTGCGCTCCAGCTCACGTACGGCGTTGGTCTTCTTTTCTTGTTTCTTTGCCATCTGAAAGCAAGATCCTTTCCTTATCGAGCGCAATGCCTGCACACCAAGCTCAAGCCCATCAATCTTACGCTATGCTTTTGGTTGCATTGTCCATCCGAAGGAAGTCCCATGCCCATCAGAATTCCCGACACACTCCCCGCAACCGGCATTCTCGAAAGCGAGAACATTTTCGTGATGACCGAATATCGGGCCATTCATCAGGACATTCGTCCTCTTCGTGTGCTCATCCTGAATCTGATGCCCTCCAAAATCGAAACCGAGACGATGATCCTGCGCAAGCTTTCGAACTCACCGCTGCAGGTGAACATCGAACTGCTTCGCACAGAAAGCAACGCCTCGGGCAAGCAGATGGAGCATATGCGCGACTTCTACGTGACGCTCGACGAAATTCGCAGCAAGCATTACGACGGCATGATCATCACTGGTTCGCCCGTCGATGCGCAGAACTTCGAAGACGTCGGCTTCTGGCCTGAACTGTGCGAGATTTTCGAATGGGCAAAAACGCAAGTCTTCAGTACCTTCTACATCAGCTGGAGCGCGCAAGCGGGCATCTACTATCATTTTGGCGTAAAGAACCGCCCCCTGGACATTCCGCTCCTCGGCGTGTTCCCCCACAAGGTGGTCAAGGCATCAAGCCCTCTGGTGCGCGGCGTGAACGACCTGGTGTGGGTTCCTCGCGCGCAGGATTTCATCGTCGACGCTGCCGACATCACGGCAAACCGGGAACTTGAGCTGGTCATTGCCGGCGACGATGCCGGCGTTTACGTGGCAAAGAGCACCGACAGCAGGCATTTCTTCGTGTTTGGTCATCCCGAATACGAGGGCGACACCTTTGCGCTGCAGTATCGGCGCGAAATCGAAGCTGGCGGCGCGCCCAAGATGCCACAAAACTACTTCCCCGACGACGACCCCACCGCCAAGCCTCTGGCGTACTGGCGCAGCGACGGACAACTGATCTACACCAACTGGCTGAACTACTACGTGTACCAAGCCACCCCCTACGACATCGACTCGCTGAGCATGGGCTTCCCCAACGCTGGCTCCGGCCGCTTCTTGTTCTAGCCAGGACTAACCTCCGACGCCCGAGTCCGGGCAGAGTTGAGTTGTCAAATTCCTGATACTCCTGCTGTAGTTATGAGCCTCCGATGCCCGAGTCCGGGCAGAGTTGATCTGAGCTGACCACACGTTCAAGCAGGCTGCTACGAAAAAACGCATAGCCCCGGCGAGCGAGCGGCAACAAGGGCAATTACTAGCACATACATGCAATTACGAATACGAGCAGGGTGCCGATGCGTTCAAGCACGGGCACGGGCAGCTAAGCGTAGGCCATCTGCTCTTGCGCAGACCTATGCGCACATGCACGACTACTCATGCGTACGAACCCAGACAGCTGCAAAGGTTCGCATAAGCACCGGCGTTTCACCCCGTTTCCGCTACAAATGAGCACTTGTGCGTTCGCTCCCTAGAAATCGCTTCTTGTGCACGATTTCACGCTTCAAATCGCAAGGTTTTCACGCATAACCCCCGAATAGAAGCTTCTTGTCAGAAACGATTCTTGATAGGAGGCTCATTTTTTGGTTTTTGGCCAATTATTCGTCTGAATAATCGAACATGAGAGCCTATTTGCAGAAGCCATAGTCACAGGTGGCAAAAAGTAGCATCCACTAGCACCAATGAGGCACGAGAGATCGAAAACAGCCGAATCTGCCATTGGACCGAGGACAACAAGAAGCGGAAGAACCAATGAGGAACGAGAGGGCGAAAACAGCCAAGTCAAAGCCGGTCCAGGACAGACTCAGGGCCACAAGCCCAAAGAACCTTCCAGCAGACTCGAAGTCACAAGCCCGAAGAACCTTCCAGCCCGGTGACAGCCCACCAAAACAGCAGACTCTAAGCGACCACGCAAAGTCGCCGACCCAAGCCAATAACCCAGACACAGAACCACCGGCGATCGCCACCGACTCAAACAACCCTGCAATGCGATCAAACAGTGCAAGCAAGGGGCTTACCAAAAAGGACTCGGCTCCGAAGCGAAATCCGGAACCGAGTCCTTGCTCAGTTATAAGTTCAAGCATCCACGCAAAAGCTGCCGTTGTGTGATATCCGCCCACAGCCAGCGACTTCCCTGACAGCACATTCAGCCCGTCAACAGCATTCAACCGTGAAGGATTCAGCACAACTGACGCCAACCAGCAACACACCAGCCAGCAGTACCAGCAACACACTCCAACAGTACCAGCAGCACACCAGCAGCCGCTCGCACGGCACACCCGCAGCCAGTGACCCCTGCCGCCAGTGCGGTAGCCCGCCAGCAGCGCGTTAGTCGACGACGCGAATGACCGAAGGCTCGCCTCCGGTAACGATGCCCAGAGAAAGAATCTCCTCGATGGCGGCGTTGATGTTGCCCTCGTTTGCGGAGTGCGTAATGAACACCAGGTTGACGTCCTCGCGCTGTTTATTGCCCATCTGCTGGACAGACTGCAGCGAAACGCCATTCTCGGAGAACACCGTTGCCATCTTGGCCAGAACGCCAGGACGGTCAGCAACGCGGAAGCGCAGGTAGTACTTCATCTCCAGGGTGGAAATGGGAACGACAGGACAGTCGTCGGGCACGCAGTAACCGCTTCCAGCAGGTGCGCCTGCCTCGATGCGACGAGCAAGCTCGATGACGTCACCCATAACTGCCGAAGCAGCAGGGCCGGAACCAGCGCCTTCGCCAAAGAACATGGTCTCGCCGACGAAATCTCCCGTAACGTAAATTGCGTTGTACACGCCATTCACGCTCGCCAGCTGATGGTCCAGCGGAATCATCGCAGGATGTACGCGAGCGACGACGCCTTCGTTACCACGCTCGGTGATGGCCAGCAGCTTCACGGCATAGCCCATGTCGTGTGCGGTGGCCAGGTCAAGGGCGGAAAGGCGACGGATGCCCTCGGTGTGGACCTGGTCGATCGTGATCTTTACGTTGAAGGCGATGGCCGCAAGGATGGCAATCTTTGCGGCAGCGTCAAAGCCATCGACATCGGCCGTAGGATCGGCTTCCGCAAAGCCAGCCTCCTGGGCCTCCTTCAGAGCCTCGTCATAGGAAAGACCCGCCTCCATACGCGTAAGCATGTAATTGGTGGTGCCGTTGACGATACCAATAATGGAAGAAATGTCGTTGGCGACCAGGGAGTGCTTCAGGGGACCAATGATGGGAATGCCGCCACCAACAGAGGCACCAAAACCGATCTCAAGACCATGCTCATGCGCATAGGAAGCAATTTCCTCACCCACAGAAGCCATGATGGCCTTGTTGGCGGTGACCACGTGCTTGCCATTCTGCAGAGCGCCCATGATGACGTCCTTGGCAATGCCCGTACCGCCAAAGAGCTCGACCACCACATCGACGTCGTCAGCATTGATGACGTCATGGAAGTCGGAGGAGAACAGATGACCCAGACCACGTGACTCAGCGGCCTCGGCCTCACGCGAGCAAATGCGTGTCAGCTCCAGATCGATGCCATAACGAGCCTGGAACTCGTCGTGATGCTTCTGAATGATGTCGATGCATCCGCAACCGACGGTACCGGTGCCACACAGGCCAACACGAATAGTCATGAATCCTCCTTGTCCGATTCTTTCTACTAACTTTAGTCCAAATCGCATGCCATCAAATCGGCATACGATTCGCGACGGGTAACCAGCTTTGCCTTGCCATCCTTGACGAACACGATGCCAGGCCTGGGCTGACCGTTGTAGCGGCTGCTCATGGAATGGCAGTAAGCGCCCGTACCGAACATGCACACGATGTCTCCCAAGTCAGGATCCTGAATGGATGCGTTTGCGGCAACGGCATCGCCCGACTCGCAGTGCTTGCCCACCAGCGTGACCACCTTGGTACGAGGCTGGCCGGCTTTGTTGGCGATGACGGGCTCGTAGTCTGCACCATACAGTGCGGTACGCACGTTGTCGGACATACCGCCGTCAATGGCAACGATATTGCGGATACCGGGCAACGTCTTCAGGATGCCCACGGTGTACAGGGTGACGCCCGGCGTTGCTGCGATGGAGCGACCCGGCTCCACGGACAGACGCGGCTCCTTGACACCGTATTCGGCACACAGCTCCTTCAGGGCCGTGCAGGTCAGCTTAGCAAAGGCCTCAATGGTAGGAGGCTCCTCCTCGGCCACATAGGCAATGCCCAGGCCGCCGCCCAAGTCCAGTCCCTCGATTTCGTAGCCGTATTCGTCATTGATGCGCTTGATGAACTGCACCATGACCTCGATGGCCTCACGGAAGGAATGCAAGGCGAAGATCTGCGAGCCGATGTGGCAGTGCAGACCAGAAAGACGCACGCCAGGAGTGTCCAGCACGTCCTTGATGCACTTGAAGGCGAAGTCCTCACGCATGGTGAAGCCAAACTTGGAGTCCTCACAGCCCGTACGGATGAATTCATGGGTGTCGGCCTCGACACCAGGGGTGATGCGCAGGTAGATGTCCTGAACGACACCCAGTTCCTGAGCAATCTCGGAGATGCGGTACATCTCGATACGGGAATCCACCACGATGCAGCCAACGCCGGCCTGGATGGCCTCGCGCAGCTCCTGCGAAGTCTTGTTGTTGCCATGCACGACGACGCGCTTGGCAGGGAAGCCAGCAGCCAGAGCAACGGCCAGCTCGCCACCACCAGAAACGTCCAGGCACATACCATGTTCCTTGGCCAACTTCACCATAGCCTTGTTCTGGAATGCCTTGGAAGCGTAAGCTACTTCGGCGCGATCACCGTAGTACTTCTTGAAGGAGTTGACGTACTCGTCCATGCGAGCCTCGAGGTCGGCCTGGTCAAACACGTACAGAGCCGTGCCAAACTCACGAGCGACTTCAACCATGTCGCAACCACCAATGAACAGGTGGTCGTCTTTCACTTCGGCGGTCATAGGCAGAACACGCCCAAGCTCCATAGTGGTGCGGCCGTCTGCCTTCTTGTTCAGGTCGGATGCGGGAAGCGACATCTCATCCCTTTCGTTTCTTCCCTGGCCTACAGACGAAGAGGGCCGACGCGCCAAAATAGCGTCTGGGCCCACGCTTGCCGTACGTAATCGCGGCCAGGGGTACTTTTGTCTATTAGTTCGACATGATACCTGGCTCGTCTTTCGGCCGCGTTACCATACGTTAACAATGGATTAATTCGCATGCGAAGGGATTCCGGCAATGCTCAAGATCACCGTGTTCGCCGTAGGCAAGCTCAAAGAAAAATTCTGGAAACAGGCCTGTGACGAATACCTGAAACGATTGGGTGGGTACGCAAAGGTCGAAGTCCGAGAGCTTCCCGACTCCACCCGCGAAAAGGAAGGCAAGCTGCTCTTGGACGCGCTGCCCGAACATTGCCCCATCCTGCTGTTGGACATTCGCGGCAAGGAGCTTTCCAGCGAAGCCCTGTCCTCACGCATTGACGCGCTTTCGCTCGGCGGCGACAGCCACATCTGCTTCGTCATCGGAGGCAGCGACGGCGTCACCGATGAGGTGAAGAAACGCGCCACCGAACGCATCAGCTTTGGGCCCATCACCCTGCCCCACAACTTGGCACGCGTGGTGCTGCTGGAGCAAATCTACCGCGCCATGAAGATCAGCCGTAACGAGCCCTACCACAAGTAAGGAACGAAGAAGGTCCCATGAAACCACTGAGCATTCGCGACATCATCGGCCCCGTCATGGTGGGACCTTCGTCGTCGCACACCGCAGGCGCACTGCGCATCGCCAGCATGGTGCGCAACCTGCTTGACGAAGAGCCCGCCCAGGTTACCTTCACCTTGTACGGTTCCTTTGCCCACACCTACAAGGGCCACGGCACCGACCGTGCCCTGGTAGCCGGCATGCTCGGCTTGCACACCGATGACCTAGCCGTTCGCGATTCCTTTGAGCTGGCCGAGCAAGCTGGTCTTTCCTTCATTTTCAAGCCCGATGCGCACACGAAGACCGCCCACCCCAACACCGTCGACGTAGACGTAACCGACCGTACAGGCAGTCATCTAGTAGCTCGCGGCGTTTCCATCGGTGGCGGCGCGGCCGAGTTGGCCCGTATCGACGGCATCGATGTCCACATCACGGGCGAGTTCAACAGTATGATCGTGCGCCAGCGCGACCTACCGGGTACCCTGGCCCACATTTCGAGCACCCTGGGCAACGCCAACATCAACATTGGCACGTCCACCCTGCACCGCACGCGCCAGGGTGGCGAAGCCTTCACGGTCATGGACGTCGATGATCCCGTGCCCACCGAAGTGCTCGAAGCGATCCTGTCCTATCCTTCGGTCGAAGCCGTCCGCTTCATCCCTGCCGATGGCCTGCATCGCAAGCCGTCGGGGGTCGACGCGCCGCAGGTGGACCAAGATACCGCGCTGGCAATCTTTCACCAGCTTGACTTCGCCAACGCCACCGAGTTGCTGTCCTTCTGCGAAAAGCACGACTGCCCCATTAGCACCGCCGTGCAGCAGCGCAAGTTCGCCTTGCTGGCAAGCCGTGGCACTTCTGAAGGCGCGCTCGAGCGCTACCTTGAACGGGTACTTGAAGTCATGCGGGCATCGGCGCAAGGTCCTGTACGGAACCCCCAGGCATCCATGGGCGGGCTTATCGGCGGCGAGGCTGCCAAGCTCAAACACCTTGAAGACGCACAAGCGGGACTCCGTGGTGGCCTGATCACCGTGGCGACGCGTAATGCGCTCGCCGTGTTGGAAACCAATGCGGCCATGGGCCTCATCGTAGCCGCTCCCACCGCAGGCTCCGCCGGAGTCATTCCCGCCGTTCTTTTAGCTTTGCAGGAACGCCATGACCTTTCGGACGCATCCTTGAAGAATGCCCTTAAAAACGCAGCGGGCATCGGCGCCATCATCGCACGCAACGCCACCGTCTCTGGTGCCGAAGGTGGCTGCCAGGCGGAAATCGGTTCAGCGACCGCCATGGCCGCAAGTGCCGCGACCGAGCTTCTGGGCGGCACCCCCGCCGAATGTCTTGCAGCAGCAGGATTCGCCCTGTCCAACATGCTAGGCCTGGTATGTGACCCCATTGGTGGCCTGGTCGAATCGCCCTGCCAAAAGCGCAACGCTGCAGCAGCGGTCAACGCCCTTTCGTGTGCGCAGATGGCCGTAGCAGGCATCTCCCAGACGGCACCCTTCGACGAGATCGTCGACGTCATGTTGAAAGTGGGGCGCGGTATCCCCTACGAACTGAGAGAAACGGCACTCGGGGGCATGGCTTCCTGCCCCTCCTGCAAAATGTGTCTTTAAAAGGGACCTCCGAACAAGGGGCGGGGCAAACTGCGGCATTGGTCACTCCCAGCCAAAACCACTCGGACGCATCCAGGCAAAAGGAGCACCCAAGCCCTCGTGGCAAAACCCGGCCGGTCGAGCCAGGCTGCCGAAAACCGGAACAAAACCTGGGACAACAAAAAAGAAGGGAACGAGCATCAGCCCGTTCCCTTCTTGCTTTTAGAGAACTCTCGGTCCCGTGAGCCTCAGGCCCCTTTGGAACCAAGAACACCTTACAGGTTGTTGAAGGTGTAGTTCTGGGGGTTAGCCTTGACGTCCTCACGCAGCTTGGGGTTCATCTTCAGAACGCCGCGACGAGCATCCTCGGTCTGGGAAGCCAGAACCTGGTTGCGGTTCTCCATCTTGATCTGAGTGTCGAAGGAGTTGTCAAGAGAGGTCTGCAGGGACTCCTTGGTCAAACGCAGGCCGAAGGGAGCGGAGTTCTTGATCATCTGCTGAGCCATCTCAACCGCGGTCTCGACGACGTCCTCGTCGGCGACAACACGGTTAGCGAAGCCCCACTCGAGCAGCTCGGCAGCACCGATGCGACGAGCGGTGGTCAGGATCTCGGTAGCGCGAGCGAAACCGACGATGCGGGGCAGGTAGTAGGAACCGGACATGTCGGTACCGGTCAGAGCGATGTTGAGGTAGCCAGCCTGCATCTTGTAGGACTCGCCCAGGACGCGCAGGTCGCAAGCGCAGGAAAGGGAGAGGCCGCCGCCGATTGCATGACCGGTGAGAGCACCGATGATGATCTGGGGGCAGTTGCGCATGTTGACAACCTGATCGGAGCAGATGGTCTGCATGATGTAGAAGTCACGCTGAGCGCGGCCCATGTCCTCGGGAACCTCGAGGTTAAGGTCGTTCAGGTTGAAGCCAGCGCAGAAGGACTTGCCGTCGCCGCCCAGAACGATGACGCGGACGTCCTTGTCATAGCGGACGAGCTTCAGGTAGTCGTTGAAGTCACGCATCTGAGCGTAGGACATTGCGTTGAGGTTCTTTGCGTCATTGAACTTGACGATGTGGATCTGGCCACGCTGCTCGATGGTCAGGCCCTCAAAGTCGTAGTTGAATTCGGGCAGATGATATGCCTCCTGATAAACGCTCATTGGCGCTCTCCCTCCATGAGTTGGGGTGCTTGGTAAACAAGTTCAATTGTAGATTTGCGTCTTGGGCAAATCAAGAAAAGCAGCGGGCGCTTGAGCTGAATCAGCTCAATTTGATACCCATTTTTTTACATCTGTGGCATTTTCAAGCGAAGCTGCCTCTGCTTTAGCCCCTAAAGGATCAAACTGGAAAAGATTGAAGTCCCCAAGCGCAACTATTTGGGTGAAGTCGCTCGAACGAGCTCACCTGTCCCGCCAAAACGCCCAAACCGTCCGCACAAGGGAGCCCCATCCTAGGTGAGCGACGCCCCGTAAAGGCATTTGGAGCAAGCAAAAAGTCACCCGCCTGGCCTCGCGACGCACGGGACCTTCTTTCAGGGCTGAACCCAAAGCCATTCTTGGCTATAGTTCCTGATACGAGCCACTGGTCAAACTGGAGGAATGAACATGGCAGATTTTTCGCCGACGCGCACCCACGCAAGCTGGAAGCCGCGCACCACGCTTGAGCACATCCCCTTCTTCATCTGCGAAGAATGCGGTCATGTGTACTCCAACCTCGACGACGCCCAGGAAATCACCCTGGTCAACGACGGAGAGCGTTCCCTGCGCATTAACCTGCCGTACGGGCACGAGCCTGTAACGCCCGAATGCCACGGAAAGCCCATGAAGGCGCTTGAGCCCATCAATTTTGAAGAGGTCGACG
This sequence comes from Coriobacteriia bacterium, assembly GCA_030537255.1. GTDB lineage: Bacteria > Actinomycetota > Coriobacteriia > Coriobacteriales > Eggerthellaceae > Anaerotardibacter. The sequence continues at coordinate 46,156 of JAUNOE010000001.1, forward strand.
AGCGCATCCACTTCGACTACAAGATTCTGGGCGGTTACAACAACAACTGCATCGAAGTCTCTTGGAAGGTCGGCGAGCCTGGCTGCGAACCCCGTTGGTTTGCCCTGAAGACCTTCACTGGCATGCAGATGAAGTACGTGCAGCCCAAGAAGTGGCCCCCGATCGTATTTGCCTTTGCCGACGAAGACGCCTTCGCCTATTGCGACCGCAACCCCTGCCTGGAGTGCCAGTTCCGCTGCAAGACAGGCATGGAGCTGTACTGCTACGTCCCTAAGATCGGCCTTGTCTGCCGCAGCATGGACCGCATCTCCATGGTAAAAGCAGGTCTCCGTTAAGGAGACACCCCACCTGGCCGGCAGCCAAAGCCTGGTCAGCCTCAAACGCAGAAACCCCGTCCCTCGCGCTGAACTGCCTTCCAAAACTTGGACGCAGTTTACGCAAGAGGACGGGGTTTTGTTTTGCAAATCTCGCTTTCACTCCAAAGCTAGCGGCGCTTCCACCTGCGCAGACGCAGAGCATTGGTCACCACGCACAGGCTCGAAGCGCTCATGCAAGCTGCGGCAATCCAGGGGTTCAGGCTAATCCCCACCCAAACCAGAGCGCCAGCCGCAACGGGAATGCACACCGCGTTGTAGAACAAAGCCCAAAACAGATTCTGCTTGATGTTGCGCAGAGTGGCTCTCGACAAATCCAAGGCAGCCACGACGTCCCGCAGATCGCTTTGCACCAGAACGATGTCAGCAGCGTCAAGAGCGATATCGGTTCCCGCGCCCACCGCCACGCCAACATCGGCACGAGCCAAGGCGGGAGCATCGTTGATGCCGTCACCCACCATGACCACCTTGCCCTCACAGGCCAGCTTACGCACGACCTCTTCCTTGCCCTCCGGCAGCACCCCCGCGATCACCCGTTGGATGCCTACCTCGTCAGCAATAGCCCGAGCGGTACGTTCGTCGTCTCCGGTCAGCATGACGGTGGCAATGCCCTGCTTGCGCAGATCCGAAATTGCCTCGGCACTTCCCGGCTTTGCCACGTCAGCCAGAGCGATAAGGCCATGCACCTCGCCCGACCAGGCAAAGAAAAGCACCGTTTTGCCTTCGCAGGAAAGCTCGTCGGCTCGCTTATGGCAAATCTCCAAGGAGATACCCTGGTCAGCCATAAGTCGAGCATTGCCCGCAAAGCATTCGATGCCCTCTATTTCGGCCCTGATGCCACCGCCGGCAATCTGCTCAAAGCCCCAAATCGCTCCGTCTACCTGGTCAGGCGTCGGCGCAGAGGAAGCGCCCTTGTCCGACACCACGCCCCGATCGAAGGCATAGGCCACAATCGCACGCGCCAAAGGGTGCTCAGAACGCTTTTCCGCCGCATAGGCCAAGAAAACCAGTTGAGACTCTTCCACTCCGAAGGCCTCAACATTGGTAACCTGCGGTGCACCCTGCGTAATGGTGCCCGTCTTGTCGAACACAACGGTCCGCGCAGCCTGCGCAGTCTCAAGCGCTTCTGCGCTCTTGACCAGGATGCCTTCGGTAGCACCACGCCCCATGCCTACCATGATGGCCGTGGGCGTTGCCAGGCCTAGCGCACAGGGGCAACTGATCACCAGAACGCTGATGCCATGATTTACGGCCGCCGCAAAGTCGCCAAAGACCACCAGCCACACCAAGAAGGTGAGCAGGGCAGCCGCGATGACCACGGGAACGAAGACGGCGCTGATGCGATCGGCCAAACGTTCGATAGGGGCCTTAGATGAAGTGGCATCGTCAACCAGATGGATGATGCCCGCCAGCGCGGTGTCCGAGCCAACATGTTCGGCACGCATGGTAAACCAGCCCGACACGCTGGTGGTAGCACCCGTCACCTTGCTTCCCGGACCCACCTCCACGGGAACGCTTTCGCCCGTGAGCATGGACTGATCGATGGAGGCAGAACCCTCCAAGACGACACCGTCAGCGGGCACGCTTTCTCCAGCGCGCACCACCAAGACGTCCCCAGGGCGCAACTGGTCGGCAAGGACTTCTTCTTCGTGGCCGTCAATCAAGCGACAAGCCCTCTTGGGAGCCAGGTCGACCAGCTTTGCCAAGGAATCGGTGGTATGGCCCTTGGCGCGGGCCTCGAAGAACTTGCCCAGCGTGATCAAAGTAAGGATCATACCCGCCGATTCGAAATAGGAATCCATTGCAGCCTCATGCGCGCCGGCAAGATCGCCCGCGCCTAGGGCAATGCCCACACGGTACAGAGTGGAAACGCCGTAGAGCGTAGAAGCCGTCGCACCCAAGGCGACCAGGGAATCCATGTTGGGAGACCCGTGAACGAGGCTCACAAAGCCCACGCGGAAGAACTTGAAGTTCACGAACACGATAGGCAGCAACAGCAAGAACTGAGTCAGCACGAAGCTCATCATGTTTGCGTGTCCCGAAAGGAAAGACGGGATAGGCCAACCCAGCATGTGGCCCATGCTGAGATAGAACAGCGGCACGCAAAACACTATGCTCACGATCAGGCGTCGCCGCATCATCCGCAATTCTTCCCCTGCGGCACTCCCCGCCGAAGACCCAACCGAAAGGGCTGTCCCATCGGTGCCCGCCAGCGCAAAGGAGCCATCGCCGGCACCCTCTAGTAGCCGGGCGCCATAGCCCGCCTTTGCAACAGCGAAACAAATGGCGTTGGTTACGGCGGGAGAGCCGTCGTATTCCACCTCCATCGAATTCTTCAACAAGTTGACCACGACATCGCTGACTCCCGGGACGGCCGCGGTCACCTTCGTTACCCGCGCCGAGCAGGCGGCGCAAGTCATGCCCGTGACGGCAAATTTCTTTTTCATTCAGAGCTTCTTTCTGGGCAAGGGGAGCTACTTGGCAAAGCGCTTTACCAGCTGCATGGCTTCTTCGATGACCGAATCGTCTCCCTCACGGACACGCTCGACCACACAGGTTTCCATATGGTCCTGAAGCAGCATGAGGGAGATGTTGTGCACGGCGGTTTCCACTGCAGATAGCTGCGTGAGAACATCGCCGCAATAGCGGTTGTCGTCAATCATTCCCTTGATGCCATTGAGCTGGCCAATGGCCCGGTTGAGCCTACGCTGCAAGTCTGCTTGGAATTGCTCCGTACGAGGCGTGTCCTTGTGACGACACCGACACACGCATTTGCCCACGCCCTGAGGGGCCTCAGGTTCCATATTTGAACAGTCCATGAATTCTCATCCTTTTATTTGCTTGCATTTGTGCACATCATATACCCCCTAGGGGTATATATACTCCCTAGTTTTTCGCATTTGTCGACACAGGTAAAAGCCAGACCAAAAAGGCGGGTAGAATATGCCTTCTGGGGAAGTCGTCCCCTAAAAAGCAACCAAGCCAGCGCGAGAAACGGAACACAAAACAATGACCTCGCAGAACGATATGAACGGACGGGAGGGAACGCCTCCCCGTCGCACCCAAGTTCCCCGCATGTCCGTGCCCAGCGCACGCGAAGAACTCGAGCGGGAGAGTCGCGCCTATTCTAGCAATCAGGGCAGGGGCAGTTGGTCGAACGAGTCTCCTTCCGAAATGGAAGGCCGCGCCCGTGCTGCACGCCAGCTGACGGATCATGACTACATGGCCCCCCTCCGCGGAGACCGTGCTGCCACCCAGAGAAACTACCGCGGCATGGACGGTGCCGCGCGCACTGGATCATTCCGCGCACAAGAACCCAGCCGTGCCCACAGCGCAGCCGATCATCGCCCCCTGGCAAACGCCCGCGAAGAAGAAGCCCTCACGGGTCAGCGTCGCTATGCCGACACCTCTTCGCGCCATTACCGCTCCGACGCACAGGAGCGCCCCAGCAGGCCTTCGGTCCGTCGCAAGCAAGAAGCAAAGCGCCCTTCGGTCCGCAAACGCACCGAAGGCGGCACCGCTCAGGCTCGCCCCAGTGAGCCCCAGGACTACCGCGAGCGCGCAAACGCCCGCTTTGCAGCAGAACCCCAGGCAGCAAGCGCCGAAGATGCCAGCGCCTATTCGCGTTACGAAAACGCCCGCGACTACCGCGCCGCACGCACGTCTTCGCGCTACTCCCGCAACGATCAAGCTGCCCACGAACGCTATCGCAATCTTGAGGAAGTCCCCGAGGACCGCGAACCCGGCATGCGCGGTGCAGCCGAAGGCGTCGGACGTGCCTTGCGTGGAGCAACGGGAACCGCAAGCCGCTTCGTACCCATGGGCACGCCCGGCAATGCCCCCAAGGACCACCTTCCCAACCCCATGAATCGCGCCCGCAAGCTCATCATCGGCGCCGCAGCAGCCATTGCCGTGATCGCCGTCGGCACCTTCGGGTTCCAAAACTGGGATGCCAACCGACCCGTGCACATCATGCTGAATGACCAGGAAGTCACGGTTGAGGGCGGCCAGCGCTCCGTCGAGGGCCTACTGGACGCCGGCACCGTTTCGGTCACCCCCGGCAACTATGTTGCGGTAAACGGAGACACCCTGCGTGAGGGCGAAGGCAACCGCGCTTCGGCAAAGATCAACGGCAATGACGTCGAAGACCTTTCCACCCATCTCTACGATGGCGACCAGGTGAAGGTGACCAACGGCACGGACATCACCGAGCCCTACACCGACACCGATGAAAAGGAAATCAACTTCAAGACCAAGATCGAAGGTGCCGGTCCCATGCACGTCTACACGTCCAAGGGCGAAAAGGGCACCAAGGTGACACGCACCGGCCAGGAATCCGGCATCTCCACCGAAGTGGTGACCAAGGAAGCCAAGGACACGGTGATGACCAAGTACCACGTCGACACCAAGGGTGATAAGGTCATCGCCCTGACCTTCGACGACGGTCCCTGGCCCACCACCACCAATGAAATCCTGGACATCCTGAAGAAGAACGACGCCAAAGCCACCTTCTTCACCATTGGCCAGCAGATTGCCAGCCACACCGACAGCGTCAAGCGCATGATGGAAGATGGTCACCAGATCTGCACCCACACCTATGACCATGCCGCCGGTTCGGGCAAGGGCGTGAACATCACCTACATGTCCAAGAAGGAACAGCAGGAAGAAATCAAGAAGGGCTACGAGTGCATCAAGGAAGTCACGGGCGCTGACGCAAGCACCGTGGTGCGCCTGCCCGGTGGCAACCTCAACGAAGACACGGCCGCCAACATCAAGGACCTCATCACCTGCGAAGCTGGCTGGAGCCTGGACACCCAGGACTGGAGTCGTCCCGGCGCCGACCATATCTACAACGTGCTCATGCAGGCGGAAGGCGGTTCCATCATCCTGATGCATGATGGCGGTGGCGACCGCAGCCAGACGGTCGAAGCGGTAAAGCGCGCTCTGCCTAAGCTGGCGGAGAAGGGCTACAAGTTTGTCACGCTTGACGAAATGCTGGAGAAGTATCCCTACGAAGGCTCAAGCGACGCTTCGTCAGACAGCTCGGACGCATCCGACAGCCAGGCCGATCCTGATTCGGATACGTCCGACAACCAGGACAACCAGGACAACCAGTAAATCCTTCGATCCTGAAACCAGGAACAAATGACCAGTTTCTTCAGGCGAATTTAAGCTTCGAGGATAGAATCCAAGGGTGGTAGGAACCATGCGTTCTTGCCACCCTTTTTCGTTAGGCAGAAGGAGAGACCATGCAAGTGCTCATCGCCGAAGACGACGTCCGCCTGGCCCAAGCGCTCAGTGCGATCCTCGAAGACAACGACTACCACGTCGACGTAGTGCATGATGGGCAATCCGCCCTTGATTACGGCGAAAGCGGCATCTACGACGTCATCATCCTGGACGTCATGATGCCCAAGATGGATGGCCTGGAGGTTGTTGCCCGGCTACGCCGCCATGGCGTTTCCACCCCCGTATTGATGCTGACCGCACGCGCCGAAATTTCCGACAAGATACGCGGGCTCGACTCCGGAGCCGACGACTACATGACCAAGCCCTTCAGCCCCGCTGAACTGCTTGCCCACCTTCGTGCACTTTTGCGCCGCCATGGCGAGGTCCACTTCGAAGTGACGCGCGTGGGCAACGTCGAGCTGGATTTGGACAACCAAGATCTGCGCGCCGACGACAAGACCGTGCATCTGAGCCACAAGGAGTTCCAGCTGGCACGTCTGCTCATGACCAATCACGACCAGGTGATCCCCAAGGAAACCATTCGCAGCAAGGTCTGGGGCGTCGATTCCGATGCCGAAGACAACAACGTGGAAGCCTACGTTTCGTTCCTGCGCAAGAAGCTCCGTTTCGTGGGAGCTGATGTGCAGATCGAAGCCCTGCGCAAATTGGGATACCGCCTTTCCGTCAAGGAAAGCGCATGACGAACGAGCACAACAACACAATGCTCTCCAAGCTGCGCAACAAATTCGTTGCGTTAAACATGGTCTGCGTCGCTTTGGTACTCGTAGTGGTGCTCGGCGGCATCCTCTTCGTTAGTCACCAGCAAGACCAGACGGAAATCGACGAAGCCCTTGATTCTGCCCTCAATCCGTATATCACCGCTGAGTTGGCACAATCGACCAACACAAGCACCCAGCACGTCCTTGATTACATCCGGGCGCAGGAAAGCACCACAGGGGGAAGCCCCACGTCACGCATCGGCAGACAGCATAACTTTGACCCCACCCCCATTGCGGTCTACCAGGTAAGCAGCAAAGGAGACTGCACCTATCTCTCTGAAGCAAGCTCGGCCTGCCTGTCTGAGTCAGTGGTCGAGGAGGCCCTAAACGGGGCACTGGGCAATCCCCAACTGGATACCAACACGTCTCCTTGCCTGGTCAAATCCCAGCTGGATTCGCTTGATCTGTACTACCACGCAGCCTACGTGAACGGAACCGTATATATTGCCTTCGCCGACTCAAGCGCCATCGAGCGCTGGCAAGGACTGGCCCTTATCTTGGCAATCGGTGGCGTGGGCGCTTTGCTGCTGTTCTTTCTCATCAGCATCGTATTCAGCCGCTGGGCCCTGAAACCCGTCGAGGCATCATGGCAGGCACAGAAAAACTTCGTGGCTGACGCCTCACATGAATTGAAGACTCCCCTCACGGTGATTCTGGCCAACAACTCCATCCTGCAAAAGCATGGCAGCAGCTCGGTAGCCAGCCAATCGCAATGGATCGAAAGCACCGAACACGAAGCCAAGCGCATGCAAGGCTTGGTTAACGACATGCTCACACTAGCGCGCCTCGACGAAGGAGTTCCTGGCACCCAGGCGCACGAAACGGTCGATCTGTCTACCGTAGTCGAAGGCTGCCTGCTGCAATTCGAATCCCTGGCCTGGGAAAAGAACATTCAGATCACGGATCGAGTCGATGAAAACGTCATCACGAAGGGCGACCACAAGCAACTGGCGCGCCTGGTCAACACCTTGCTGGAAAACGCCTGCAAGTACGCTGGAGAAGGCGGTCAGGTTGCCGTGAGGCTAAGCAGGACCGGGACGCAAGCCTGCCTCTCGGTGACAAACTCGGGCACTACCATTCCAGAAGAAGACCTTCCCCATGTATTTGACCGCTTCTACCGCGCAGACAAGGCACGCACCCATAGCGAAGCGGCAGGACATGGCCTGGGATTGTCCATTGCTGGCAAGATCGTCCAAGCGCACGAAGGAAGCATTGGAGTGGCCAGCACGGACGGACAGACCACCTTCCTGGTGAAGCTCCCCCTGGACTAACGGATCTGCTCAATTGCCCGCCTTGCCGGGTCGCACGGTGACGCTGTTTGGCACAGCGTCACCATTTTTTTTGATTTTTGGACAAAAACCGAGACTATGGACGATTCACTTTTGCGCCTAAGCCAATGAGATAATTTGCCAACTCGCTGACCTGGGCTTTTGATGAACATAATCCGCAGCAGGCATGAAGAATGGCGATTCCGTCCGGAGAATTCGTCCATAGCGTTAATTTTTGTCCAGAAAAGCCCGATTCTGCTTACTCTCCGCGGCATATCGCGACCCAGACAAACACCGCAAACCGGCAAATGTCACAACCCGGGCAAACATCCCAAACAAAACGGGGGGCTTTCCTTCTAGAAGTTTCCCTACTGAAAGCTTTGAACTGCCTCCCATTTCTTGGACATGAGAAACGGGAGGCAGTTCACCTCCCCTCCGGGAGCTTCCCTTTTTCTAGCTCGCCACGCGCGCACTCACGTCACGAATGGCCGCATCGTAGATCAAGTGACCCATTTGGGCCTTTGATATTTCACCGGGATCTTCGAGCCAGCGCGAAATCATGAAGAGCGTGCCCGTAAGGGTGTACTCAAGGATAAGATCGACTTCCTGTTCGGTGTGGTCTCCCACGTCATCTACCACGTATTCGCGCCACAAGGGCTTCAAGCCTTGCTTCAACTTGAGCAGGAAGGAAGGGTCCCCTTGGGTTCCCAGAAGCACCACAATGTGGCGCTTGTTCTTTTCGTAATAGGCAACGACCTCGGCCAAAGCCGCAATACGAGCAAGCTTGCCACCATCAGAAGCAAGCTTGCGCATGCATGTGGCAACGCAGCTGAGCATGCCTTCCAGGAAGCGGTGCTCAATGATTTCAAGCAGCTGATACACGTCCTGATAATGGACATAGAACGTACCTCGGCTGCACCCTGCGGCAGCGCAAACCTGAGCAACGGTGATTTTCTCGATGGGACGGGTGACATACAGATCCCAAAAGGCATCCTCGATGGAAGCCCTGGTTCGTGCGGTCTGTTCAGGTCGTTTTCTCATGCGCTCAACCCTACCACGCCTAAATACCCAAAGCAGCGCCCTTGTGGGTTAATCCCGCCTACCGGCCCTACGCCAACGGGTCAGACGCCTCTCACACACATCAAATACCAGGTAAATGCCTACACCCAGGATGGCCAAGGCAATGATGCCGGCAAACATGCGCGGATAGTTCACCATAGCCCAGGAGTTCATGATGAAGTAGCCCAAGCCCGTGGAACCCGCAATGGATTCGCTGAAGAACAGCACAGCAATGGCAATAGCCACGGAAACACGCAGGGTCGTGAACAACTCGGGCAACGTACTCGGGATGACCACATGACGCCACACATCCAAGCGACTGCCACCCAGGCTTCTGACCGATGTCACCGTCTCTTCGGGAATCGAACGGGCAGCATCCCTCATGACCATGACCACCTGGAAGAAGATCGTCAACGTGATAAGAGCAATCTTTGGAGTACCACCCAGGCCCAACAGAACTAGGAGGATAGGCAGAATCACAATCTTGGGCAACGGATACAGAATGTACAACACGGGTGCAAACAAGGCATCCACCCTACGAGACCTACCCAGGAACAAACCTAACGGCAAGCCCAGCAAGGTACCAATGACCAAAGAACAACCCACGCGATGCAAGCTGATCATAAAGTCAGGCACCAAGGACTCGGCATATGCGCAAAACACCGGGATGGTGTCTTGGGGGGTGGGGAAGGCGGGGGTGTCAAGAGCGAGCGAACCCAGCTCCCAAGCCAGAAGCACGAAGCAAACAGCAAAGGCGTAGCAAAGCACTTCTTTCAACACACGGTTCACAGCTGAGCCTCCTTAGCCTTGCAGACGCCCTCATCCAAGGCGCGGCGAACTTCCTTACAGCGTTCGAAGAAGCGATTGTCCAAACGGTACTCACGGCTTCCGGCATCCGGATTGTCAATGACGGCAACCACGCGGCTAGGAGGGGGTGCCATGACCACGATACGCTGACCCAGATATACGGCCTCTTCGATCGAATGGGTCACCAGAATCTGGGTGTGACCCTCCTGCCGCCACAGATCAAGCAAGGTATCCTGCAACTCTTCGCGCAGCAGGGCATCAAGCGCCGAAAGAGGCTCGTCCATCAGGAGCAAATCCACGTCCATAGCGATGGCACGCGCCAGGGCCAGGCGCTGCTGCATGCCACCCGATAACTCAGCAGGGAAGCGATTCTCAAAGCCTGCCAAACCCACGGTTTGGAGAGCTGCGTGGGTGCGCTCGCTACGTTCCTTAACAGGAATCTTGCGAATCTTCAGACCAAGCTCAGCATTGTCGTGCACCGTCTTCCAGGGAAGCAGGCCAAAGTCCTGAAGAATGAGCGCCGTCCCCTGGCGAGGTCCCTCGACCACGGAGCCATCAATCGTCACCACACCTGAGCTGGGCTTCATCAGACCAGCAGCCAGGCGCAGCAAGGTTGACTTGCCACAACCAGATGGGCCGATGATGGATACCGCTTCGCCCGACGCCACCGCAAGGTCCAAGCCATCAAGCGCCCGAAGGCTGTCTTCTCCTTCGGAATGGTAATCGACGGTCACGCCGTCAAACTTCAGGTTCATCTTCGTGAAAACCCCCGATTCCAAACAACGAGCCAGACCACACGGCCTGGCTCGTTGAGTCTCATGCGTTGTGTCGCTCTATTCTAGCGTCCGGAGAAGGTACCCGTCTTGGCATCATAGGTAATGCCGTCCGCCAGGTAATCCTTCTTCTTCATCCAAGTAAGAACGTTGTCGACCATCTCCTGTTCGGGAAGCTGGCAGGTAGGATACGTGCTTACCTCATAGGTCTTGGCAATGGGTGCAGGCAAGGAAGCCTTTTCCACCAAGAGCTCGCGGAAATCGGAAGGCTTGGCGTTGATCTTCTCGACGGCCTTGTTCCAAGCTTCCTTCATGGCATCGACGGCCTTCTGACCTGCCTCGTCGGAAGCAAACTTGGAGTTGACGATCATGACGGACTGGGAGATGTTCTTGCCCTCCGTGTCGTCAGCGACAACCGTAAAGCCGTTGGCCTCGCCCAATGCCAACAGGCTGGCAGGAAGAGCAGCTGCCTTTACCTGACCAGAAGCCATGGACTCATAACGCACAGGAAGCTTCTGCAGTTCTTCGGTCTTGATGTCGGAATCGGCGACGCCAGCGTCTTCCATCAGGGTGTCCATGACGTACTCAAGAATGGTATTGGAACCAACGCCTACGGGAACGCCTGCAAGGTCCTTGAGGCTCTTGATCTTCTTGTCGGCAGTCATGATGCCGAAGCGACCCTGGCTTGCCTCAGTTCCCAGGGTAATCCAGGAAATCTGAACGTCGGTGCCAGCGGCATACAGGGAAGCGGTCACCATGGGGTCGGTCATGGCCATGTCGACGTCACCAGCATTGACGGCAGCAATAAGCTCGGTTGCGGACTGGAAGACCTCGATATCGCACTCGACACCGGCATCAGCGAAGAGCTTCTGGTCCTCGGCGACCCACATAGGAAGAATGTCCTCGGTGGCAAGCGTACCCAGGGTTACCTTCTTGATTTCAGCGGAAGAGCCCTGGTCCTTTGCGTCACCAGATGCGCCGCAACCAGCCAAAACGAAGGCCATCGCAGCCAAGGCACATGCCATGACCAGGCTCGAAACGAACTTCCTCATGTTCCTACCTTTCCTGGATGCCTCCCATAGGAAGGCTTGAAGGGTCTTGGGCAGCCCATCCACCCAGAGTGCACCCTTGTTTTCTTGCGCATATGAATCCTAAGGAATCCCTGCTGGCAGCTGCAATGAACAATCCTTCTTCAAGTGTCAAAACTGCCTGGGACATGAAGAGGAACACCAGGTCGGACGCAAACCAACAAATTGCGGTGGTTGACTGCCTGCCGCAGCGGGCTCGATACCTGAAACGCCTATACTGAACGCAAACGTCAGCCCGAAGATCCCTTCGTTGCAGACCAAGGCCTTGGCCCCTGCACGCAGGAACAAACCAAGGAGCACCCATGACCTCTCGCATCACCGCACGCACGGGCGTCTGCTGCGTGTTTGGCGACCCCGTCAAGCACAGCTTTTCGCCCAAGCTTCACAACAAGGCCTTCACGAAGGCAGGGCTTGATTACGCCTATGTCGCCTTCACGGCAAACGAGGCCACCATCGGTGACGCCATGCAGGCAGTGCGCACCTTGGGCATTCGCGGCTGCAGCCTGACCATGCCCAACAAGATTGCCTGCCTCCCCCATTTCGACAGGATAGACCCCACCGCACAACTGATTGGTGCGGCAAACACCATCGTCAACGACGACGGCGTGCTCACGGGATACAACACCGATGGCTACGGCATGCTCAAGGCTTTCGAAGACATGGGGGTTGCCATCGCCGGCAACAAGATGGTGCTCCTGGGGTTGGGCGGCGCCGGTGCTGCCGTCGCCATCACGGCCGCAATGGACCACCAGCTGGGAGAGCTGGCGGTGTTCAACCGCAAGGGTGGCAAGTCCTGGGGCCACGCCGAAGAAACCGTCGCCCTTATCAACGAGCGCAGTGCCTGCAAAGCCCACCTCTACGACCTGAACGATCTCGAGCTCCTGCGCAAGGAAATGGCCACTGCCCAGATGCTAGCCAACACCACCAACGTTGGCATGGCTGACCTGGAGGGACAAAGCGTGGTTCCCGACTCTTCCTTCTTCCCTGAAGGCATGGCGGTGCAGGACGCCATCTACGCACCATCCGAAACAAAGCTCCTCTCACTAGCGAAAGAAGCAGGCTGCCAGGTGGCCAACGGACTTGCCATGCTCTTCTACCAGGGTGCCAAGCAGTTTGAGCTGTGGACCGGCCAGGAAATGCCCCTGACGGTGGCCGACCTGGAAATGGACTAGCTCCCTCACGCCTTAAAGGCACCCCGCGAAAACCAAACAAGCTAAACGCAAAGAAGGACGACCAGAGGGCCGTCCTTCTTCATTTTCAAAACTGGCGATGCTTGCCGTCCCAATGTTTGCCGTCCGCCCTCGCACCCACCCAACAAACGCACGGGCAGACGCTCGGTGAGCCTAAGCCTGCTCGATGCCCATACCGCCCTCAGCGGCGAGGGCGTCTTCGTTGCTCATTTCCTTGATGCCGTGACGATCGGCGTAACCGGAAAGGAACAAGGTAAGGGCACCGTCGCCCGTGATGTTACAGGCGGTACCGAAGCTATCCTGCAGAGCGAATACGGTCAGAACCAGGGCGGTAGCCGTGTCGCCGAAGCCCAAAACACCCGTGATCAGACCAAGGGAAGCCATGACCGTGCCACCAGGGACGCCGGGTGCGCCGATGGCGAAGACGCCCAGCAGCAGGCAGAACAGAACCATGGTGGAAAGATCAGGCAGACAGCCGTTGATCATCTGACCGATAGTCATGACGAAGAAGACCTCGGTAAGAACCGAACCGCACAGGTGGATGTTGGCAAACAGGGGAATGCCGAAGCTCACCATGTCGCGACGCAGGGGAGGAACCGCACGATTCGCACCCTGCAGAGCAACAGCCAAGGTTGCTGCAGAGGACATGGTGCCAACGGCGGTCAAATAGGCAGAACCATACTGACGCAGAACCTTCAGGGGGTTGCGGCGAGCATAGGCACCTGCCGTGCCATAGAGGAAGGCCAACCACAGGTAGTGACCCAAGATGACAATCAGAACCACGACCAGGAAGACGGGGAGCTGACGCGTGATAGTGCCCTCATAGGAAAGGCAGCAGAAGGTTGCGGCGATGAACACGGGGAGAATGGGGATGACCACCTTCGTGACCACGGCCAAAACGATGCGCTGGAATTCGTCGAGCAACTGAGAAATCAACGTAGCGCGGGTCCACACGGCAGCCAAACCAATGAGCACCGAGAACACCAGGGCACTCATAACCGGCATGATCTGAGGGATATCCAGCTGGAAAACCACCTCAGGCAGGTCCTTCAAGCCCTCGGCAGACGTGGCGATGGAGAGATGCGGGATGATGCCGTAGCCCGCTGCCATGGAGCACAGAGCCGCACCGATAGACGAAAGATAAGCAATGGTGACCGCAACGCCCAGAATACGCGAGACATTCGAGCCCAGCTTCGTAATGGAAGGGGCGATGAAGCCGATGATGATCAGCGGCACGCAGAACGTAATGACCTGACCCAGAATATACTTCAGGGTGACGATGACGTTCATCACCTGCTCGTTGACGTACAAGCCGCCGACAATGCCCAAAACAACCGCCATCAACAGAATGAAGGGCAAGCTGGTTAGAACCTTCTTCATTGAGACCTCCAGATTCAGCACACTGCGAACGCGAACGCATCCGCGCTATCCCCACAGTGTTTAACGTGAAACAAAAGCCGAGCCCAGGCGTAGTGACCACGCCCGAGCTCGGCTTGACCTAAGTTGGGAGGATACCCCAAAGACTTATGCCTTGGCTCCGTATTGCTCGTAATAGGCATCAATGGACGACTTCATGGCGTCATCGATAAGAACCTTGCCCTGGACCTCACGGTTGTAGAGGTATTCCGTGACCTCGGACATGGTGACGATGGCCGCAGTGGGGAAGCCATACTTGTCAGAAACTTCGTCACATGCGCACTTCACGCCGCCCTTGCCCACTTCCTGACGATTGAGGGAAACGATAAGGCCCTTGATGTCGATATCCGCCGCAGCAGTGATGATGGGATGGGTCTCGTCAATAGACTTACCAGAAGTGGTGACATCCTCGACCATGATCACACGATCGCCGTCCTCCAGCACATGGCCAAGCAGGTTGCCGCCTTCTCCATGATCCTTGGCCTCCTTGCGGTTGGCACAGTACTTCACTTCCTTGCCATAAAGCTCGTGGTAGGCCATGGCAGTGACAACGGACAGGGGAATGCCCTTGTAGGCAGGACCAAAGACCACGTCAAAATCGTCGCCGAAGTTGTCATGAATGGCACGGGCATAGTAGAGACCCAGACGATGCAGCTGATCGCCCGTCACGTAGGCGCCGGCATTCATGAAGAAGGGGCTCTGCCTTCCGCTCTTCAGGGTGAAGGAACCAAACTTGAGCACCTGGCTTTCCACCATGAACTCGATGAATTCCTGCTTATATGCTTCCATGTTCATTCCTTTCACGAACTGGTTCATGTCGCAAGTCGGACACCATTACAACACACCCCTCCCCTGGCTACGACCAAGGAAGGGGCGCAATTAAAAGACTGGTTAGAATTCCAGGCCCTCGAGGCGATCAAACACGCGATCCTTGCGCGTGAGGAAGGCCCAGGGGTCGAAGATTTCGTCAAGCTGGTCGGCGATGGGTGCAGCATCAGGATCGGCCTCAAGACGTTCACGATAGCTGGGGCCATCAACGGCCTGCTGGATGTCATCCCATACAGCCATAGCGTTGCGCTGAACGATGACGTAGGCCTCTTCATTAGTAAGGCCGGTCTGAACCAGGGCCAGCAGCACCTTGCTGGAGAAGATCAGGCCCTTGGTGCGCCACAGATTGTGCTCCATCTTGTTGGGATAGGTCTGCAGACCATCGAGCATCCACTGCATCTTGCCGAACATGTAGTCCAGGGCAATGAAGCTATCAGCCAAGGCAACGCGCTCTGCGCCAGAGTGGGAGATGTCGCGTTCATACCACAGGGCCACGTTGTCAAAAGCGACCTGGGTATTGGACTTGACCACGCGAGCCAGACCACAAACGCGCTCTGCGGTGATGGGATTGCGCTTGTGAGGCATTGCCGACGAACCCTTCTGGCCCTTGGTGAAGGGCTCCTCTGCCTCGATGACGTCGGACTGCTGAAGCAGACGAACCTGCATAGCGATGGATTCCAAGGTGGAAGCCGTCACGGCCAGCGCAGCCATGGCGCCAGCATGGCGATCGCGGGCGATGACCTGAGTGGACAGGGGGTCAGGAGTCAGACCCAGCTTCTCGCACACAAATTCCTCGACGAAGGGGTCAATGTTGGAGTAGGTACCAACAGCGCCGGAAATGGCGCCCGTAGCGCTCATGGCACGAGCCTGCTCCAGGCGAGTCTGCGCACGCTTCAGCGCCCAGGCCCAGCTACCAAACTTCATGCCGAAAGTCATGGGTTCGGCATGAATGCCGTGGGTACGACCAACGCACAGCACGTCCTTCATTTCGAAGGCACGACGCTTGCAGGTCTCGCCCAGCTTTTTAACATCTTCGATGATGATATCGAGCGCCTGGGTGACCTGATAGCTCAGAGCGGTGTCACCCAAGTCAGACGAAGTCATGCCGAAGTGAATCCAACGACCGGGCTTGGGGTCGCCCTCAGGGATGTCGGCGTTCACGTAGTTGGCCATGACGGTTTTGAAGGCAATGACGTCATGGTTGGTAACCTTTTCGATTTCGTCGATTTCGGCAACGGTGAAGTTGGTGTGCTCACGGATGTAAGCCGCCTCGTCCTTGGTGATGCCAATCTGGCCGAGCTCCGCCTGAGCTTCGCAAGCCAGGACCTCGATTTCCTGCCAGATTTCGAACTTGTTCTGAAGTTCCCAGATAGCTCCCATTGCGGGACGGGTATAACGACCGATCATCTGCAATCCTTCCCTTGCCATGCCGCCACCTAACGGCAAGGCTCGACTCCCAAAACACGACAGATTCGGATATCGATGCCGCCAGGCAGGCCAAGCATCGCCGAAGGGTTTCTTGTCATACGTAGTTCTTTGTCATGTTAGACCACAACACCCCAATCCTCCCTCGCAACAGAAAGATTGAAGATACAAAAATTGGGCACCCTACCAGAAAAATACGGCAGGGCACCCAAACAACTCACGAAGAAACGGATTCCTAGAGGCCCTTGATAACGCGACGGGCGATGTCGAGCTTGTCGGTATCAGCAGCAAGAATCACATGGTCACCAGGCATGATACGCGTCTCACTTCCCACGACTTCAATATCGTCACCGTGGTTGACTGCCACCAAACGAATGCCATCGCGGAAGTATTCGTCCAGATCCAAGGCCAAGACACCCGTCTCCGAGCTGTTCCTCTTGAAGGTGCGCGGAGCCATGATGCTCTCGAGAGCCAAGTCGTCATTGGTAAGCGCGACGGCAACCGTCATGGAGCCCATGGTTGCCTCTTCCTGAATCATGCGGGCAATCATGCTGGTCGAAGAAATGCACTCGATGCCCAGGCGACGGAAAATACGCAGATTCTTGGGGCTGTTCACGCGAGCAACGCAACGGGGTACGCGATAGAGCCTATCGGCAATCTCGCACGCAGCCAGGTTGTCTTCGTCGCGGCCAGTGATGGCTACGAAGACATCAGCTCGGTGCACGCCAGCGCTTTCCTGGATGGTGGTTTCGCAAGCATCGCCGTTGATGATCAGCACGGAACCCTGCAGGTTTTCGGAAAGACGCTTGGCAATGACCTCGCTCTTCTCGATAAGCGCCACGTCGTTGCCGTCATCCAAAAGAACGCCAGCCAGGTATTCGCCAATCTTGCCGCCACCAGCAATAACAACGTACATGACGACCTCCTATACCTGCATGTAGCGCGAAATCTTACCCGCCATGCCATGGCGCACGGCAACCAGGACGCAGTCACCCTGACGCAGCACGCTCTTTGACGTGGGAAGCGAAGAGGTCGAACCATCCGCTCGCTCGAAGGCACAAACGCGAATGAGGTGATCCTTCTGAATTTCACCAACGGTGATGGAGCCCTTGCCCGTATCGGTCAGGTCCAAGGCAAACTGAAGGATTTCGTAATCACCAAAGGTGGTGATGTGATCACCCACGCCGCTCATGACCTTGGAGAAGATTTCCTCGGCCACCAGGGCGGTGCCGCAAACGTAGTCGATACCCAACTGGGAATAGGTGCGCTCGTGCTCCACGTTATACAAACGCGCAATGGCATTGGGAACGTCGTAGAGGCGCTTGGCGATTTCGACACACATGAGATTCGCGTTGTCGCTCTGGGTAACGGCGGCAAGGAAGTCACATTCTTCGATGCCGGCATGCCGGAGCGTGGCTTCGTCAAAGCCCGCACCAACCACAGTTGAACCATTGAAGTCACGGCCGAGCGCACGGAAAGCCGATTCCTCGCGGTCGATGACGGTGACGTTGTTGTCATAGCTGGAAAGCATAGTGGCCAGTCGGGAGCCGACGCGGCCACAACCAATCACGATGATGTTTCCCATGGGGGAACCTTCTCCTTAGGAAAGGAAGCGGTAAGAAACGGTGCGGGTGCCCCAGTCACTTACGGCGCTGCAACCAAAGGCCTTGTATACGCCAGGTGCCAAGTCCAGAGCGCGACCATACTTGGCAAATCCGCCCGTGTCGGTAACGGTAGCAATAACAACCTTGCCGTCATAGCAGATCTCGCAGATCTGGCCTAGCCGCCAGGATTCGCTTTCTGGGACGGCCACGGTGATGCTTTCGTGGCTCAGTTCGATCCCCGAAGCAGTGGCAGTGACGCCAAAGTTACCCTTGCCGTCGTCGTTGTCGGCAATGCTGTAAGCACTAGCAACACCCGTAGACCAGGTGCCATCGGCGGTGTCGGGGGCAATGTGCCTTGCGGTGGGCAGAGGATCAAGCGTGCAATACTTCTTTGCCATTTCGACGGCCTCAGAATTGGTTTCGTCTACGGCAAGGGGAACCACAACGGGTTCGGGGTCATGCACGGTAATGGAGCGCTGGGCTCCACGGGTAACGTCAGATACGTCAGACGTGGCCGTATCGGAAGTCTGAGAAAAACGCTCCGATGCGGAAAGCTGGGTTGAGCTGGACTGATTCTTACCCACGCCGATGGTGGAAGAATCAACCTCACCAGAACCCTGAGCCTGGGTCACGGCAACACAGGAAATAAAAGCCAATACGGCAACAAGAACGACAAACGTCATGACGAATCCAGACGTGCCGCGCTTCCTCCTATGTGTCTTGGCTGCAGCCAAAAGACCTCCGATGTCCTGGGTCCAAGCAGTCACAAACGTGGCTCTTGGCCTCCTTCCTTGCAGCATATGAAGTGAAGATGTGGCATGTGATGCTGCAAGGCCTACGCGTTCCAACACGAGGCCGGAACTCACAGAATTATACCGTTTTGCCCCCTTTTCAACAAATTCGCAGCCCCCCAACCAAGCAACGAACAAAGTGAACTTGAGGTTGACCTGCATAAACCTAGAACCATTCACGGAACGACACCATCTAATGGCAAGGGATTGAACGCTTTCTCCGCAGCACGTTCAAACATGCGCACAAAGCGAGACGACGACCCGGCACCCCCCCTAATAGCAAAAAGAGCCCTTCTCGGAAGAAGGGCTCTTCGACAGCAAGAGATGATTCGAACTAACGACCCTACAGATACCTGAAGTAGGCAGCACAGGAGCCTTCGGACGAAACCATGCAGGGACCCACAGGGTTTTCGGGTGTGCAGACCTTACGGAACAAGGGGCACTCGGCGGGAGTCATCATGCCGCGTAGCACGTCACCGCAACGACAGCCTTTGGGTTCCTGAGTGGGTTCCACTTCGGGCTCGAAGCGGCGGAAAGCGTCAAACTCGGCAAATTCGTCGCGGATGGCATAGCCGGAACCGGGGATGACGCCCAGGCCACGCCAGGTAGCATCTACCGTTTCGAACACTTCCTCAATAGCAGCAAGCGCCACGGGATTACCTTCGGGCATGACACCGCGCGCATAGGCAATCTCGATTTCGGCACGACCTTCGTGCAACTGACGCATCAGCATGGCGATTCCCTGCAGCACGTCAACCGGCTCGAAGCCCGTGATAACGCCAGGGATGCCATACTTCTTCGCCAGGAATTCGTAGGGTTTGGCACCGATGATAGTGGATACGTGACCAGGCAGAATGAGCGCATCAACCTTAAGCTTCGGGTCGGAAACGATCACCTCAAGCGCTCCTGGCATGTTCTTATGAGCAACGAAGACGCTGAAGTTATCCAAACCCAGAGCTTGAGCACGTTTGATAGCCATGGCAACCAAGGGCGTGGTGGTCTCAAAACCAACGCCCACAAAGACAACCTGTTCGTCAGGATGCTGCTGGGCATAGCGCAAGGCATCCAAGGGCGAATAGACGATGCGGATGCTGCGGCCCTGCGCCTGCTCCTTCAAGAGGCTCGACGTTGAACCAGGCACGCGCGTCATGTCGCCAAACGTGGTGATGGTGACACCCGGAATGCGCGAAAGGGCAATGACCGTGTCGATGTCCTTGTTGGACGTGACACAAACCGGACAGCCCGGACCCGAAGCCAGACGCGTGCCCTCAGGCATCATGCCGCGAAGACCGTTGCGCGCAATTGCCACGGTATGGGTGCCGCAGACCTCCATCAAGGTGGCATGTTCAGGTGCCCACTTATGGATGGAAGAAATCAGACCACGGGCAAGTTCGGGGTCCTTAAACTTGTTGAGCTCGGCGAGGTCCATGGTTTACAACCCTTCGACGTCAGCCAACTCAGGGATGGCGCGAATCAGCTCAAGTGTCTCTTCGGCATACTCCTCAGAGACCACCTCGATGGCAAAACCAGCATGCACCAGGACGAAGTCACCCACCTTTGCATCGGGGGTGAGGTCCAGGGAGCACTCGCGGGTGACACCAAGAATGTCGACCGTTGCCATATGGTCAGCAGCGATTTCGTTAATTTGAGCAGGAATAGCCAAGCACATGAGTCATCACTCCTCTTCGAAGCCTTCGTGCGCGTTCAATGCTAGCATCGCCTGACCGTAAGAGATCGACGCATCGCTCGGCGGGAGGTCACGGTTGACGGCAACAGTAAAGCCGAGCTCGATCAGACGGGAGATGGCGCGCTCGGTAAGGTAGCGATTCAAGAACACGCCACCCGAAAGCGTGACGGTGGTGACACCATAGACGTTATAGGCCAGCTGAGCAGCCTGCAGCACAGCTAGAACCATCGTGTTGTGGAAGCGCTGGGCAATCAGGGCTGTGGCAGTGCCAGCAGCAAGATCGTCAAGCAGTGCGGCAAAGCACGAGGCGGCATCGAAGAGTACCACCGAGGTGTCCTGTGCCGTAGAGTTTTCGGTCGCCGTGTTCTTGATGACGTCCAGGGGGTACGCCTCCTGATTGCCGGCGTCCAGGACTCCTTCCGCAATGCCTTCGTGAACCAGGGCCTCAAGAAGAATGGCGGCTTCACCCTGGTAGCTTGGCTGAGTACAAACCCCCAGAAGAGCGGAGGCGGCATCGAACAGACGACCAACCGACGAAGTGGAAGGCGCATTGATGCCCGCATCGATCATCTGCTCCAAGAAGCCCGCCGTATCCCCCAGTCGCTCAAGCAGGGGCTGCGCCGCGGGGTGCTCCAACAGATCGAAAGCCCACAAGGCACCAAAGGCGGTACGGTCTGGCTGCTTCACCGCCGCAGCTCCACCAGGCAAGGGGAAGTAGGCAAAGTTGGCAAAGCGCTCAAACGCCTGAAGATTGGCTAGAAGAACCTCACCACCCCAGATGGCACCATCGAAACCATAGCCCGTGCCATCAAAGGCAATGCCACACACAGGACCTGCCAGCTTGTTTTCACCCATGACCGACAACACGTGGGCATGATGGTGCTGGCATTCCAGCAAAGGGATATGCATCGATTCAGCCTGGTTGCGTACCCATTTGCTGGTCAGGTACTCAGGATGAGCATCGGCAACCAACACGCTGGGCTGGAACCGAAGCAAGTGCTCATAGAGACGTACGGTGTCCACCCAGGCATCAAAGGAAGCAGCATCTTCCATGTCGCCCAAATGCTGAGAGGGAAAGACTTTCCCTCCACGAGCAAAGGCGAAGGTATTCTTCTGCTCAGAGCCAGCGGCGAGCACACAGCGCTCGGACATGACGGCATCTTCGACTTCGCCTTCGGGAATCTCGACCGAAAGCGGAGCAGGAGCGAAGCCACGAGCACGACGCACAAACTGGGTAACCTGGCCCGCTTCCCCCAAATCGAGAATACGAACGACCGAATCGTCATAGCGCGAGACAATCTCACGGTTGTTCACCACAAAGCCATCTGCGACCATGCCAAGCTGGTCAAACAGGGCTGCTTCGGTAGTCACGATGGGCATGTCGTGCAAGTTACCTGACGTCATAACCAACATGCCGCCAAAATCATGCACCAACAGGTGTTGCAAGGGAGTAGCAGGCAGCATGACACCTAGCTCGGGCAGCTTGTCGGCCAGACCGGCCGCAAACTGGGCACTGGGCGCCTTCTTTAAAAGAACAATGGGGCGAGCAGGGGATTCCAATTGCTCAAGCTCCGCCTCATTCACTTCGCAGAGACCTTCAACATCGGCCGCCTTTGTAACCATGACCGCAAAGGCCTTGCCGTCGCGATGCTTGCGGGAGCGAAGCTTTGCCAGGGCCTCAGGATTGGCTGCATCGCACACCAAGTGATAGCCACCCAACCCCTTAACGGCCAAAATGCCGCCCTCATGCAGCAAGGAAACAGCCTCGGCAATGATGTCATCGGAGCTTTCCCTGTCACAGGCCCAGTTGACATCCGTCAATGCGGGCTTCACGTCACCAGAACGACGCACCCAGCCAAGCTGTGGACCACAATCAAAGCAGGCATCAGGCTGCGCATGGAAGCGGCGGTTGGCGGGGTCGGCATATTCCTTTGCGCAAGCAGGGCACATCTCAAATGCGCGCATCGACGTATTTGCGCGGTCGTAAGGCAGCTGATTCAGGATGGTAAAACGCGGACCGCAGTTCGTGCAGTTGATAAAGGGGTAGCGATACCTACGGTTGTTCGGGTCGAAGAGTTCTTCAACGCAACAATCACAGGTGGCAAGGTCAGGAGACACAAAGGTGACGTCCCTCGTGTCAACATCGTCAGAGAAATGGATTTCAAAACCTTCGTATCCCTCGACAGGGACTTCCTCGATATCGATCTCCGACACTTTGGCAGCCGCGGGAGCTTCCTCGGAAACCCGGATGACAAAACGATCAAGAACGTCGGGGTCGCCCTCAACATGCACGAACACGCCCTCGGTCGAGTTAAGCACCCAACCGACCAGGCCCATCTCATGTGCCAGACGGTAAATAAAGGGGCGGAAACCCACCCCTTGAACGATTCCCTTTACCTGAAGATGCAACGCTTCCATGGTCAGAGCCTCATTTTCGTTTTCTAAAGTTGAACAATTGCGTGACGAATGGCCTTTGCCAAAGCCCTCAAGGTCATCGCAGAGTTGTCGGGGAGATGCAGGTACACAGCTCGACGACCCCGCTCGTTCAGAACGGTGAAGTCGCCGAGAGCCTGAGCCTTGGCCAGCTCGCCCAAGCTGGAAGCGCGCTCGTCATCAACGGGGACATCCTTTTCTTCTTCAGACGAAAGAATCAAGAACACGCCTTCGTTCATGCCACCCTTCTGCAACTGACCAACCGAGTGCAGATAGCGAGGACCAATCTCCAAGCACGAAACCACGCCATAGCGATCAGCCAGGGAGTGACGAATCTCCTCGAGGGCCTCTCGACGGCCCTCGCCAGAGAAAGGCAGGAACGCATTGATGCTGAAGTAGTCACCGGGCGCGATGCTCTTGAACATCACACGCAAGGCCTCGCCCACGGACAGGCGCCACATGTCGCCACGAAGAGCGTCGGAAACCGAAATTTCCACCTTGCCCAGAGGGATGCCACATAGACCACCCTGCACGCAGGTAGGAGCAGGACGTCCCTGCTTCAGGATATTCAGGACCTCAGTCTTGGCAACCTGGACATCGGGCTGGTCGAAAGGACAAACCTCCATCAGGTAACCCAGCATGGCAGTGGCATACTCCCACATCACGAAATGGCCAACTAGGTCGTTGACGCCTTCGACGAAGAAGTCCATGCGGGGGACGGTTTCGCTGATGTATTCGGTCGACCGAGCAAAGTTCTGACGCTCGTCCCACAGGTCAGTCTTGGTGTTGTATACGATGACGGAACGATCGCCGGGGTCGAAAGACAAGGTCAGCGGATCGATCTCAATGTTAGGAAGAACGCCATGGCCCTCCTTGCCAACCGATTCGGCAACCAGCTGCTCTACCCACAAGCCCAAAACACGTCCACGTTTGGGGCACAGGAAGCTGAACTTGTCGCGCCCCGCGCGCAGGTTGTCATACAGAAACGATGCAAGCAGAACTGCGGGATTGTCTAAGCTGTCACTAGAGCAGATACGCTCCGCCTCACAAGCGCTTTCGATCAAAGCGTCAACCGGAATGCCCACCAGCTCGGCAGGGACCAAACCGAAGACCGAAAGAGCCGAGTAGCGGCCACCGACGGTGGGCTCGCCAGGGAATACTTTCGCCCAACCCTTCTCGATCGCCTCCTGCTCAAGGCAAGAACCAGGGTCAGTAATAGCCACGAAGTGCTGACCGATCTGATCTTCGGGAATGAAATCCTTCAGATAGTTGCGAATGGCTTTCGAAACCAACGAAGGCTCAATGGTGCTTCCCGACTTAGACGACTGGATGAACAGCGTCGTTTTTGGGTTGATGCCCGCAAGGATGGAGCGGATGCGGGCAGGGGAGACCGAATCAATGGTACGAAACTTGATCAAGCTCGAATCGACTGCATTGTACTTGGTCATAGTCATGGGGGCCTGAGTGGAGCCTCCCTGACCAATGAGAACGACGGCGTTCATGCCCCTGAGGAACATCTCGTCAGCAAAAGCCTGAATGTCCTCGATGGGATACGGAGGGTTGCTGGCAAGCGAAACCCAGCCCATGTAGTCACGAGCGAAGGCGTGGGCGTTCTCGGAGAAGTCATACAGTGACGCATCCTTCTTGCTGATGCGGCTTGCCACGGACTCTTCGACCAGGCGCTCGGCACTGGCATAGGTATGGTCCGTCTTGAAATTGATCATGTTTCACTCTTTCATCGGGCCCCAAGGCATCACCCTGAAGAAACGTTCCTTGGGCCAACGACATATCTGGCCCAACAGACTAAAACTCTGCCAGGCCAAGCGTTTTTTAGTGCTGACGAGGGGTATCTGGTTTAAGCCATTCCTCCTACGCATAGATATATGTCGCTTGATTTTAGCAAATACGCCCCACTAACCCCAGAGGCCTATACTGAGCACAGGAAACTTACGAAAGGGGAGCACATGATTTCGTATGACTTCACAGGAAAGACGGTAGTTGTGACGGGCTCGGCACGCGGCATTGGACGTCGTTGCGCCGAGCGTTTCTTGGAGGCAGGGGCAAACGTCGCCCTTTGCGGCCATTCGCCCCGCAACATCGATGACCTTCTGGCAGAGCTCGAACCCTTCACGAAAGGTCACAACGAACGCGTGATGTACGCCACTTGCGACGTGGCGGATGCGGCTTCCATCGATGCGTTTTTCACTGCCGTGGTTGAACGTTTCGGCGCCTTCGACATCCTGGTGAACAACGCCGGCATCTGGGAAGCAACACCGGTGGGCTCCGTCACCGAAGAGATGTGGCAGCGCAACATTGACACCAACCTGAAAAGCCAGCTCGTTGCTTGCGACTGGTTTGCGCGCTGGCATCAAGAAAACGGTGGTGGCCAATCCATCGTGAACATCAGCTCTGTCAGCTCCGTGCTAACGGGCGAAAACACGCCTTTGTACAACTTGTGTAAAGCAGCGACGAACTCCCTCACGCGCACCTATGCACACGGCCTGGGAAGCCTTGGCATCAACGTGAATGCTGTCGGCCCTGGCACCATCGCCACCGACATCAACAAAGCGGCTTATGCCGACCCTGCTGCAGAGGCGGCTATGTGTGACAGCCTGGTGATGGGCCGCCGCGGAAAAACCGATGACATTGCCAACGCCGTCCTGTTCCTGGCAAGCGAAGAGAGCAACTACATTACGGGCCAGGTTCTGTTCGTCGATGGCGGCTGGCTGCTGCAGCAGGCCCCGAAGAAGTAACGAGATCAGACAAGCCTCGTATGCATACGAGGCTCAGTAGTTTGGGCGCCATGCGGCCGCTTACGTATCTGCATGGCGCCCAAAAAAACGAAGACAAAGAAAAAGCCCCGACACCGAAGTGCCGGGGCTTTTAAAATTCATGGTGGTCGGAGGGGGACTTGAACCCTCGACACGCGGATTTTCAATCCGCTGCTCTACCAACTGAGCTACCCGACCAAAGGTGCGTTAACGCGAGTAGTTATATTACGCAAGCAAAGGCATAACGTCAACTACTTTTTCGACTTTCGTCAAAAGCATGAGACTTAAGCCCAGGCGCTGCGGCCTTTGAGTGCCTTTGCGGCAATGTCACGACGGAACTGCTTACCCTCGAAGTCAATGAGATCGACGGCAGCGTAAGCTTGATTGCGTGCAGCCTCGAAGGTGTCAGCCAAAGCAACCACGTTCAGAACGCGACCACCACTCGTCAGAAGACTACCATCCTCGGCAAGCTTGGTGCCCGCATGGAACACCGTAACGCCCTCAAGCTCTTCAGCGGCGTCGATACCCGTGATGACCTTGCCCTTTTCGTACGATCCAGGATATCCGGCACTGGCAAGAACCACGCTGACGGCCCACTTGTCAGACCAGGCGAGCTCGACTTCTTCAGGCTTGCCCTGGGCGACAGCCATCATGACGTCAACCAGATCAGACTCAAGGCGAGGAAGCACGACCTGGGTCTCGGGGTCGCCGAAGCGCGCATTGAACTCGACGATCTTGGGGCCTTCGGGGGTCAGCATGAAGCCACCATACAGACAACCACGATAGTCGAGGGCAAATTCCTTCTTGGTTGCCTCGGCTGCATGCTGCATGATGTCCTCCATCTGACGCAGCTCGTCTTCGGTAGCGATGGGAACCGGGGAATACACACCCATGCCACCTGTGTTGGGACCCTTGTCGCCATCATAGGCGCGCTTGTGGTCTTGGGCGGGAGCCATGGGGTTGGACACGCCATTGGAAACAAAGGAAAGCATGGAGCATTCGGGGCCCGTCATACACTCCTCGATGACCACGCGGGCGCCAGCAGAACCAAAGCCACCATCGAAGCAAGTGCGTACCGCCTCCAGGGCATCCTCGACGATCTCGGCAACCACAACGCCCTTGCCTGCAGCCAAGCCATCCGCCTTGACTACGATGGGTGCACCCTGCTCAGTAACGTAAGCACAGGCAGCATCGGCATCCTCGAAGGTTGCGTAGGCAGCGGTGGGAATGTCATTACGAGCCATGAATCGCTTGCTGAAGTCCTTCGAGCCCTCAAGCTGAGCACCCTCGGCGCTCGGGCCAAACACGGCAAAGCCCGCATCACGCAAAACGTCAGCGACACCGACCACCAAGGGAGCCTCAGGACCGATAACCACAAGCTCGATAGCGTGCTCGCGTGCAAAGGTGGCAACTTCCTCACCTGACTCAGCATTAATGCCGGAGACGTTGGTGGCAAATGATGCCGTACCGCCATTGCCAGGAGCAACGAAGAGTTCGTCGCATCGTGCGGACTTGGACAAAGCCCAGGCGATGGCATGCTCGCGGCCGCCGCTGCCCAAAACCAGAATGTTCATGAAGGACCCCTTCTTGTTGCGATGTCTCAACCGACATCAGTAGAACCATAAAAGCAAAGAGCGCACCATGGCCGTATGCCAGGTGCGCTCCCAAAATACTTAGTATTCGAACGACCAGTTGCGATAGATCGTTGCGTCACGCTCGGGAGCAACCGAGATCATGGTGATCGGTGCACCCACGAACTCTTCGACATATTCGATGTAGCGCTGGGCGTTTTCGGGCAACTCCTCAAAGGTGCGGCACTCGCTGATATCGACACCCTTCCAGCCGGGAAGCTCTTCGTAGATGGGCTTGGCATGGAACAAGACCGACTGCTGCATTGGGCAGTAGTCGTAGCGCTTGCCTTCGTGCTCGTAGGCAACACAGACCTTGATGGTGTCAAACTCAGACAGAACGTCAAGCTTGGTAAGGGCAATGTCGGTCAGACCATTGACATCCACCGCGTACTTGCCGATGACCAGGTCAAGCCAACCACAACGACGCTTGCGACCCGTGGTGACGCCATATTCGTGACCAATGGCACACAGAGCCTCGCCTGTCTCGGCTTCCTCGCCGACACCACCATTCTCGGGGAAACGCTGCTCGGTAGGGAAGGGACCGCCACCGACACGGGTGGTATAGGCTTTCATGATGCCAATGACCTTGCCGATCGCCATGGCGCCCACACCCGTACCAATAGGAGCGCCACCGGAAGAACAGGAGCTCGAAGTGACGTAGGGGTAGGTGCCGTGGTCGATGTCGAGCATGGTTGCCTGAGCGCCCTCGAACAGAATGTTCTTGCCAGCGCGCTTTGCTTCGTTCAGAAGCTGCGTGGTCTCAGCCATGAAGGGAGCAAGAATACGTGCGTAGGGCAAGTACTCGTCGCAGATTTCCTCCACCGTGTAGGTATGCAAGCCATAGATCTTGTCCAGGATGGGATTCTTCTGAGCCAGAGCTGCTTCAAGCTTCAGGCGGAAGATCTTCTCATCCATGAGATCCTGGACGCGAATGCCCTTACGAGCAGCCTTGTCCTGGTAGCAAGGGCCAATGCCACGCTTGGTGGTGCCAATGGAGTTCTTGCCCAGCACCTTTTCGTCAGCGCCGTCGAGATCCTTGTGGTACGGCATGATCAGATGAGCGTTGCAGCTGATCTTCAGGTTGTCACAAGAAACGCCTTCAGCCTGAAGCATGGCCATTTCCTTGACCAGTGCACCAGGGTCAACGACCACGCCATTGCCGATGACGGGAGTGGCGTTTTCGTACATGACGCCCGAAGGCATCAAATGAAGAGCGAGCTTGGTGTCGCCATGGACAACCGTATGGCCTGCGTTGTTGCCGCCCTGGTAACGAACCACATAATCATAGTGGCTTGCGATGAGGTCGGTGATCTTGCCCTTGCCTTCGTCACCCCACTGGGTGCCCACAAGAACCGTACTTGGCATGTCTAAGTTCCTTTCGGTTACGTCGCAATACCAGGCAGCTATCGGAGCTGGCATCCAACGAAGAAGCGGAGCCTTCAAGAGGCCCCCGTTAACGCAAAAATGATACTACAGTTCGATATGGTTGGCTTCAGGCACGAGTCGGCTGACCTGCTTGACCACCCCAGCGTGACAGGTAAACAGAATCACCTGACGACGGCGCGCCAGCTCGGCGAGCGCCTTGATTGCGCCCTTGCGGCGGCGGGAGTCAAAATTAACCAGAATGTCGTCGCAGAGAACGGGGATGTGCTTGCCCACGGCATCGGCCGTAATCAACAGGGCGATACGCAGGGCCAGATACAGCTGCTGACGCGTACCCGTGGAAAGAAGACGAGGGTCACGAGCGGTACGCACGGCATCCATGACGCGAATCTCTCCGTCGGAATCCATGTACACACGACACCAAGCGCCATCAGTCATGAGCGACAGAAGCTCTGAAGCGTGGCGGTAAACCTCGGGCTGGCTCACCTTTTCCCAATCAGCGATGGCCTGAGAAAGCGCCATACGCGCAATGAGCAAGCTGGTCAGCCGATCCTGGGCATCCTTGAGGCACGTCTGAAGACGGTTGAGCTCAAGCTTGTCTTTCTCGAAGCCCCAATCCCCCAGAGCCTGGGTAAGCTCCTGCTTCAACTGCCCCTGTCTATGACTGGTCTGACTGACCAGAGAAATCATGCGCGTACGCTCCTCGAGCTTGCCGTTGATGATCTTGTCGACTTCCTCCAGCTCGGAACACGGAGCCAGGCCGATAGACAGGCAGATTTCGCGGCGATGGGCGGCAAGCGAGTCTATTTCTTTTTCGAGCGAGGCAATCTGCAGGTCCAGAGCATGCACGATCTGATTGTTCGCCTCCGCCTGTGCCTGCGCTTTTCGCACACGACCCAAAAGAACGCGCGCCTGAGATACCGAGCCTGCTGCTTGGGCGAGATGGTTTGCCGAAAGGAAGGTCGCCACCTTTGCACGCTGCTCCGCATGAGCGCGCTCGCACTCCTCCAGCATGAGGGCGTCCTGACGCATGACCCATTCGGCCTTTTTCAGACGGTCGCTCATTTCCTCTTCGACCCTTGAGGGTCTGAAGTTCATGGCGAATCCGGCGCCGCAAACAAACAGTGATCCAACCAACAACGAAGCAGCCATGAAGAGCATGGTGAAACTCGACTGGTTAAGGGCGCGATACAGCATAAAGGCAGAAGCCAGCACCATCAGCAGGGGCACAAGCACCGCCAGAACAAGCTTCACCTTACGCTGCCTTCCAGCACTGGCCCGCTCCTCCCTGAAGTCAGGGTCGCGAGAGATTGCCTCGTACGCAACTCGGGACGCCGTTTCGTTTGCGCGAGCCGCCGATACGGCGTGTTCCGTCCTTTCGAGTTCCCGTTGCTGCTCGTTCAGACCCTCCTCCAGCTGGTAGACCTGAACCTGAGACAGTTTCGACAAGGCATCCAGATCAGGGTCCACCTCAGCAAAGGCAGATTCTTGAGCCTCCGTGCGCTGCCTTCGCGCCTCGTTGAGTGCTTCGGTGGCCGACTTCGAACGCTCGTCCAGAGACACCAGGCGTGAACGCAACTCCTTAAGCGAATCCAGCTCTCCTGCCAACGACGATTCAGCTTCGGTCAGGGTATCCAAGCGAAATGCCAGTTCCTCGAGCTGACGTTGATCGGCAAGGTAGGCCTCTGCCTGAACCTGCCCCTCACGCACCTTGTCACGCTGGTGTTGCTCGGCAGTTCGCAAATTTGCGATAGAGCGAGGTTGATTTTTCGACTTGGACAAGCAGTTACGGATTTCGTCATCAATCTGGGCCAAGGCAGAAGCCGGAGACGCAGCCGTGCCCGAACCAGCAGTGAGTAGGTGAGCGATAACTTCGTCATGGCTCTTGAGGTCCATGAGCTCGTCGGACGTCAACGAAAACATCGTGTCGTAGGTCCCCGCATCGATGTCAGAAAGAACGCCGAAATCATCGTTCAACGCATCTGAATTCTTTATACGCCGAAGTTCTGCGCTTTCATGCGTGCTCGCGTCAGCGAAGAACAGGCTTCCCGCCCGCTCGGCCACTTCCGGCTTGTAGGAGTTGGCGTTGGCACTATTGCGCAGCCAACCGAATAGCACGCCACGCACCAGCTGACTTAGGGTGGTCTTGCCTGCTTCGTTTGTGCCATAGACCACATTAAGGCCCGGCTTAAAGGGGCCAACTACGCGATTCGAAAAGGCTCCGAAACTCGTGAGCTTCACATATTCCAGATAGCATTCTTTTGGTGACTTTCCCATGGCACCCCCTTAGGCGAGCAGGTCGAGGACGATGTTCTTGGCATGCTGAGACACCTTCCCCAGACTCCTCTTGCTGATGGACGGAACGCCGTAGCCCAGCTCGCGATACTCCTCCTCAAGTTCTGACAGCAACTTGGAAGAATCAGCCGTCATGACATCAAAAGAATCCAGGAACACCGCGGAAAACAGCCCTTCTCCGCGCAGCTTTTCTTCATCCAAAGGTGCTTGCGTTTCATTGCTCAAGGAATCCAAGTAGAAGAAGGGGAAGCCCTCGTTCAGTGAGACCCTCAGATCCTCAAGTACCTCAGGGGTCAAGGTCTTATGCAGGGAGGTTCGCCCCGTAAGGTAAATGCGGAAAATCATCTCCTTGGCATACGACGATGCGTTCAGGGCAAACTGCTTGCTAATAATGAGCTCACGAAGCTCAGCAATCGTTGAAACCTCAGAAACGTCTACAGAAACGCGTTGCCACTCAATCGAAGCCGTTTCGATAAAGCGCGCTTTGTTGGGCGCCCCCTCGGTCAGGGTGACCTCGAGAATTCCATGGGCTCCCACTTCGTGAATGGCGCGGCCCTGAGGGGTTCCCGAATAGGCAATGAACGGATGAGACGCATCAGGGATTGCCTGCAGGTGATGCACGTGACCAAGAGCCCAGTAGTCAACGCCACGCCCTTCGAGGCGCTTAGGATCGACAGGCGCCCGCGTCGGGTCGACGTCTAGACCCGAATGCATCACGCCCACCACAAAAGGAGCGGTTCGACCACAGGCACGCTGTGCGTTCGCACGATCAATGCCACGAGAGACGTCGTCATCAGGAGGGAAGGACGCATTGAGATACCCCCTGCCCCCGATGAGAGCCAGAGCTTCTCCGTCTCGTTCATATACAAAGAAGCTCGGGTCCTCGACTCCAAAGCGATGCATGTTTTCGGGGAGCTTTGCGTAATCACCTTGCCAGGAAATCAACGGATCGTGATTCCCTGTGCAGTAGTACACCGGAATACCGGCACTCTGCAGTTCCTCCATCCCCCTCAAAAAAATCCTGAAATCCCTGAATGACGGATGGGAGTTATCAAAAAGGTCTCCTGGCAAAACCACGAAGTCGACAGCATCCTCCAATGCCGTATCAATCATTCTCCTAAAAGCGGCAGGCACGGCTTTGGTCATCTTTTCAGCCCATTCGGGCGAAGAATTCCGCAAACCTTTGAAGGGAGCTCCCATATGAAGGTCTGCAGCATGAATAAAGGTGACCGAGCGCGCTGGCATAAGACATCAGCTCCTAGTACGAAGAATCGTCGAAGTAGTCGCCAAACTTGGTGTATTCGGGGATGAACGAAAGGGTGATGTCAGCCGTAGCACCGTTACGATGCTTGGCCACGATAAGGTTTGCCGTACCCCAGTCGGGACGACCATCAGCTTCCGCTTCAGCCTCGCTCGTGGAACGGTCAATAAACATGACGATGTCGGCGTCCTGTTCGATAGAACCCGATTCACGAAGGTCGGAAAGCATGGGGCGCTTGTCGCTGCGCTGCTCGACCGAACGAGACAACTGCGACAGAGCCAAGATAGGAACGTCGAGCTCTTTCGCCAGGACCTTCAAACCACGGGAAATCTCAGCGACTTCCTGATTGCGGTTGTTAGGGTGCGGAATGACAGGCTGCATCAGCTGCAAGTAGTCGATGATGATGATGCCACGTTCGATATCTCGCATCTCGCGACGAGCCTTGGTACGCAGTTCGGTCAATGACAACGAAGGAGAGTCGTCAATAAAGAAGCTGCAGTTAGAAAGGTTCGAAGATACACGAATAAGGTCTTCCCAGTCTTCGTCACGAAGGAAACCACCGCGCATACGATGCAGCTCAAGTCCCGCCTCGGCACAAAGCAGACGCTGGGTGATCTGAATCGATGACATTTCCAAGCTGAACAAGGCAACGGTAGAACCAAGTTTTGCGGCATTCGTCGCCAAGTTCATGGCAAACGAAGTCTTGCCAACAGCGGGGCGCGCAGCAAGGATGACCAAGTCGCCACCACGAAAACCATTAAACAGTTTGTCGACGTCCTTGAATCCAGTGGGGACTCCCTGCATGGAATCGTCCCTCTGGGACATCTTCACGATTTCTTCGATGGCCTCGGTATTCAACTCTTGGATTCCCTTGAAGGTAGAACTTACCGTACCTTCAGTGACACCGAAGAGCTTGGCCTCTGCCTGGCTAACAAGCTCCTTGGCATCGTTAGGGGAGTCGTAGGCAAGAGCCTTGATTTCACCAGCCGCACGGAGCAGTTGCCTACGCAGGGCGTCACGAGCGACAATCTCGGCATGATGCTGCCAGCTGGTGAAGGCAAAAGTATTGTCCGCCAATTCCAGTAGATAAGTAACGCCACCCGCCTGCTCAAGTTCGTTCTTGGAATTGAGGTAGTCGGCCACCGAAATGGCATCAATGACGATAGATTTGGAATTCATCTCGCGCATCGCCGAGAAGATCAGCTGATGCTGATTACGCACGAAATCCTCAGGCTTCACCTTGAGGGAAACCTCTTCGAACACACCGGTAGAAAGCAGACAAGCCGCAAGAATAGTCTTTTCCGCTTCGATATTCTGGGGAAGAGAGCTCTGCTTGTCTTCGGCTTGATTGCCCTGCGCAAAGTCCGGCATCCATCGCTCCTTAAAAAACGAACGGCCAGACGCGCTGGCCCCGCTGTCTCGTAGGCATTCCATTGTACTCAGCCAAGCTGACAAACGGACGCGTTTCACGTGAAACACTTGCGAACGCATCCTCTGACACACATCAAACTGTCTGGACTCAAATGAGCCTGGGTCACCCCACTGTTTGATACCTTGGACGCCCTCTTAAAAAGAAAGAAGGGCGGACCGAAGTCCACCCTTCCAGAAAGAACCTAAAAAGCTTCTCAGATTTACTCTGCGGCTTCCTCGGTAGCCTCCTCGGCCTCAGCCTCGGGCTCTGCAGGAGCGGCAAACGTGGACTCATCGCCAACCAGAACGGTGACGGTAGCCTTGATGTCGCGGTAGAGAGCCAGAACAGCCGTGTGCTCGCCAGCAGTCTTGATTGCATGCTTGACGGCAATGTCACGACGGTCGACCTCGACACCAGCCTGCTCCTTGATTGCTTCTGCAATCTGAGCGCTGGTGACGGAACCAAAGAGAACGCCTTCTTCGCCAACGCGAGCGATGACCTTGACCTGAGCAGCCTCAAGAGCAGCCTTGGTTGCGGTAGCCTCGGCAACGCGCTTTTCCTCACGGACAGCGATGTTGGCCATGCGGTTCTCGAGCTGCTTCAGGTTGCCCTTGGTAGCACGGAGAGCCTTGCCCTGGGGCAGGAGATAGTTGTTGGCGAAACCGTCACGAACGTCGATGACGTCGCCTTCGCCGCCCTTGCCCTTGACTTCGGTAAGCAGAATAACCTTCATCTGTTACCTCCTATTAGCGGTCACGGCGATTGCCACGGCTGCTGACTGCAGGCACGACGTAGGGCATGAGAGCCATTTCACGTGCGCGCTTGACAGCGTTGGCAATGTCGCGCTGATGCTGGACGCAGGCACCGGTCACACGGCGGGGCTTAATCTTGCCACGATCGGTGACGTACTTGCGCAGCAGCTGGGTGTCCTTGTAGTCGATGTACTCAGCATGCTCCTTGCAGAACTGGCAGTACTTACGACGAGGTTGCTTGTTATGTTCAGCCATTGTGCAAAACCTTTCGGTGATTAGAACGGGATGTCTTCGTCGTAAACCGAAGCGTCAACCACAGGAGCCGCAGGCTGAGCGGGAACCTGATAAGCAGGTGCCTGCTGCTGATAGGCGGGAGCCTGATAGGTAGGCGCGCCAGCGTTGCGGGGACCGTCATTGCGGCCACTCATGAACTCGAGCTCATCAACGATGACCTCCAGCTTGCTGCGACGCTGACCATCGCGCTCCCACTGGCTCCAACGAAGCTTGCCTTCGATGGCGACCTTGCTGCCCTTGGACAGGAAGCGAGATACGGCCTCGGCGCGAGCACCGAACATGACGCAATCGACGAAGTTCGGGTGGTCCTCCCACTCGCCGGTCTGCTGATTACGACGACGATCGTTCACCGCAACACCAAGACTCAGAACAGACGTACCACCTGCGGTGGAGCGAAGTTCGGGGTCACGAGTAAGATTGCCGGTGATAAGAACCTTGTTGATGCTCATGATGGGATGCCTCTTTCGGTTCGCGAATTCCCATTCGCTTTGATGATTTCCTTCGTTTAGTCGCGATCGGTGCGAGCAACGATCATGTGACGCTCGACAGCGTCGGAGATGCGCAGAATGCGGTTCAGCTCCTCGATGCTTGCGGGCTCAGCATGGAAATCGATCAGGGTGTAATCACCGTCAGTCATGTCGTTGATCTCGTAGGCCAGCTTGCGCTTACCCCAGTTGTCAACGTTATCGATGGTGCCGTTGTTCTCGGCGATCGTGGTCTCGATGCGCTTGAATGCTGCGAGACGAGACTCCTCATCGATAGACGGGGCTACAAAAAACAAGAGTTCGTATGCCTTCATCTTTTCACCTCCTCTGGACTTATGGCTCCGGGCGATAAAGGAAAGTCCCGGAACAGGAATAGCCTGATTAACTTACCAGAGAAGTTCACTGATGAAAAGAAGGCATTTTTCAATCACGCAACCCACACAATTACCCGCTCTGCCCGTTTACACAAGCATAGCCAGCAGAATCGAACCAAATCATAAGGAAGGAGGACGCCAATCTAACGTCCTCCCTAGCAAAGCTTAAAATTTATCGGAAATCCACCAATGAGAGACAGGTCACTCACGACTTGCCGCTATCGCGCTGAGTCCTCTATCCGAAAGCTAGGCCTGCAAGCCCTCATCTTCCTTGGCTTCGGCATCTGCCAGAGCCTTTTCCATACGAGCGACGGCATCGTCAGCATTGAACATCCCCTGAACACGAACCTCGCCAGTGGTCTTGTCGAGTTCGGTTTCCACTTCAAGTTCTTCCTTCAGGCGTTCCATGAAGTTGGGGCACTTTCCGATGTACGTTATTTCATCACGGTAGATACCCTGGTCATCGTAGAGATAGCCAAACGCAATACCAAACTCTTCGCCAGGAAGGCCACATTCGGCAATGAGGCAATTGACCTTGCCTTTGTTCGTATCCAACTCGCCGTCATAACAGAAGGCATATCCTGTGGCACCACGGGCACCCTGGACCTCAGCACGTGCTGCTGCGTAGGCGTCTGCAGCGTTATCGTACTCGTGAGTTTCGATAAAGAGGTTCTCCTTGACGGCCAATGCGGTAAAGGGAACTACCGCCTTACCCTCGACCAGCTTGTCTGCTGCTTCGTCAAGGGTTGCCTTGGCCAAGGCCATGATTACGGGGTCAGCACCGTTGTATTCGTTGTCGTTAGGGTCGACTACGCGATCAGACATCAGCAATCCTTTCCTGCATGAACTGTTCTGTTGGATAGTACCGCCAACGACAAAAAAGACCAGGAGCACTTAGGCTCCTGGTCTTTTACTTGTGGCGGAAGGAGAGGGATTTGAACCCTCGATGCCGGGATAACCGGCATAACGGTTTTCGAGACCGCCGCATTCAGCCGCTCTGCCATCCTTCCGGAAAAGGGTTTTACCCCTTATGTAGAAAAACGCTCTTTCGAGCGTTCCCCTTTGCGGTTTCCCGCTATTCATAGAACCCATATGGGTTTCGAAATATGTGGCGGAGAGATGGGGATTCGAACCCCAGGTACCCTTATGGGGCACACACGATTTCCAATCGTGCTCCTTCAGCCAGACTCGGACATCTCTCCATTGGCTACACTTTGCAAGTGCGTTATGGAAGTATAGCCAAACTAATAACGGCTGACAAGTGAGAAATAGCCATCTTCCTTCAAAATTTTTAGCGGAACCCCAAAAAGTTCGCTCATCGACTGGGTAGTAAGCACCGTTTCCTTGCTCCCATCTGCGAAAACGTGAGCATTCTTGATAGCCATGACACGTTTGATCTCAGGGATGATGTCCTCGGGATAATGGGTTACCAAGATGACCGACTTACCCTCAAGGGCCAAATCACGCATGGTTCGACGCACGTAGTACATGCCTTCGGGGTCAAGTCCGGAGGTTGGCTCGTCAAACACCAGAACCCGTGGGTCATGAACCAACGCACGGGCAATCAGGACACGACGCGCTTGGCCCGTAGACAAGGTCATGACATCCTGATTGCGCAGATGGGCCATTCCAACCTTCTCCAGGGCCTCTTGGGCCACCTGGAACGACTCGGGGGTAACTTGGCAGTGCTGAGGAATGCCCAAGGTTCCAAACAGGCCACCACACACCACTTCGATCACAGGCAGGTGGCAAGTGATCTGGCTCTGCATGCTCGAGGACACAACACCAAGGTCACGCTTCGTCTCCTCAAGAGTTGCACGGGGGTTGCCGCGATACAGCACGGGGGGCTCCTCGCGCCACAAGGGCAGAATCTCGCGCGTGATCAGTTTTATAAAAGTCGACTTGCCCGCACCATTTGGTCCAATCAGGGCAATGTTTTCCCCTTCTTCGAGCACAAACTCATCAATAGAGAGGATGTCTCGCCCATCACGGCGAACCACGGCGTCCTTCAGCCTCAAGAAGGGACTTGTTTCGCTTTCCTGCATCTTGGCATCTCCTTTTACGAAAAAGGGAGCTGCGTTGAGCAGCCCCCTTCGAAATTAGGTATCGTCTCGCCTACTTGTCCGAATCAGCGGACTTAGAGCTGTTTGAATCGGTCTTGTCCGAAGTGTCAGACGAAGACTCGTCGGAGTCCTTGGATCCATCGGAGGACTCAGAGGATTCATCGCTCGACTGACACTTGGACATATCCAGGTTGTAAGGAACGTTTTCAGGCATGTCGTTGACCGTAATCTCGGCCTGCTCCTTGAACTTTTCGTACCACTTGTTGTACTTGGTGGTCTCCTTGCTGGACTTATCAAGGTCACGCACGTAGTCAACGATGGCATCTGGATAATCGGAAACGCTCGACTCCTTGCCCGTGGTCTTAAGCACATCGGTACACTTGATGATGTGGTAGCCGTAATCGCTCTTGACCAACTTGGACACCTGGCCCTTCTTCAGCTTGCCCAAGGCGTCGGTGTATTCAGTGACGAAGTTATTGATGGCGTCCCAGCCGACATCTCCACCCTTCGTGGCGGAACTGGAGTCCTTGGAATACTTCTTGGCCGCCTTTTCAAAGGAAATCTTGCCGGAGTTGATCTGCTTCAGAACCTTCTTTGCAGTCGCTTTGTCTCCAGACTCGAACAGAATGTGAGAAGAACGCTTTGCGCCATTCAGATACGTTGCATAGCTCTTCAAGGACTTCAGGAGGGCCTTGTCAGAAACCTTGACGGTACCAACAACGTTTTCCTTGAGCTTCTGCTCGAGGAGGCCCGCCTCAATGGACTCGCGATAGGAGTCCTCGGAAGTTCCCGCGTTCTTCAAGGCCTCGTTCCAGGCCTCGTCGGAGTCGTAGTTGGCCTTCATTGCGGAGATCTTTTCGTCCACCTCCGAAGAGTCAACCGTGATGCCCTTCTGAGCACAGGCCTGCTTAACCAACTCTTGTTCGGTGTAGTGGTCGATCACCTGCGTGCGAACGGTGGAAGGCTCGTAACTGTTAGAGTTGAGCCATTCGCCCCAAGCATCATCGGAGGTGACGTTCGCCGACGTGCGGAAATCCTGGATGTACTTGGTGACCGTATCCTCTGCGATTTCGGCAGCCGTGTCCGTTCCCGACGCCTTCACGGTGGCGGCAGTTCCACCCGTGAATCCGTAGTTCTGGGCACTGCAACCAGTGATAGCAAAGCAGCAAGCCACGGAAACGCCAAGTACCGCAACCTTGCTCATGAGCTTGGTCTTTTTCATCAAGGTTCCTCTTGTCAGTTTTGGTCAGATGAAGCGAATTTTGGCACAAGTTGCAACAACAGGGACCCATCTGCACAATTCACCCACGTAACGGGTCAATTCGAGTCGAAACACGACAAAGGACGAAGGTGAACGGCTGAAAGCCAAACAAAAAAGGACACCCTCCAAAGAGGGTGTCCTTGTATTTCGCTACCAGAGACGATGGTAGGCCCGGGCTACTTACTGGCCTTCTTGCGGTCGATGGCGGAAAGCAGGCGCTTGCGCAGTCGAATGTTCTTGGGAGTAATCTCCACCAGCTCGTCTTCCTGGATGTACTCCAGAGCTTCTTCCAGCGTAAAGGTAACGGGAGGAGTCAGCTGGATTGCCTTGTCGGAGCCAGAAGAGCGCTGGTTACCCAGGTTCTTGGCCTTCTCGACGTTAACAACCATGTCACCTTCACGGGAGGACTCGCCGACGATCATGCCTTCGTAGACTTCCTCGCCAGGACCGATGAACAGGGTGCCGCGCTGCTGCAGGGTATCCAGAGCGTAAGCGACAGACTTACCGGTGGACATGGAGATCATTGATCCGTTCTTGCGACCGCCAAAATCACCACGGAAGGGACCATACTCGCTGAAGTGATGGAACATGATGGCCTCGCCACGGGTGACGTTCAAAATGCGCGTACGCAGGCCCATGGTGCCACGGGAGGGAATCTTGAAGACCAGATGGGTCTGATCGCCCATGGGATACATGTCGGTCATTTCGCCGCCTGCGGTACCGAAGACCTCGATGCACTTGCCAGCGTATTCGCTGGGGCAGTCGACGGTTGCCTCTTCGATGGGTTCAACCTTATTGCCGTTGTCGTCCTTCTTGATGATGACGCGGGGATTGCCAACCTGGAACTCAAAGCCTTCACGACGGAGGGTCTCCATCAGGACGGACAGGTGCAGAAGGCCACGACCGGCGACTTCCATGCCCGACTTGTCCTCAAGCTCGGTGATACGCATGGAAATGTTGCTTTCAGCCTCGGCGAACAGGCGCTCCTTCAGCTGACGTGCGCCGACGATTTCGCCATCGCGGCCAACCAGGGGAGACGTAGAGGCCTCAAACACGACAGCCATCGTGGGTTCCTCGACCTCGATGGGGTCAAGAATGATGGGCTTTTCACGGTTGGTGACCATGTCTCCGATGTCTGCATCTTCGACACCGACGACGGCGATGATATCACCGGCATAGGCCTCTTCGACCTCGCGCTTGCCCAGGTTGTCGAATACGAAGACCTGCTTGATCAGCGTGTTGTAGCGAGTACCGTCATTCTTGACCACCAAGACGGGCTCGTTCTTGTGCATCGTGCCCGAGAACAGGCGACCAACGCCAATACGACCCACGAAGCTGGAGTGGTCAACCGTGCAGATCTGCAGTGCGACGGGGCCTTCAGGGGTCACGTCAGGAGCAGGAATCTTCTCCAGGATGGTGTCCAAGAGGGGAATCATGTTCATGTTGCCGTCTTCGGCGTCGTAGCGCGCGTAGCCATTGACGCCGCTGGCGTAGATGACGGGGAAGTCAAGCTGCTCATCGGAGGCGTCGAGCTCGACCATAAGGTCGAAGACCTCGTCCACAACTTCCTCGGGGCGAGCACCAGGACGGTCAATCTTGTTGATGACCACGACGATGCGCAGACCCAGCTGCAGGGCCTTGTTCAGAACGAAGCGAGTCTGGGGCATGGGGCCCTCGAAGGCGTCGACGATGAGCAGAGCGCCATCGGCCATGTTCAGAACACGCTCGACCTCGCCGCCGAAGTCAGCGTGGCCAGGGGTGTCGATGACGTTGATCTTGACGTCCTTGTAGGTAACGGAGATGTTCTTGGAAAGAATGGTGATGCCGCGCTCGCGTTCCTGGTCATTGGAGTCGAGCACACGCTCGGCAACTTCCTGATTCTCGCGGAAGACACCTGCAGTGTAGAGCAGGCGGTCAACCATCGTGGTCTTGCCGTGGTCAACGTGTGCGATGATCGCAACGTTGCGAATGCTTTCCTGTTTCATCCATTCTCCTTCGAACACATCAGTGAAGAGCTGTCTCATTCTAGAACGAGCTCATTTCATCCACAAACAAAAGAAGGGCCGTTCAACGAACGGCCCTTCGAAGTTTCATGGTGGAGCATAGGGGGATCGAACCCCTGACCTCAGGCTTGCAAAGCCCGCGCTCTCCCAGCTGAGCTAATGCCCCATGTACCAAGACGACTTTTCCAAGTTTTCAAAACAAACGCTCCACCGGCTTACTGGGCTCACGATGGAGCGATCGTTGTCAAAAACACTGGTGGGCCTGAGCAGACTCGAACTGCTGACCTCCCGCTTATCAGGCGGACGCTCTAACCGGCTGAGCTACAGGCCCGTAAAAATCGTGCCTGATTAAATTACCACACACCAATTTCTGGTCAAGCACTTTTTCAAACTTTTTTGGACTTTCTTGTTTTATTCGTCCAAAAGGCTGGCCTGACCCTCGGCAACAGGCTCGCTGTCGCGGACGTCACCATGCTTGCGCTCCTGGGATTCAGACAGCGTGATGCCGATGACCTTGTCGCCGGAGGCAACATCCATGACATGGACGCCCTGCGTGGAACGACCCAGCTCAGAGATGCCAGCAACGGGAGTGCGCACGATAACGCCCTTGTCCGTAATCAACATGACCTCGTCATCCGGGTTGACCACCATGACGCATGCCAGATCGCCCTTCTTTTTGGTCTGGGTGATGGTGTAGACGCCCTGGCCGCCGCGATGGTGCGAGGGGTAATCGGAGATAGGCGTACGCTTGCCATAGCCCTTGTCGGTAACAACCAGTAGCTGAGCGTCGTCGCTTGCAATCTCCATGCCGATGACGCTTTCTTCGTCAGAGGAAAGCTTGATGCCGCGGACACCCATGGTGTCGCGACCCATAGCACGGACCTCAGATTCGTTCCACTTGATCGCCTTGCCGTCTGAGGAAACCAGAATGACATCCCGACCCTCGGTCACCTGCTTGACGGACAGCAAGTTGTCGCCGTCCTTCAGGTTGATGGCAATAAGGCCGTCCTTGCGGGTGCGGTCATACAAGTCCATGGAGGTCTTCTTTACCATGCCCTGCTCAGTTGCAAACATCAGGAAGCGGTCATTGGGGAAGTCCTTGGTGGAAACGACGGAACGAATGGTCTCGCCCTTCTCAAGGGGCAATAGGTTCACGATGGCCGTGCCACGTGCGTGACGCGAAGCCTCGGGAATCTCATACACCTTCACGCGATAGACCTTGCCCTTGCTGCTGAAGAACAGCATGTAGCTCAGAGTGCTTGCGATAAAGAGGTGCTCGACGTAGTCGTTTTCCTTCAAATTGACGCCCTGCGTGCCCTTGCCACCGCGCTTCTGCTGGCGATATGCCGAAACGGGAATGCGCTTGACGTAACCCGCGCGAGTAACGGTGACGGCAACGTCTTCGTCTGCAATGAGATCTTCGACGTCGATGTCCTTTGCCGCAGCCGAGATCTTGGTCCGGCGAGGAGTACCGAAGCGCTTCTTGATGTCCTCCATCTCCTCCTTGATGATCTGGCGAACCAGAGCATCGTCGGCAAGGACGCGCTTGTAGTATTCAATTCGCTCGCGGAGCTCTGCGAGTTCTTGCTCGATCTTCTCTCGCTCCAAACCGGTCAGACGGCGCAGGCGCATCTCCAGAATGGCCGAGGTCTGCTTGTCCGTAAGGCCGAAGCGCTCGGTCAAGCGAGCCGCAGCCACCTTGTCGGTCTCGGAGGAGCGGATGATTTGAATGACCTCGTCGATATTGTCGAGCGCGATCACGTAGCCTTCCAGGATATGAGCGCGCTCCTCGGCCTTCGCCAGCTCATAACGCGTGCGTCGGACGATGACCTCGCGCTGGTGGTCGATGTAGTGACCCAACATCTGGCGCAGAGACAGAACCTGAGGTACGCCATTGACAAGCGCCAGATTGTTGATGCCGAAACCAATCTGAAGCTGGGTATGCTTGAACAGCTTGTTCAGAACAACCTGAGGAATGCTGTTTTTCTTCAGGTCAATGATGATGTCGATGCCACGACGGTCAGCCGCGTCGTGAACGTTGGAGACCTCAGGAAGCTTCTTTTCCTTGACCAGTTCGCCAAGCTTCTCCAGTAGGCGACGACGGTTCACCTGGTAGGGAATCTCGGAAATGACGATGCTGTAGTTGCCGTTCTTCTTTTCCTCAATACGCGTCTTGGAGCGGATGGTGATGGATCCATGACCCGTTTCGTAAGCATCGCGAATGCCATCGCGACCCATGATGATGCCGCCCGTAGGGAAGTCAGGGCCCGGAAGAATCTTCATCAGCTCTTCGGTGGTGATGTCCGGGTTATCCATCATGGCGCAGCAGGCATCGATGGTTTCGTTCAGGTTGTGCGGCGGAATGTTGGTAGCCATGCCAACGGCAATGCCGTTAGAGCCATTGACCAGGAGATTAGGGAAGCGCGCAGGCAGAACCGCAGGCTCCTCCAAGGACTCGTCGTAGTTGGGAGTAAAGTCGACGGTTTCCTTGTCCAGGTCCCTCAGCAGCTCCATGGCAGCCTTATCCAGGCGTGCCTCGGTGTAACGCATTGCCGCAGCGGAGTCGCCGTCAATGGAACCGAAGTTGCCATGGCCGTCAACCAGAGGCACACGCATGCTGAAAGGCTGGGCAAGACGAACCATGGTGTCGTACACGGCAGAGTCGCCATGGGGGTGATACTTACCGATAACGTCACCAACGGTACGTGCCGACTTCATGTGGGGGCGAGTGGGCGTATAGCCCGACTCGTTCATGGCGTACAGAATGCGGCGATGAACCGGCTTCAGGCCGTCACGAACGTCAGGCAGAGCGCGGGAAACGATGACCGACATCGAGTACTCGAGGAACGAGGTCTGCATAGACTCGCCCAACTCGGTACGCAGAATGTCCGTGCCCTCCCCGAACTGCTCACCTTGGGTCTCGTTGTTGTTCTGATTGTCTTCAGCCACAGAGATCCTCCTTTAGATGTCGAGATAGCGAACGTCTTTTGCGTGCGCCTGGATGAATTCACGACGGGGTTCAACCTGGTCACCCATCAAATCGGTAACCACACGCTCAGCCAGGATGGCATCATCGACGCTGACCTGGATCAAGGTGCGGTTCTCGGGCTCCATGGTGGTTTCCCACAGCTGCTCGGGGTCCATTTCTCCCAGACCCTTGTAACGCTGGATCGTGTACTTGTCGGGATCGGCAAGCTCGGACATATGCGACTTGAGCGCCTTCTCATCGAAGATGTACTTCTCGACCTTGGGATTACGGGAATTCTTCCTCTTCAGGCCAAACAGGGGAGGCTGAGCGATGTAGACATAGCCCAGCGTGATCAGTTCAGGCATGTAGCGGTAGAAGAAGGTCAGCAGCAAGCAACGAATATGAGCGCCGTCAACGTCAGCATCGGTCATGATGATGATGCGATGGTAACGAGCCTTGGTAGCGTCAAACTTTTCGCCCACGTTGGTGCCGATAGCCGTGATAAGACTGCTGATGGTGTCGGAACTCAAAGCACGGGCCTGGCCAACCTTCTCGACATTCAGAATCTTTCCGCGAAGCGGCAGGATGGCCTGATACTTACGGTCACGGGCCTGCTTGGCCGAACCACCTGCGGAGTCACCCTCTACAATGAAGATTTCGGACAGGGACGGATCCTTGGACGAACA
Source organism: Coriobacteriia bacterium (assembly GCA_030537255.1). GTDB lineage: Bacteria > Actinomycetota > Coriobacteriia > Coriobacteriales > Eggerthellaceae > Anaerotardibacter. The sequence continues at coordinate 90,545 of JAUNOE010000001.1, forward strand.
GTCTGCCAGCTTTCCAGGCAACGAGAAGGACTCAAGAACACCCTTACGAGCAGTCTCGCGTGCCTTGCGCGCAGCCTCGCGAGCCTTCAGGGCTTGGGACGCCTTACCCACGATGCGCTTTGCGGGCGTGGGGTTCTCCTCCAGGTATTCGGCAAGGCCACGGGTGACTGCGCCCTGAACCAGAGCGCGAATCTCGGTGTTGCCCAGCTTGGTCTTTGTCTGTCCCTCGAACTGGGGGTCGGGAAGCTTAACGCTAATGACGGCACCCAAGCCTTCACGGCAGTCGTCGCCCGTAAGGTTGGAGTCCTTGCCCTTCAGAATGCCCTTGGTGCGGGCGTATTCATTGATGGTACGCGTGACGGCGTTCTTGAAGCCGTCCATATGGGTACCACCCTCATGGGTGTTGATGTTGTTGGCGAAGGCCAGCACGCCCGAAGAGGAATAGGAGCCGGTCCACTGCATGCAGACCTCGACGGAGCCGTCCTCATTGGAGGCTTCGAAGTAGATGGGCTTGTTCAGCGTCTCTTTGCCTTCGTTGAGGTACTTAACGAAGTCGACAATGCCGCCCTTGTACTGGAAGGTCTCGGTCTTAAATTCGCCCGTTTCCTCCTGTGGGGCAGCCGCCTTGTCGGCATCGTTGACGGCGCCACCCTCGACGCTGTTCTCGTCAATCACGGCCGTCTGCTTCTTTGCAGCCTTGGAGCGCTCATCGGTGAAGGTTATCTTCAGACCTTTGTTCAAGAAGGCCATCTCACGGAAGCGATTGGCCAACGTAGCGTAGTCAAACACCGTGGTCTCAGTGAAGATGGTTTCGTCAGGCCAGAAGGTGACGGTGGTGCCAGTCGACTTGGTGGTACCTACCTCATGAAGCTTCTGGACGGTCTTGCCGTACTCGAAGTCGATTTCGTATTCCTTGCCGTCGCGGCGCACGCATACCTCGGTACGCTTGGAAAGCGCGTTGACGACGGAAACACCGACGCCATGCAGGCCGCCGGAGACCTTGTAGCTGCCGTTGTCGAACTTGCCGCCCGCATGAAGGATGGTCAGGACGACTTCGACCGTAGGGATTTTTTCCTTGGGATGCTTGTCGACAGGAATGCCACGACCGTTGTCGCGAACGGTCACGCTGTTGTCTTCGTGAACCGTTACTTCGATTTCGGTACAGTAGCCGGCCAAGGCCTCGTCGACCGAGTTGTCGACGACCTCGTACACCAAGTGATGCAGGCCGCGTGGTCCCGTCGAGCCAATGTACATGCCAGGACGCTTGCGAACGGGCTCCAGGCCTTCGAGAACCTGAATGTCACCGCCATCGTAATGATCTTTAGCCAAACCTACTCCTTCGCGATTCGATATGACTAATACGGACAAGATTGGACAGCCGCCACATGGCAAACTGAGCCAGTCTAGGAACTTTTTAGTATATCACGCAAAGGGGTTTGTAACTTACGTGATTCCACCCCTGAGAGGCTACGAGAGCCATTTCTAGCCCTGGTTTCCGCTATTCTTCAGAATTCTTTCGATTCTTGACGAAAGTAGCCGCCATAGCTTGCTCGAAGGCCCGCCTTAGGCGACCATCCTCTATGGATCCCGTCAGTTCGTCAATGCGTTCACGCTCAGCGATGGGCAGTGTTTCACGTGAAACAGCCATCGATGAGGTCGACCGACCAAGAGCCGCGCCCCCCTGACGCTCCAGGTAGGGATGAACCTTACGGTACTTGCCCTTGGAAAGACGAACTTCGAAGTCAACGAGCTCGATAAGGTGCTCCTCAAGATAGCGAAGCCGAAGAAGCTCGCGCTGCGCATCCAATTCAGCAGCAACCAGTGAATTGTCTACATAGACAATGAGATTGCGCTTCTTCGCCAGGCGAGTCTTGGCTCGGGGGTTGTAGATGCCGCTCTCGTCGAGCTCCGACTTTGGCACAGAGTAATCTTTGTCGGAAACTCTATTGGCTTCGACGCCCGAGGAAGCCTTGGCACCTACAGCGTCCGACCGAGTGAGCCCCTTGGAATCGGAGCCCTTGACCGGCAACAGGTACACCGCATTGACATGCTCAAGCACGAAGGACGAGGTAACCGTAGCGAATTGATCGAGGATCCGCTCGACGGCGCGCTCCTTTGCCAGCTTCTCCCGTTCCTCTCCCGGCAGGGAAGAGGCCCATTCGGAAAAGTAGATCGAAAAAGAAGAAAGACGAAAGCGCTTAGAACGTACCACGATGCTCACCTTCCTTTAGTCCTACGCCCATCCCATTTAAACCGGAGCAGACGGGAGCCGTCTTCCGTGTTCAGGGAAACAACGTCGGCGTCGGCGATAAGCTCCTTTTCGAAGTATCCCAGATTGGTTGCCGTAACGAAGGTCTGCACGCCGAAAGGGATCCCCGACATGAAGGCGCTACGACGATCGGAATCCAGTTCACTCATGACGTCATCAAGCAAAAGGACAGGGGTCTGGCCCAAACGATCGCGGACCAGCATGACTTCAGCCATCTTCAGCGCCAGGACAATGGAACGTTGCTGGCCCTGGCTTGCAAACACAGAAGCGTCGCCCCCCTCAAGGAAGAACATGATTTTGTCTGCGTGAGGACCCACTAGGCAACGACGGCGCTCACGTTCCTCAAATTGGCGACGGGACAGAGCCTCAAGGATGAGTGCCTCCACCTGATTACGCTCCAAGCGGAACTCATCCACAGGCCTGGGGTCAGAGTCCTGCTCCCACGAAGGGACAAGGGCAAGCGTCACCACGTCGCGGCCCGATGCGATCTCAGCGTAGTTTTCCGTGACGTAGGGAGCCAACTCCCCAACCAGGCGCGCGCGAAGAATGAATAGCTGAGCGCCCACGCGAGCCAAAACCTCATTGATGGCGACAAGGAAGTCCCAAGAAGCCTGTTCCTTCAGGTAGCGGTTCTTCTGCTGGACGATCTTCTCATAGTCCCTGAGAACCGCGCGGTACCCCGAGGAGACCTGGGAGCCCAGGGAATCGAGCTGATGGCGACGAACCGACGAGGATCCCTTCACCAAGTCAAGATCATCAGGACAAAACAGCACTGCAGGAAGCAAGCCTTTGCAAGAGGCACCTGTACGCTTCTTCCCATTGAGCAAATAGCCCTTCCCTTCATCGGACACCCTGAGTTCGAGCTCCAGATGACGAAATTCGTCCTCCAACGTCACTTTCGCCCACGCAGAGGAAGCCCCCATCCGCACCAGATGAGCAGGCTTCGGATTCCTGAAGCTAGAAATGGCCGTACAGAGCTGCAGTGCCTCTACGACATTGGTCTTGCCGACTGCGTTGGGACCAACCAAAAGAGTAAGACGCCCCAAGCCCGAAAGACGACAGCTTTCATAGCTACGGAAATCCCTCAGATCTAGTTCTGTTACGGCCAGGCCCATGAGTCAGAGGACCTACACGCGAACCGGCATGATGAGATACAGGAAGTCCTCTTCCGTGGAGCGGAGAATGCCGGGCCTCATGCTGCCGGCCAGATCAACATATACATGATCGGTCTTCACCGAAGCGAGACCATCCAGGAGGAACTGGTGATTGAAGGCGATACTGACCGTCTCGCCCTCAACTGTGCCCTCAAGCGCTTCTTGGGCATTGCCGACATCCTGGGAGCTGGTCATGCACGTGACCACGCCCGCCTCGGCATCGACGCTCACCTGAATGGGCGACACCTTGTTGCTCAGCAGGGAAACACGCCTTACGGCAGCGACGAAGGACTGGACGTCCAGCTCGACACGCGTCGTACGTTCGCCACCGATGAGCTGGCGATAGTTCGGGAACGTTCCCTCGATACGACGATTGATGAACGTGGTGCCACGATACGAAACGATGACCTGGTTTTCACTCAGGGCAATGGTGATTAGCTCGCTCGAAGAGGGAAGTGCTGCAATTTCGGAAAGGAAAGGACCGGCAACGACTGCTTCGAACTCACCCTCGATGGAATGCTCGAGCGTAGTGGAAGCGACGGCCAGGCGGTAGGAGTCGGTCGCAACCATCTTCAGCTCCGATCCCGTCTGGCTGATAAGCACACCGGTCAGGATCGCACGCGTCTCGTCCTTTGAAACGTCCTTCGCCACGGACTTGACCATGTTGCTGAAGGTATTGAAGGGGAAACTTGCCTCCTTGTCCGCATAAGTCTCGGGGAAGGAGGGGAAGTCGGTGGGGTTCAAGGTTTTCAAGGCGAAGGTGGTCGAACCGCAGAAGACATTCATGCCCGCCTCGGTGGTTTCGACGGTTACCGCTTGATCCGGGAGAGTCTTGACGATATCGGTGAGGAGCTTTGCGGGTGCGACCGTTTCACCAGGTTCGTCAACAAGTGCAGGTACAGCCAACCGGATGGAGAGTTCAAGGTCCGTCGCCTGGAGGACAAGCTCGGAATCTTCGGCTCGAAGGTAAACGCCTGCCAAGATGGATAGCGTGGAACGAGTGGAAGAACCTTTCGAGACAACGGCCAACGCGTCTCGAAGTTCTGCTTGGTTGATGCTGAACCTCATATGCTTCTCCTTCTTCATTGAGCATGGGAGCAAACCATACTACGTAAGTTCTCCGAGGCGAGACGAAAGTCACGCCTTTCAAAGCTCCACCCGAACAAAATCCGTAAGGATTGAGTTCGGTGGGCTCCTACCTTTAATTCTTTCCTTTATTTATATAAACAAGTAATCGTTGTAATAGGGACGGTCGAAATGTATAAAACTCATAAAACGCCTGATAGATGCCTTGTTCTGTAGTTTTGTTCCTTGTCGGTTTGCCCTCTGGATTTCAACGTAGATATCGTGTCGATTTCTGTGCAAAACTTTTTAGGCTTTCTTTTCGTCAAAGTCTTCGACTTTTCTTCAGCGTTTTGGACAAGTTTTCGTCTTTCTTCATGCGCTATTCGACGCGAAGCTTTTCCCGGATTGCTTCCACTTCTTCCCTCAGATTCCTGTCTTCATTGATCTGTTCGGATATGACCTCATACGAATGCATGATGGTGCTGTGGGCACGTCCGAAGCCGTCCCCGATTGCCGCAAAGGTACAGTCGAGCATCTCACGACATAGGTAGATGGCGACACTGCGGGGGAGCTTGATCTTCTTGCTTCGGCCGGGCCCCGTGAGCTCCTTGTCGCTTACTCCGTAGAAGGAACAGATGGCGTCTTTGATGGCGTCCATGGTTACCTTGTTCGAGGTGTCGCTGGCAAAGTGGTTCGAAAGCATCTGCTTTACTTGCTGCTTTGTCACCTTGTGCTCCGGGTCAAGCTTCAGGGCAAACACGACGTTGGTGACCGCGCTTTTGAGCTCACGGACGTTCGAGCTGGAGTTTTCGGCAATGTAGTCAAGGACGTCATCGGTCAGCTCAAGGGGGAAGTCTTCGTCTTCCTGGCATTCCATGAGGAAGCTCTTGGCGATATTTCGCTTTGTTTCGGCGTCGGGCGGATGCACATCGATGGTGGCACCCGAGTTGAATCGCGACACGTAACGTTCGTCCAGGTCGATGTTCTTAGGCGCGCGGTCCGCGCTGAATACGAACTGCTTTCCCTTGGGGATGAGTTCGTTGAAGATGCGGAACAGGGTGTCAAGCGTCTGCTGTTTTCCCTGCAGGGCCTGGATGTCGTCAATGAGCAGTACGTCCAACTCCCGGAAGGATTCCTCAAAGCTGCGGAAGCTCTTGGTGATGGCCGCGTTGCTGTATTCGTTGACCATCTCCATTGCGTCGATGTAGCGAACCTTCAGCGTGGGGTAGTGCTCTTCCAGGTAGTTGCGGATGGCGCAGAGCAGGTGTGTCTTGCCCACTCCACTCCTACCGTAGATAAACAGCGGGTTGAGTGCGGAGTTTCCGGGCTTGTCGGCTACTTCCACGGCCATGGAGTAGGCCATTTGGTTCGAGGCTCCTGCAACGAAGTTGCCGAAGGTGAGCTTGGTTTCCCCTGTTGTGGTCCGCCTTGGCTGAAGCGGCTCCGCTGGCTTCTCTTTGGGTTCGGTCTCCTCCGCCGTAGACTCATCTTTTGCCGGCTGCTCGTATTCCGAGGGTTTCACCTGAGACCGGGACGGGCTCTTTCCGGCCGTTGCCTCTTTGTTTTTGGGGGGTGCTGTCGGCTTTTGATCCTCCTTCTGCTCTGGCTTGTCCATTGCTGGAGCGTCGTCTTGCGGCAGTGGCTGGGGGGCCGCTTCGATGGGATTCTCCTTCGTTTCCGACAGCTTCGGCGCCCCTTCCTTAGCCGCGTCGCTTTTCTTCGGGGACTCTGCCACTGCGGGTGTGCTTGTTGCTTCGGAAGCTTCTGAGGCCTGGGTTGTGTCAACCTCAATCTGGATGATCCAGTTGTCTCCTCCGTAGAGCTCGCTCATGGCTTGACGGATGTCGTCGGTGTAGTGGTCTTCGATCCAATTCTTGATGAAGGCGTTATCTGAGGTCAGCATGGCGAACCCGCCTGCCGCCGCCTGGATTTGCACGCGCGAAAAGAAGGCGTCGATCTGGGGTGCGCTGTTGGAATGGTAGGTTTTCAGCTGGGCGATGAGTTTCGCTCGGGCTTCTTCGAGATCCACCGGTAGTCTCCTTCCTTCTCTTATGCTTGACGTGCGGCCTCAAGGCCTTGCTGGGTAAGGTGGCGCTCCTTGCCGATTTCCTCGACCAGACCTGCCTGGGTGAGTCTTTCGAACGAGTTGTGGACGGAGGACACCGAAATACCTGTTTCACGTGAAACAGCGGTGACTCCAGCAGGCCCTGCCTCCAAGGCCTTTAGGATGATTCGATCATTGCTGGTTATCTTTATGCCACTTGCGGTTTTTTGTTTACTGCTTGATGGTAACGGTGCGCCTGGCGTTGCGGGGTGTTCCATAAGGCTGATAGTTACCACAGCGCCCGAATTGATGTTGTCTTCGATCGTGATGCTGCCATGGTTGAAGCTCAGGGCGTCTTTTACCAAGGGGAGACCGGAGCCGACGCCTCGAATGTATTGCTTCATAGGCTCGGTGGCGCTGGTTACGCCAGGCATCTGCACAAGGGACTTGTCTTTGATGCCGGGACCCTGGTCTGTGAATCGGATGGTGTTTCCCGCATCGAGGATCGAGACCACGACTTCCTTGAACTGCGCATGGATGAAGTTTTCGGATACTTCTCGGATCACCGAATAAGGTATGCGGCCTCCCGTCGCCTGCGAATGTTGGTAGGTCAGGGATGCGATTCGCTCGATGAATTCGTGCGTCGGGCCTCCGGGTATACGGATGACGCGTGGTGCGCTGTGAAGGTCGTCGTAAATGGCGACTCGAGCTGAGGTATCGATGTTCGAGTAGTCGAAGTCGTCGGCAGGCTTTGTTGGTGATGTCCGCGCTGGTGCAGGCGTGGGTACCGATGCAGGTGCTGCACCTTCGGGAGTAAAGCCGGGCGTCCAGCCTTGCTGCTGGGGTTGGATGACGCCCCCTTGCGGTTGTTGCATTGGTTGGATGGGGGCCTGAGGGTGGCCAGGGACCTGCGGGTAGCCGAAGGCCTGTGGGTAGCTAGGCCAGGATCCTGGTGTGGGCTGTTGGGCTTGCGGATAGCTGGGGGTTGCAGGGAAGGCTTGCTGCTGAGGGGGCATGTCCTGACCTTGGGGGTAGCCATACCCCGGCCAAGCCTGGGTGGGGTGGTAGCTGGGTTGCCGCATGTCCCAAGCCTGCTGACCCGACCAGGCTTGGCCGGCGTGGGGTGGGTTGCCGTCTGTCGCGGCCCGTCCTGGCTGCGGTTGCCCCGTGGTCTGTTCGGGGATGGCCCTGCCTCCGTTTATGGTCATTGCTCCGTTTGCCTGATCCCAGTCGGGCGCTGCCTCTTCGACCGTCGAGCCACCCATGGATAGGTTTCCCCTGGGTGGTAGCGCTTGGTCTTCTGGTGTCGTTTCGGCATTGTTGGGTGCTTGGTCCATGCTGCTTCGATTCCGTTGTGTTTGTTAGGCCAGTATCACTGCGAGCCTAGCTGCGTTTTCGTCATTCGCCTTCAAGGCTACGCCGTCAAATTTCAGGGTTTTCGTCGAAATTCGGCCTATGTTTTGTCGAAAACCGAAAGAAACGTCGAAAACTCTGTCGTTTTCGCTCAAGATTCTATCGAGCTTTTAGTCAATTTTCAATTTTTCGACAGAGTTTTCGAGTTTTCGACATTTGAGTTCTCTACAACTTTCGATATTTCGACTGAGTTTTCGACAGAATGTAGAAAAGTCGAAAGAAATATCGAAAAACAAGGAGCACGGTCAAAAAGACCCTTCGCCTTTCGCCTTTTCGGCCTTTAGGGCCGATTCTTTCGTCGCTGTTTTCGGGGCGTATTCGGTGACTTCCGAACAACCATTAATAAAGTTTAGAAATTCGTTGACAGGCGACCCGTCACTTGTATAATTTCGAATTTACGAGAACTGAAAGGATAGGCAATGAAACGCACTTATCAACCCAACAACCGCAGGCGTGCAAAGACTCATGGTTTCCGTGCTCGTATGGCAACCAAGGGTGGCCGCGCCGTCCTGTCCGCCCGTCGTGCTAAGGGCCGCAAGCGCCTTTGCGTCTAAGACAGATGAGGAATCGTGCGCGGAACCATTAAATCCAGCACCGAAGTTTCCGACATCTTCTCACAGGGTGAACGTATCGATACCGCGTTCATCACGCTATTGGTATCACCTCGACGCGGCCTTACGGGCCGCGTTGCTTTTGTAGCGGGAAAACGCAACGGATGCGCCGTGTGGCGTAATTCAGCAAAGCGCCGCATGCGTGAGATATGTCGGGAACTTGGCGGTCCTTGGGCGGACTACGATGTCGTTTTTCTCGCCAAGAGAAGAATCATGGAGCCTGCTTATAGTAAAGTGCTACGAGCGTGCCAAAAGGGCGTTGCCTCCTTCGTCAAGGAGGCTTCGTAGTGTGGAAATCCATGGCGGGGTTCCTGGCCAGCATCCCGAAGAAGCTTGCTCTGCTGCTGATTCGTTGCTATCAGATCGCCTTGTCTCCGCACTTCCCGGGACAGTGCCGGTTCATACCGACCTGCTCTCAGTACGGAATGATCGCCATCGGTCGTTTTGGCTTCCTCAAGGGGTCTTACCTTACCGCACGAAGAATCCTTCGCTGCCGTCCTGGTGGCGATTATGGCTACGATCCCGTGCCGGAGGAGTTTCCTCACGGACGGAAATAGAGAGGTTTACTGACGTATGTGGGAAGCATTTAAAGACGCGATCTTCTGGTGCATCCAGTCGCTGTACGGCATTGTTGCCGACTGGGGCCTGGCAATCATTGTTGCAACCCTGATTTTCCGATTGGTGCTTGCGCCAATCATGCAGAAGCAGATCAAGTCCTCCTACCAGATGCAGAAGTTCAACCCTCGCATCCAGGAGATTCAGCGCAAGTACGAAGGTGATCAGCAGCGTATCGCCCTTGAGACCCAGAAGATTTACGCAGATACGGGCTTCAATCCCATTGCTGGCTGCCTGCCGATGTTGCTGCAGATGCCTATCTTCATTGCCTTGTTTCAGGTTCTGCAGGAAATGGGCACGCGTGTCGGTTCTCTGGACAACTACTGCCTCTATGGCATTCTGCCCAACCTGGTCTCTTCCCCCGCATCCTTCTTCAACGAGGGCAACATCGCGGGTGGCATTCCTTACTTCCTGCTGCTCCTGTTCTTCGCCGGTTTGACCTTCCTACCTTCCCTGTTGCAGATGCGCGGTCAGACCGACGGCCAGCAGAAGCGCCAGACCATGATCATGATGGCCGTTATGTCGGTCATGATGCTCTTCATCGGTTGGGGCTCTCCCGCAGGTGTTCTCCTGTTCTGGGCGGTCTCCTCTCTGTGGGGCGTCGCTCAGCAGCAGGTCACTACCGCCATCATGCGTCGTCGTGATGCCGCCGAGGAGGCAGCCAATCCTGCTCCCGTGAAGCCCGTTGAGGTCAATGTCGTTCGTAAGCAGCAGAAGCCTCGTCCCACCAAGGGCTCTTCCAAGAAGAACAAGAAGAAGCACTAACTAATTAGACGATCTTCTTCCATATCGTGGACTCCTCCCCCTCCGTCCTGTTTTCGGAGGGGGAGATTTGATTAAAGGAGAAAAACATGTCAGAAGAACGCATCGAAGATGAGGCCATCGAGACCAAGAATCTCGAAAACGAGGTATCCGAAGGTACCTCCGACGAGTCTGCTGCCTTCAGCGAGGACCAGGTCGACGCTGTTGCGGATACCGCGATGTCCGTAATCAATGACCTTGTGAAGTACTTCGAAGTCGGAGAGATTTCCATTGATGAGTACGAAGGCGACGAAGGCGAGCTCATCTTGGATATCACGGGTGACGACCTCGCTGTCCTCATCGGACGTCATGGCCGTACGCTCGAGTCTCTGCAGTTTATGGTTTCGGCCATCACCACTCGCAAAGTCGGCTTCCGCTACCCCTTGGTTGTTGATGTCGAGGGCTACAAGTCTCGTCAGCGTCAGAAGCTCGAAGACATTGCCTATGATGCCGCGGAAAAGGCTGTTGAGCAGGGATCGAGTGTCAAGCTCCGTCCTATGAGCCCCTATGAGCGTCGCATCGTTCATTTGGCCCTTCGTGGTGACGAGTCCGTAGAGACCGTTTCTGAAGGCGAAGGCCGTGCTCGCCGCGTTGTCGTTGTTCCTCGCTAGTGTTTCACGTGAAACATGTCTGACAACGTAACGAATGTGGAGCCTACCGAGGCTCAACGAGAGCTCCTTGATCGTCATTTGAGCCTCATCATTGAGGCGAATAAAATATCCAACCTGACAAGGATCACCGGCTGGGAGCAAGGTCAGCTTCTTCATGTGGAAGATTCCCTGGTTGGCGTCCCTGAAGTGCTCGATGCACCCGAAGGGCGTTATGCCGACCTAGGTACCGGTGGTGGATTCCCTGGCATCCCTGTCGCCATCATGTCGGGACGTGATACCCTGCTGGTGGATTCCGTCGGCAAGAAGACTCGAGCCCTCGATTCCGTCATTGACGAGCTCGGGATGAGCGAAGTGATAAAAACCTATACCGGCAGGGCGGAGGACTTGGCACTTGAGCTGCCTGGCGAGTTTGCCGTTATTACTGCCCGGGCGCTTTCGTCCTTGCCTTCGCTTATCGAGCTTGGCTCCCCTTTACTTAAGCGAGGTGGACGTATGGTTTGTTACAAGGCTCGTCCTGATGATGACGAGGTGGAAAGGGCTGTTTCCTTGGAGAAGAAGCTGGGTATGTCCTTGGTTTCCCGTAGGGACGTTGTTCTTTCTGATGAGGAAACCCATCGCTGCATTTTTGTCTTCGAAAAGGTCAAGAAGCAGAAGATTAGGCTTCCTCGAAGGGTTGGCATGGCGCAGCGCCATCCTCTCGCGTAGGTTTCTAAACCGTATTATTTGCTTCCACGCCGTAGGGTTGTCGTTACCGTGATGACAACCCTACGGCTTTGATGTTTCACGTGAAACATCGGCTATAATCGTCACGTTTACGAAAGGGGTTTACGTGGGTTTATTCGGTAGTCTCAAACAGACTTTCAGCGCACCAACGACTTCCAAAACGGACCACGACGGAAACAAGGCAAAGTCCGTTCAGGCAACGTCTGTCACCGGCATTGCCCCCGAGTCCATCGATGCTTTTGACCTCAAGAACGAAGAGGCTGAGGTCGTCGAGCGCGAAGTCGTTTCGAATGACGGCTCAAGTCAGAATCAAGTTGTCGAAGATTTGGCAACTGGAGCTGTATCTGATGGGGCGGCTTCGTCTGAGGATGAAGAGGTTGAAGACGAAGCCCCGGCATTTGTCCCCTTCCGTGAGAAGGGTCCTGTTGGCCATGTAATTGGTCAGACCAAGATTCTTGCCATCATTAACCAAAAGGGTGGCGTCGGTAAGTCGACTACGGCCGTAAACCTTGCTGCTGCTCTTGGTCATGCTGGCAAGGAAGTCTTGCTGGTTGACCTCGACCCTCAGGGAAACGCAACCAGTGGCTATGGTGTGGACAAGCGAAGCATCAATGGCTGCGTGTATGACGTTCTTCTGGGAAACGTGTCCGTCGAGGACGTTATTCTTGCTCGCGTGAACGAGGGTGTGGACATTCTTCCTTCCACCATCAATCTTGCTGGTGCGGAAGTCGAGTTGGTCAACGAGATGGCTCGAGAGAATCGCCTGAAGAATGCTCTGGGTAGCCTTCGTGGTTTGTATGACTATATCCTTATCGATTGCCCTCCCTCGCTTGGTTTGCTCACCATTAATGCGCTGGTGGCTTCCGACAAGCTGCTGATTCCTATTCAATGTGAGTTCTACGCATTGGAAGGCGTGACAAAACTTCTCGATTCGATGAATCGTGTCAAAACTATCCTGAACCCTGGCCTGGATATCTATGGCATTGTCATGACCATGTACGATGCTCGCACTAATTTGTCCAATCAGGTCGTCGAAGAGGTGCGTTCCTTCTTTGGTTCTACCGTCTTTGAGACTTTGATTCCGCGTACCGTCAAGCTGTCCGAGGCTCCTAGCTATGGCCAGCCCATCAGTGACTACGCTCCTGACAACAAGGGTGCCAAGGCCTATGACGATCTTGCTCAAGAGGTGATTGCCCGTGGCTAAACCCAAGCAGAAAAGCGGACTAGGTCGTGGCCTCGACTCCTTGTTTGGCCAGTCCGACGTTGCTTCTTCCTACACTTCCCCTAAGCAGCAGCCCGAGTCGGCTGCCCCCGTTGCCCCCGAGAAAACCCAGGAAGCGCAGAAGCCTGTGGCGGAACCTACCCCTTCTCGAAAGATCGAGCATGGTTCCGACATCTATATCTCGGAGAATGCCGTCGAAACCGCAAAGGTTGTCGAGCGTCAGGCTCGTCCTTCGCGCAATGCGGCTCCTGCTACACGGACATCGCAGTCTGTGATGGTTGCTTCTGGTCAGACCGTCGAGCCGACGATGGAGGCGAAACCTGCTGAATCAGGGGAAGACAAGGCTGTCGAACCTGTTTCTGGTGACGTCATCGAGGTCTTTTTGCTTGATGTTCACCCTAATCCCGACCAGCCTCGCACTCATTTCAAGAAGGAAGAAATCGAGGAACTGGCTTCTTCCATCGCCCAGGATGGTCTGCTTCAACCCATCCTGGTGCGTCCCGGGGAAGAGGGATACCAGATTATCGCTGGTGAGCGTCGTTGGCAGGCTTGTCGCTCTCTTGGCTTGGAAAAGGTTCCCGTTCGTCTCTGGGATGCCGACGAAGACAAGGCTCTGGAACTTGCCCTCATCGAGAACATCCAGCGTTCCGACTTGAATCCGATCGAGGAGGCCTATGGCTACAAGCGTCTGATGGAACGAAAGGGCATGACTCAGTCCGAGGTTGCTCAGACGGTCTCCAAGGGACGTTCCACCATTGCTAATGCCTTGCGCCTGCTTGAGCTTCCTGAGGAAGCACAGCGACTTCTGTTCGAGGAAAAGATTACGGCCGGTCATGCTCGTGCCATTCTTTCCATTCCTTCGGCCGAGGGACGCATGACGCTTACCCGCAAACTCGAAGAGGAAAAACTCAGTGTCCGTGAGGCTGAGTCTCTGGCTCGATTGATTGCTGGTAGGGAAAAGGCACATGATGCCGATACGCCGAAGCGTACGCCTGCGCCAGCAAGTTTCAAAAAGGCCGCCCGTGGCTTGACGAAACTTCTTTCCGCTCCCGTTCGTGTTAAGACGGTCAAGGGAAAGAACAAGATCGAGATTCAGTTCAAGGACGAAGAGGAGCTTCAACGCATCATGGATGCCATCTCCCATACGGAGTCTGCTGAATAAAACGACCTCGTGAGAAGCGTTCTAAGGCGCGTTTCTCTTGATTGGTAAGTACATACTAGCTACAAACCAAAACAACCCCTCAGATTTGATTCTGAGGGGTTGTTTTGGTTATGTGTTGTAGTACAAGCGCATTTAATGTGAAATTCCTGCTAGTTTTGCTGGATGGGGAGTTTGACCCGTAGGGCTCTTCAGTGTCGGAGGCGGACTATTTGGCCAAGGTGTTCTTGAGTTGCCCGCATGCGCCATCGATGTCTGAGCCTCGGGAATTCCTGAGCGTAGCCTCGACGCCATGCATGCCAAGCGCCCGGATCCACCTTTTATAGGTTTCTGGTTTACAGGGCTTGAAGGGCGAGTCTGGAACGTTGTTCAAGGGGATAAGGTTCACGTGGCAAAGCAGGCCCTGAGTGAACTCGATGAGTTCATGGAGGTCTTTGTCGCTGTCGTTGGTGCCTGCGATCATGGTGTACTCGAGCGAAGGTCGTCTTCCGGTTTTTGTGACGTATTCCAGCAGTGCCTGCTTAAGTTTGCCTAATGGCTGATTCTTGCAGCGGGGCATGATCGAGTTGCGAAGCTCTTGGTTTGCGGAGTGGAGCGAGACAGCAAGGGTGAACTGTTCTGGTTCATTGGAAAGGCGTTCGATGCCTGCAAGAATTCCGCAGGTCGAAAGGGTGATATGTCGAGCCCCAATACCGAAGGCCTTGTTGGCATTGAGGAAGCGCAGGGCTTCGATGACCGCATCGTAGTTTTGGAATGGCTCGCCTTGGCCCATGGAAACCACGTTTGACACGCGAATCCCGAAATCCTTTTGCACAACCCTGATTTGCTCGACCATCTCCGTTGAGGACAGATTGCGCGTGAGGCCTTCTTGGCCTGTGGCGCAGAAGGAGCAGGCCATAGCGCAGCCGACCTGCGTTGAAAAGCAGACGGTTAGGTGTTGGGTTCCACTCTTTGTTGTCAAAGAAGGAATGCCAACCGTCTCCACCAGGCAGCCATCGGCTAGCCCTAGGACGTATTTCCTCGTGCCGTCGCGGGAGACTTGCTTTTCCACAATATGGGTTTCCGTTAAGGGATGTTCGTCAGCGAGTCTTTCACGGAGCGTTGCGGGAAGGTTAGTCATTTCGTCGTAACTGGCGGCACCCTTTGCAAGCAACCATTCAATGAGCTGCTTTGATCGAAATTTAGGCTGTCCGTACGAAAGAACCACTTCTTCGATTTCGGACAGGTTGAGTATTTTGATGTATTTATCCATGGCTCAGATTATACGGGAGCGAATGGTTTGCTGGTGTGGAGGGGATCTTTCCGACCTGTGCAGTAGTTTGTTGTAGGGCTTCATCGACCTGACAGAATCACGAAATACCGCTTTGTTATACTGCAGGAACGTCTTATCTACGAAAGAAGGTCATATGTCGCCTCTGAATCCCTCTGCGACCAAAGTAGCCCTGCTTGCTGGTGGAAACAGCGGCGAGCGTGAAATTTCCTTGGCTTCCGGGGCGGGTGCCTACAAGGCCCTGACAGAGGCTGGCTTCGAGGTCTCTCAGCTCGACCCTGCCAATAAAAAGGATCTGGTCGCCTTGGTTGAGGGCGAATTTGACGTGGCGTTCCTTGCCCTTCATGGCAAGGGTGGTGAAGATGGTGCCATGCAAGGAATGCTTGAAGTTTTGGGTATCCCGTACACGGGTCCTGGCATCTGGGCCTCCTCAACCGCGATGGACAAGGCAAAGGCGAAGGTGTTCTACCGCTCCCATGGCGTTGCAACACCTGGTTCCGTGACTTTGTACTCGGCTACGGATTACACTCCCGGGCAGATCGCCGAGCTGGTTGGTTCCCATTGCGTTATCAAGGCTGCTACCGAAGGTAGTGCCCTGGGTGTCTATCTTTGTAATGGCGAGAACGAAATTGCCGATGCCCTGACCAAGGTTTTCGAGATCGACGACGAGGCTCTTGCCGAGACCTTCGTCAAAGGTGACGAATACACGGTTGCGGTCCTGGGTAACGAAGACCCCGAAGCGCTGCCGGTTATTCAGATTGTTCCCATGCATGAGTTTTATGACTTCGAGTCAAAATATGCGGAAGGCGGCTCGCAGCACATTTGCCCCGCTCCATTGTCTGAGGCTGATACGAAGAAAGCTTCTGAGCTGGCCATTGCTGCTCATAAGGCGCTGGGATGCGAGGGTGTTTCTCGTACGGATATGATTAGGGACGATGCGGGTGAGTTCTGGGTCTTGGAAACCAATACCATCCCTGGCATGACGGCAACGTCGCTCCTTCCTGATGCTGCTCGCGTTGCTGGTATGGACTTTCCGGCCTTGTGCTGCCGACTTATCGAGAATGCGCTGGCTAGGAAGTAGAGCCACTTCATTCTGTCGTCAAGGCTTTGCAGTCTTGGCGATGTGCATTTCTTCAATCAAAACAAAAGACGTCCTTGGTTTGTCTGGCCAAGGGCGTCTTCTGTTTTGTCGAATGATGTCTATCGAAGCGATGGATCGAACCGTGGTGCTTGATGTTGTTGGGCGTTGGAAAGGCGCAAAGCTTGCTTTCCTTGCCTGTTCTTCTAGAAGACACCTGAGAACCTATAAATTGCGTAAGCGATGACGCAGACCAAGGCGATGACGAAGATCCAACTAGCGGCAAGACATCCCTTGTTTCCTTTTCGAGCTTGGGCGGCGAGTTTTTCGTTTGCCGAACGCTCGGTCTTGACGAACGCCATGCCCTTCTTCTTTTTAGGAAGGGGTACGCGACCTGAGGGCAGGTAGTCACCCTGGGCATCAACCAGTGCCTCAAGTGCCTTGGAGCCTAGTTTGATGTCGGGGCGGATGCCATCGCCAAGGGATTTGTCCAACTTGTCGATGAAAGTCTCAAATGCTTTGTCGTAGCGGGAATCCCAGGCAACGACGGCCACTTCGCCCCAGTAGTATCCAGGTTCGTCGCCCCTCGCCTCTTGGAAGGCTACGAAGGAGAGAACCGCCTCGACGTTCCAGCCTTTAGCTCTGATTAGATCAAGGGTGTCTGCGAACTTGGGGTCAAGCTCTCCCATTTCGACGTCGAAAGCGTTTACGATCCAGTCGGTACGTTCGCCCTCTTCGTACTTTGTCCTGATTTCGTAGTGGTCGCCCACAGCATTGTCGAGACCGAGAAAGGCGACTGCCTTTTCCTGTTCCTGTGTCTTGAAACGGACATAGCTTCCGTGATAGCCGATAGCAGCCATGTGTTCTCCTCAGAGTTTGTTTGGTCAAGCCGAACTGCGAACCATTAATGATAATCTGCTAAGCATGAAAAAACAAAATGACGCGCAGCTAGGCTGCCTTGATAGCTATATCCTCGACAACACCCCCGAGCGCATTAGGGACCGGTATCACGGCCTGCTTTCGTATGCCCAAAAGACCAACTTTGGCGTCTTGGATCATGACGTGGTGGTGCTTGACACCGAAGCCACGGGTCTTTCGTTTGTGCATGACGAATTGATTCAGGTGGCTGCTGCACGCATGTGCGATGGCGAGATTGTCGACTGGTACGTGACCTTCGTAAATCCGTCGAAGCCCATCCCGGATGAAGTAGTCCATCTTACCCATATCACGAACGACATGGTCGCTGATGCTCCTGGGGCCGATGAGGCCTTGGCTGCCTTGGTCGACTTTGTCGGTGATACCCCCGTTGTGGCTCACAATGCGAATTTCGACCGTACCTTCTGCACGAAATATCCTGCAGGCAGCAAGCTCAAGGACAATATCTGGATCGACTCTTTGGACCTTGCCCGCATTGCGTTGCCGCGTATGAAGTCGCATCGTCTGCTAGATTTGGTGCGTGCTTTTGGTGGCCCTGAGTCTACGCATCGCGCTGATGATGACGTTACTTCAACCTGCTTGGTCTATCGCGTGCTTCTTGCCGCCGTGGCTCAGATGCCCGCCGAGTTGGTTCGTCATATTGCCGCATTGCGCTCTGTTGAAGAATGGAATACGGCCTTTGTGTTCAAGAGTCTGCAGGATGAGAATGCCGCACCTCTGAACGTGAAGGGGTTGCGCCGTAGAGCCGCGTTGTCTTCTTTGAATACCTTGCGTCATGACGCTTTCTCCTCTTCGATCGAGGATGTTTCACGTGAAACGCTCGATGGCGACGGGTTCTCAAACGACACTGTTTCACGTGAAACAGTGGAGACGTCTGCTTATTTCACGGATCATGGAGATGACCAAGGTCGCGCAATCCAGTCCATTGCCGAAGATGAGGTTCGTGCCGCCTTTGGCGGTGAGGGCTTCGTGGCGTCGCTGTATCCCGAATACGAGATGCGCCCTGAGCAGCTGCAGATGTCTTTGGCTGTTAACAAGGCGTTTTCCACGTCACGCAACCTTGCTGTTGAAGCGGGTACGGGTGTTGGCAAGTCCATGGCGTACCTGGTTCCCTTGGCGATGTTGGCTAAGAAGAACGAAATCACGGTAGGCGTGGCAACTAAGACCAATGCGCTCCTTGACCAGTTGGTAAACAAAGAGCTTCCTCTTTTGAGCAAGGCACTGGGGGTGACCTATGCTCCTCTCAAGGGCTTTAGTCACTACCTCTGCTGTCGCAAGGTCGAGCATTTTGCGAACAAGGGGCCTCGTTATGTGACGGTACGCAACAACGACGTCGATCAGGCGCCGGCTTTGGCTGCTCTGCTGTCTTTCGTCGAGCAGACGGATTATGACGATATCGATGCCTTGAAGATCGATTACCGAGCCGTTCCCCGTTGGTCTATTACCACCAAGAGCACCGAGTGTCTAAGGCGAAAGTGTCCCTTCTTTGGACGTTCCTGCTTTGTACATGGGGCTCGCGACCAGGCCCAGCGATGTGATGTGGTGGTGACCAACCATAGCCTTTTGTTTTGGGACCAGCGATTCGACGGAACGCTACTCCCCCCGATTCGTTATTGGGTCGTCGATGAGGCCCATGGTGCCGAAAGTGAAGCACGTAAGGCCTTCAGTATCGGAACCTCTTCCGCCATGGTTCAGTCGTTGATAAGGAAGCTGTCTTCCGCCGAAGCGAAGCATAACGTCTTGCTTCGCGCGGAGCGCAATCTTTCTCTGGCTAACGAAGCACGAACGCTGTTTGAGAGCCTGATTGCGAAAGCCTGCACTGATGGTGACGCTTTTGCGGTTGCTGCAGAAGAATATTGTCTGGCCATCAAGGATCTCTTGTACTACGACCCCCAGAAGAAGGGCCGTGGTTATGAATATTTCGACCTGTGGGTAAACGAAGAAGTACGTCAAGGTTCCCGCTTCAAGGGTGTTGCTTCTTGTGCTCTTTCCTTGATCGAGGTGACGGAGAAAGCCATCAAGAGCCTTCGTGATGTGGTGGCCTACCTGGAGTCGCAGGAGATTTCTTCGCGCGAACAGCGAGACATGGCCCTGGCTGCCATCGAGCTTCGTGAGTTGCTTGATTCCCTGGAGAGCATGTTCGTCAAAAGTGATGACAATCAGGTTCGTTCGGTGCATCTGTCTCGCAACAAGACACAGCTTAACGATGCTCTTTCGGTTCAACCCCTGGACGTGGGTGCTCGTCTGCTGGAAACCCTGTATGATTCGACGCACAGTGTCGTGTACACGTCGGCTACGCTCTCTGTCGATCATTCCTTTGCTTCGTTTATGAATGCGATGGGCCTCAATTCCGGTGAGGGCTCCGAGGCTGACAGTCTGCAGGTTGCGTCAAGCTATAACTTCGATCGCAACATGCGTGTCTTCGTCCCTTCGGACATGCCCGACCCTCAGGATCCCGCCTACCTTCCCACATTGCAGGACTTCCTGGTGAAGCTTCATATTGCCCAGCACGGATCGATTCTCACCTTGTTCACCAATCGCAAGGAGATGGAGTCTTGTTTTGAGGTGGCCAATCCAGCCATCAAGGAGGAGGGCCTTAGGCTGGTTTGTCAGAAGTGGGGTGTGTCGGTCAAGGGTCTTCGTGATGACTTCATCAAGGACGAAACCTTGAGTTTGTTTGCGCTGAAGAGCTTCTGGGAGGGTTTTGATGCCCCTGGCTCCACCTTGAAGGGCGTGGTTATCCCCCGTCTGCCTTTTGGCCTTCCCTCTGATCCCCTGTCCCGCGAACGCGAAGAGCGAGATGCTCGCGCTTGGGCGCACTACTCTCTCCCTGCGGCTGTCATTGACGTCAAGCAGGCAGTGGGACGTCTGATTCGCAATTCAACCGATCGTGGCTTTGTCGTTCTGGCTGACCATCGCCTCGTTACGAAGTATTACGGAGCGAAGTTCCTTAACTCCCTCCCCAGCCGTAACGTCGCCATCATCCCCATGGAGGACATCATCTCTGAGGTGAGCACGGGCTTTTGGGGTTCACGTGATGGAGGTGCGAACTAAATGGCTCGCACCCCAGGCGAAAAGAAGGGCTTGGGTCAGAAGGAGAGGTCTTCCCTTCACATTGTCGAGTTCTCCAAGGGTAAGCCCAACGAACTCTCGCTCAATGTGTTGGACAACCTTGCTTCCGATACCGGCGAAAAGAAGGGGTTCCTGTCTCGGCTGTTTGGCGCTGAGAGGACGGGCAAGCATCCGTCTTCTCAGGTCATCGGCTCGGATGTTAGCGCTCCTGATGTGAGTGGTTTGCCGGCATCGACCCCTGTGAAACCCAAGGGGTCGACGGGCGGGCTTGTGAGGCGTCGCTCCGGGGATGCTTCCTCTGAAGTGCCCAAGCATGCCATTCCCTCTCCACCAAAAAAGACAGGCTTGCTTCCCAGGAAAGCGGCAGCAGCTCCTTCCAGGTTAATCGGGCACGACTCTCAGCAAGAGATCGAACGTCGCCAGCGTGCGCGTAGAGCTTATCGTCTTGCGAGCGTCTTTTTGGTTGTGGCCCTGAGCATCGGAGGTCTTGGTGCGGGTGGCTGGTATCTCTATGAACAGTATCAGGAGCAGTTGCAGGGTATTGACCTCTTGAAGGCGTCGGTGCGTAACGTCGAAGGCGCTGATGAGGCTATCGTTGCCGTGGATGGGTATTTCGCCAAAGCATTCGATAAGAACACCGTTTCGCAGGCTGATCAGCTTAAGAAGGATATGCCTGAAGCCGAACTTCGTCTTGAGGCGGCCAAGGATATGGCGCAGCGGGCGGCTGATGGCCTGGATGAAGGGTCTCAGGACAAGCAAGTGGCAGAGCATGCCGTTTCGTCCATCACCGCACGTGAGAAGCTTTTGGCCGTTGCTGGACAGCGTCTTGACGAGGACGTGGCCGCGAAGACCGCTTACGACAAGATGGAGGAAGCCTGGGCAAAGCTCGAAGAGGGAAACTCCCTCATGGTGCAAGCGGCGAGCCTGGTGTCTGACACCACGAATGAAAACGTGAATCAGGCCACTGAGTACCTCAAGGAGGCACGTACGTGTTTCGCTGAGTCGAAAAAGGATCTCAAGGCTGGCTTCAAGGCCTATCCCTTGGCCAAGGAGACCACCGAATACGATTACCTAAAGCTTCGCCAGCAAGCCATCGACTACGCACTTGCTTCAAACGAGGCCATTTTGATTCAGGACAAGAAGACGGCGGAAAAGAACAACGACAAGTACAACAAGCTCGACAAAAAGGCCAGCAAGCTTGCGACTTCCTATTCCAAGGGTTTCTCCCAGGTTGTGGTCGATGCCTACTCAAAGGACCAGGAATCTCTTCAGAAGGATTACGAAAGCCTTCGTTCAGAGATTGGCACCCATGACTCCTTCATCAGGGATTATCTGGGCGACGATAGCTGGGTTTAGTGCCTAAGGGCTTGTCGTATACTTAAAACACGTGTAGCTAGATACAAAAGGCGGCTAGGTAAGTAATCGCCTTGAAGAACATAATCCAGAAAGGGCGATCAATGACTCAACTCATCGATGACGTCACCTACCTTTCGAACGAAATTGGCCCTCGTCCGGCAGGCACCGAAGAGGAGCAGCAAGCGGCTCTCTATATTGCTGATTCCATTCAGCGCGACTCGGGCTTCCAAGCAGTAATCGAGGATTTCGACGGAATGGCTAATCCTGACGTCCCCAAGGCTATTTGCTTTGGTCTGGTGCTCGTGTGTGGCTTGGTCTCTTTGTTGGTACCTTTGCTGACCTTGCCTGCTGCGGTTGTCGGCATTATTGCGGCCGTTCTCTATGGTCTGGAAATCACGGGTAGGCCCTTGCTTTCCCGTGCTCTCAAGGGCGGCGTCAGCCAAAACGTCGTGGCCAAGTACAAGCCTTCTGGTGTCCCTGGCAAGCGTCGCAAGATCATTCTTGTAGCAAACTACGACAGCGGTCGTGTCGTTCCTGATCAGAAGGGTGTCCTTCAGGCGAATCGTCGTGCTATCGAGTTTGTCTCATTGGGTGGCCTCGTTGCTCTTCCCCTGATCCTTCTTGTTCATGGCGTGGTGTTTCCCAGCGCTTCGGGGGTTGTGGGTACGGTCTTTTCCGTTCTTACCGTTGCCGCCATGGTGCTTGTTGCGGTGCCGGTCGTGTTCTCCCTCGTTCATCTTCGTGCCGAATACACCGACGCTGCTAACAACAACGCTTCTGGTGTTGCCGTTTTGCTTGATGTTGCTCGCAAGGTGGGCAACGGATGTGTCAGCCTCAAAGAGATGGAACGTCTGGCCGAAGAGGGCGGTTCCGAGGTCGAGGGTGAGAATGCCGCTCGCGAAGCAGGTGTCATCACTGATGACTACGAAGTCGAATATGCCGCCCGTCCTACGGTAGAGCCTTCGAACGCAGCGTCTTCTCGCCTCGAGGACGAAGATGATGTCGAAGCCGTCTCGGCCGTAAACGAGCGCCATGTGGAAGATGAGCCCGCCGTTGATGTCGAGGCTCCCGAGCCGGCTTCTGCCGAAGCGGACGAATCCCAGGTTTCCGTCGAAGCGGGCTCCGTGGCAGCCGAGGTCCCCGTGGCGGCTTCCACCCCTGTTCCTGCGACGCCTTTCCCAGCTTCAAACATGGTGGGTGGCATTCCTTCATGGGCGCGTGCCGCGCAGGCAAAGGCTCGTGAGAACAAGCCCGAAGAAATGAATCGCACACCTGTTGCGCGTTCTCGCTATGCCGACACCCCCGCTGCGCAGATTCTTGATCATGAGGTCGCAAGCCACACGGGTGCCTTTGCCCCCGTTTCGTCTTATGCTTCCCCGGCCCAGCCTGTTCAGCCGGTCGAGCCCGATGCGTTTGTGGAGCCTGCCGTCAGCGCTCCATCCCAGGAGCTTGACCCCGAAGCTTCGTCCCAGGCTGCTGCGGCAGAACCCGTTGAGCAGGTCAGGGAAAGCAAGCCCGCACCTTCTTATGGTCAGAACTCCTTCGTAAATCCCTGGAGCGATCCTTCCATTGCTTCGGGAAACTCTGATTTGTCGGCGCGTCTTGCTGCCTTGAGGAGCGAAATTCAATCCGCTCCCGTCCCTCATGTTTCTGAAGAGGTTCGTAAGGCCTTCGACGAGATGGATACCCCCAAGCCTGCGCCAGCCCCCAAGCGTGTTTCACGTGAAACATCGGAAGACGAGCCTGCAAATACCGTGAGCACGTCGGCGGATGAGCCTCAGCAGGCGCCTTTGCCGGAAGAAGTCAGCGTTTCTGACCGCGTTGAGCCCATTGCTGGCAATGAAGAGCAAGAGCAAAAGCTTGACGCTGTTGTCGAGGACGTTGCTGAGCCCACTATTGACGCGAACGAGCTTGCTTCCGACGAGCCTGTTGTCGAAGAGGAGGAGCAGGAAGAGAAGCCTCTGTCTCGCACTGCGCGCTCGCTCCGCCGCGGCGCCAACTCTTCCTTCGATGGTTTTATGGGTCGTATTCACAAGGTTGCGGAAAATATGGCCGACGCTGCTAGCGAAGCTGGTTCGCGTCTTGGCGAAGCTGCTTCCGAGGCAGGCTCTCGATTCGCTTCGGGTCGCAACCAGGAACCCGAGGTCTCTGAGCCCGAAGACCAAGACGTCATCGTCGAAGACGAGCATTACGTGGGCGAATCTCATGACGTCCGTGGCGTCGAGCCTGACGTTTCCGAAATGGATTCCTTCGAGGACATTGAGACGACTGAAGTCGACTACGTTGAAGAGGGCCTTCGTCCCAATGACGACGATGAGCTGACGTCGGCCGAGCCCGAAGCCGTTGCTGCGCTCGACGTCTCTGCCTTCATGAACAAGCCTCTCGCCGCACCTGCATCTTCCGGTAAGGAGGACGATGTGGCTGATGAAACCACGCAGCCTGTCTCCATGGCCGAGATCCGTGAAGCCATGGCCCATACCTCCGCTGTCACCCCCAAGCCCGCTGCTCAGGAGGTGCCCAGCAGTCAGCAGTCTCAGGAAGACAAGGGTGTTGCTGCTCCCGTTTCCCCTATCGTGGGTCTCGATCTGGAATCCTTGCCTGCCATTGGCGAGGTTTCTCAAGGAAAGCAGCAAGTCATCACCCTTCCCGAGCTTGACGCCGTTAAGGCCGAGCCCGTGGAGGCCGCAAGCCAGCGTGCGCCTATGGCTCAGTCTTCAAATGTCCATTCCCCTCTGACCTCAGGCGCTATTCCACGCATCAGCATGTCTGACCTGGCTCGCGAAGAAAGCTCATCCGATCGATTTGGTCTCGATCTGCCCCCTCTGGGTGCTGAGTCTGAGGTTTCGCATGAAAAGGTCTCTGCCACCAGCTCCTTCTCTACTGCTGGAGGTACGGGTGCTTTCGCCCCTGTCGGCGACGAGCTGGTTGAGGGCGTTCCCGAGGAAAACCTGTACGTGGAAGATGTCGACGATTCTGCCTTCGAAGAGAATCACACCGAGACAGGCGCCTTTGCTGGTCCCGAATATGTTGATTTGCCCCAGTCTCGCGTTGGCAAGCTCTTTGGTCGCTTTGGCTCCCGTAAAAAGAAGAACGCCGAAGAAGGTTCCATGAAGGAATGGATTGGTGCCGATGAAGACTACACGGCTCATGGTGCTGGAGTAGATCGCGGTAGCTGGGAAAGCTTCCGCGAGGGCGACGAGGGCAAGCCTTCTTCGGGTAACTGGAACGGTGGTGCCTTCAGCCTTGATTCGCTGCGTAATCTGGGTGGCGTGAAGGCCTTGGGCAATAAGTTTGGCAAGGTGTCCGAGTCTTCGGAACCTGAGAAAACAGCTTCTGTCTCCCTCTATGATGACGAGTACGTTGATCGGAAGGTCTTCGTCGACGAATTCAATGAGCCGGTCCAGCCTGAGGTGAACAGCCGTGTCGAGGAGCTTAACCGCGAAATGCGCCAGCTCAACGAGTTCCGTCATCCTGGCATCGATACCGAGGTTTGGTTTGTTGCCCTGGGTTCTGAAATCGGAAGCAGCTGCGGTATGCATGCCTTCCTTCAGAACCATGCGGACGAGCTTGATGGGGCCATCATCGTCAACCTCCAAGCTTTGGGTGCGGGTAAGCTTTCTTATATCGATACCGAAGGTGTTCTGTTCCCCGTGAAGCCTTCTTCGCGTATGAAGCGTTTCGTACGTCAGGCATCCATTCGCTCCAAGGTCTCCTACGGCATGGCAAAGCTTTTGAGTGTCGAGACTCCCGCAAGCTATGCAAGCCGTCAGGGTTATCAGGCCTTTAGCGTGGTGGGCGTCAAGGATGGCAAGCCTGCCTACTATGCCGAAGCAGAGGATCGTATCGAAAACATCAACCCCCGCGCTTTGGAAGATGCAAGCAAGCTTGTCATGGAGCTTCTGAAAGTTATCTAGCGATGATTTGTAATTGACGGGAGTGCCTTGTCATACGTCTTGAGTATGGTAGGCTTCATCTGGTCAAATACCCCAGCGAACAGTACACTGTTTGCTCGCTGAAGCACTTAGCTCGGTTTCGGGATGGCGTGATCGAGTGATTATCTAGACAGAGAAAGAGGATTCCATGGCTGTTGTTGGCTATTGCGTGAAGTGCAAGGACAAGAAAGAAATGGTAAACCCCACCGAGGGCGTCACCAAGAATGGTCGCGTCATCACCAAGGGTACCTGCCCCGAGTGTGGCACTAAGATGTCTCTCATTGGCGGCGTCGCCAAGAAGTAGGCACCAGCCTTTTCTTGCGGGTGTCGCCAAGTGGTAAGGCCCCAGCTTCCCAAGCTGGTATGCGCGGGTTCGAATCCCGTCACCCGCTCCAGCGAATTCAAAGGCAGTCAGGTTGTAATCCTGACTGCCTTTTCTTTATGCTGGGTTCTGGTCACTACTTGGATAACCCTTAGAAGAACCTAACGAAAGAAGGTTTTCCGATGTCATTTGACGCCTATTTGTTTGACCTCGATGGAACGCTGCTCGACACCTTGCCCGACCTGCATGCCTTGGTCAACGAGGCCCTTTCCCGAAAAGGCTTTCCACCTCGAAGCTACGAAGAGGTACATTCCTTTATCGGCAATGGTGCTCTGGCATTGGTGTGGTCGTGCGTCCCTGAAGGCACCTCCCCAAAAGATGTCGATGAAGTGTACCAGCTGTTCTGCTCGCTATATGAGGAATTCGGAATGGAAAAGACCCGTCCCTTTGACGGCATCATGGAGGTTTTAGGCTCTCTGTCTGCCCAGGGGAAGAAGTTGGGCATTATTTCCAACAAGTTTGACGGAGGCGTGAAGGCCGTTGAGGAGCGATACCTTCCTGGCCTGTTTGGTTGCGCCCTGGGCGAATCTCCTCGGGTTCCTCGTAAGCCTGATCCTACGGGTCTTTTGAGTTGTGCGAAGGAATTGGGCGTTGAACCCGGTAACTGTGTATATCTGGGTGACAGCGCCAGTGACATGAGAGCTGCTCATAATGCGGGTATGTATGCAGTGGGCGTAACTTGGGGATATCCAAGCGTCGAGATGCTTCAGGAAGGGGATCCCGACAAGCTGATCGACCGTCCTAGTGAAATACTGGATCTGTAAGAGCCTCTGCAGCTAAAAAGGGAGGGAAGTCATCGTGACTTCCCACCCCTTTCGTTTGGCATAGGTGAGTATCCGGTTTAGCCTTCGTAGCCATTAGGGTTGTTCGACTGCCAACGCCAAGTGTCTTCGCACATACGCTTGAGGTCATATTGGGCAACCCAGCCTAGTTCGTTCTTCGCCTTTTCGCAGGATGCGTACACTTCCGCCAGGTCACCAGGGCGGCGCTCCTTGATGACGTAGGGAACCTTATGTCCGCAGGCCTCTTCAAAGGCGTGGACAACCTCAAGGACGCTGGAGCCCTTGCCAGTACCCAGGTTGAAGATGCCAACGCCATGACGGGTGCCGTCAGCGCTCAGGGGACCCTGGTAGCTGCCCGTTCCGATGGGTGCTCCCGTACCGATCTTGCCTGCCATCCAGTCAAGCGTCTTCACATGTCCGATAGCCAGGTCCACAACATGGATGTAGTCACGGACACCCGTGCCGTCAGGGGTGGGGTAGTCATCACCGAAGACACCGAGCTCCTTGAGCTTGCCAACGGCTACCTGGGAGACATAAGGAAGCAGGTTGTTGGGGATACCCTGGGGGTCTTCGCCAATGCGTCCGCTGATGTGGGCTCCAATGGGGTTGAAATAGCGGAGAAGCACGACGTTCCACTCGTCGTCAGCGAGGTAGAAGTCGGTGAGCATGCGCTCGATCATGGCCTTGGTTTCGCCATAGGGGTTGGTTGTGGTGCCACGCTTGCAGGCTTCGGTGTAGGGAACCTCGGCTTCTGCTCCATATACGGTTGCCGAGCTGGAAAAGATGACGTTCTTGCAGCCATGGTCGCGGGCGACCTCAAACAGAACCAGGGCACCACCGACGTTGTTCCAGTAGTACTCCAGGGGCTTCTGGGTCGATTCGCCGACAGCCTTCAGTCCGGCAAACATGATGATGGCGTCGATATCATGTGCGCCGAAGACTTTATGCATTTTGTCTCGGTCGAGAATGTCGGCCTCGTAGAACACCAGCTGGTCTTCGGTTGCCTGGGTGAGCTCACGAATGCGGTCGATGGCAATCTTGCTCGAATTGGAAAGATTGTCCACGACCACCACTCGATAGCCGCGCTCCAAGAGTTCGACACAGGTGTGGCTACCGATGTAGCCAGCGCCACCAGGAACCAGGATGGTTAGCTCCTTGGGGTCTTTGTTTAGGTCCTTGTTTGCCATAGTCAAGCCTCCTAGCTCGGAACCAGTTAGTTACGAGCAATGCTTTTCAGTAGTTTCCAGGCATTTTGCTTGCCTTCGTTTGACGAAATCATGCTATCAAAATCTTCGAAGCAACAAAGTGGGCGTCCCAAAAGCTTTTGGGGTGCTTCTATTTTGATTTGCGTGCGATAGGCATCCGCAAGGGTTTTGGCGGATGCATGGTCGCAGGTAACGATTGCGAGTGGGTCCAGACTCTCCAGGGTCAGGATGAGCTCTTCGGGTCCCATTTGGGTTCCTAAGGTGACCAGCGTCAAGGGGCTAGCCTGGTCTTGGGATGAAAAAGTGGCTGGAGCTGAAAACCCCAGGGCTCGGGCGCTGTTGGAGAGCGCTTCGAGTGCAGGAGGTTTGAGCTCCGCCTGGCTTATCACGACGAAGAGCCCTTCGTGATTCCCGGAAACGTGTCCGGGAAATGTGCGGTCGAGTCCTACGAAGATGGTTTCCATGGGGGAGCTAGATCCCATGCATGCCTCCTGGAGCCATGATGCAAACGGCTGCATCCTTTGAGGATGCCTTAGTCGCATCTTAGGTTAAGTTCACCGTTCAAAAGGTTCCTTGGTCGCAATTTTTACGAATTGCCTACCGACACCCTGATGGATAGTGCTACGTTCTAAACAAATCGTGTTCACACCCTTCGACAAGGAGTAGTTATGTGCACTAACGGAATCAACACGAGTCAGTTCGAACAGATGCTTGACCAGATCGACGACCACATCAAGCTCGAGCGTCGCTGGACCCATAACCTTGGCCACAACGCCGAAGATGCCGGCTTCCCCACGGTTGGCGAAAAGCTGCACGAGGCAATGGCCCTTCTTGACCAGGTTCGCGCGCTTCTCGATGACGCCAAGGATGCCCTGGAAGACGACGCCGAGGCCGCTTCTGGCGTGCAGATCAATCTGGTCTAGGCGTTCTTATGTCTAACGACCTGATGCGGTTTTCGGTGGCGATGCCCGAAGACCTGCTTGTGAAGTTCGACCGCCTGGTGGCTCGCCGTGGTCTGGCGAAGAATCGCAGCGAGGTCATTCGTGACCTCGTTCGCGAGGCACTGGTGGAAGACGAATGCTCCATTCCGGGGCGCATCGTGATGGGTACCCTGACAATCGTGTATAGCCATCATGCAAACGACCTGCAGGAAAAGCTCCATCATATTCAGCATCATTACCTTGAAGTGGTCATCAGCTCCACCCATGTGCATGTTGATGAGGACAACTGTCTTGAAGTCATCATCATGAAGGGCGAAACGGGCGACGTCCAGGACATCGGCAACCTTATTTTGGGAACCAAGGGCGTCAAGACGGGCCGTCTGGTCATGACCACCACGGGTCAGTTCATCTAGGAGGAATTCATGGACGAAACAGTCCTGCTCGGTCACGGTAGCGGCGGCACCATGATGAAGCGCATCATCGATGAGGTGTTCTTCGAAGCATATGCCGACAAGGAATTGCTCGAGGGCAACGACGCCGCCCGTCTCCCCCAGGAGCCGGGACGCGTGGCCTTTTCCACGGACAGCTTCGTGGTGACTCCTCACTTCTTCCCTGGCGGAGACATCGGACGTTTGGCTGTGTGTGGCACCGTGAACGACGTTGCTACGTCGGGCGCAATTCCCAAGTATCTGAGCTGCGGTTTCATTCTTGAGGAAGGCTTCCCCATGGAAGACCTGAAGCGCATTTGTCAGACCATGGCAGAAGTCGCTCGCGAAGCGGGTGTCCATATCGTTACGGGCGACACTAAGGTGGTCAACCGTGGTCATGGCGATGGTGTCTTCATCAACACCAGCGGCGTTGGTTTTATCCCCGAAGGCATTGACCTGTCCGGCGCCTATTGCAAGCCAGGTGACAAAATCCTGGTAACGGGCACCTTGGGTGATCACGGCATCACCATCATGGCCTGCCGCGAAGACCTTTCGTTCAATGCGGACGTTGCCACCGATGCCGCCCCTCTGAACCATCTGATCCAGGAGGTCATCGCGGCCGCACCGGATACGCGCTGCTTCAGGGATCCTACTCGTGGTGGCCTTGCTTCCACGCTGAACGAGCTGGCTGATCAGTCTGGCGTCGATTTTGTGGTGGAAGAGGATGCCATCCCTGTGAAGGATGCTGTTCGTGGCGCATGCGAGATGCTGGGTTATGACGTCTATCAGGTTGCCAACGAGGGCAAGATGGTGTGCGTCGTTCCTGCCGACCAGGCGGAAGCTGCGCTGGCAGCCATGAAGAGCAACGTCTACGGCAAGGATGCCGCCATTATCGGCGAGGTGCTCGTCTCCCCTGAAGGACGTGACCCTCGCGTTTCCCTGAAGACGGGTTTTGGCACCATGCGTATTATGGATATGCTTGTTGGCGAGCAACTTCCGCGCATCTGCTAGCCCCATAAGGCCTTTGGTGGGGAAAATCTCGATGACGCTTGCAAGACGCGTGCGTCATGGTATGGTCGCAACCGTGGATTCGCACATCCACGAAGCATGAGGATTGAGGAAGGGGTACCACAATGGCACGTCCTGTTATTTTGGCCGATGAGTGCATCGGTTGCGGTATTTGCGTCGACGCTTGCCCTCAGGGTGCAATCGACGTTGTCGATGGCGTTCTGAAGGTCGTCAACGAAGAGGCCTGCATCGCCTGTGGCGATTGCGTCGAGGAATGTCCCATGGGTGCAATCGAGGAGATTGCCGAGGACTAATCGTCTCTTACAAAACCGGACTTCATAGGAAGTCATCGAAAGGAGCTCGCAAGGGCTCCTTTTTTATTGCCGCCAGAGCCTTCTTGGATTTGGTTTGCCCGTCTCTCTAGTTGCACCTTGTTGGGGTTGGACCTTAGTGGGCCTTGTTAGATCTTCCTTAGGTCTTATCTAGTGAAATGTGGAGATGTGAAATTCGTCTGACCTGGGAAAATGGAGAACCATCAAATTATCTCCAAATTGTCAAATAAGAAATTTGACAATGATGCACTTAGATTTTATATTTCCACTTGTCGAAGAAAGCTGCAGGGTTTCATCACCGTGTGGCTCTTCCTTATATCGGTAATAAAGGTTGGCTGGCTTTGACCGGTCACAATTGAAAGGATAGAAACAATGGCTAAGATCATCGGCATCGACTTGGGTACCACCAATTCCGCCATGGCAGTCATGGAGGGCTCCGAGCCCGAGATTCTGGTTAACGCCGAGGGCGACCGCACTACGCCTTCCGTCGTTGGCTTCAAGGACGGCGAGCGCACGGTTGGCAAGGCTGCAAAGAATAAGGCAGTCACCAATCCTGCTAACACCATCGCATCCGTCAAGCGCTTCATCGGTCGTTCCTTTGCTGAGACGGCCGAAGAGCAGAAGACCGTTGCCTACAACGTGAAGGCTGGCCAGGGTGGCCGTGCCGTCGTCGATGTTGACGGTAAGGACTACACCCCCGAGCAGGTTTCCGCTGAGGTTCTTCGTAAGATCAAGACCGACGCAGAGAAGCGTCTTGGCGAGCCTGTGACCCAGGCAGTCATCACCGTTCCTGCTTACTTCAACGATGCACAGCGTCAGGCAACCAAGGATGCTGGCAAGATTGCTGGTCTCGAGGTTCTTCGTATCATCAACGAGCCTACCGCAGCAGCTCTCGCCTACGGCCTGGACAAGACCAACACCGAGCAGAAGGTTTTGGTCTTCGACCTTGGTGGCGGCACCTTCGACGTCTCCATCCTGGAGCTTGGTGACGGTGTCTTCGAGGTTTGCGCAACCAATGGCGACAACCACCTGGGCGGCGACGACTGGGATCAGCGCATCATCGACTGGATGGCTGACAAGTTCAAGGGCGAAAACGGCGTCGACCTTCGCACCGACAAGATGGCTCTGCAGCGCCTGAAGGAAGCAGCGGAGAAGGCAAAGATGGAGCTTTCCTCCACCAGCCAGACCACCATCAACCTGCCCTTCATCTCCATGAACGCTAACGGCCCTCTGCATCTGGATTACACGCTGACCAAGGCTGAGTTCGAGCATATGACCAGCGACCTGCTGAACCGCTGCAAGAAGCCCGTCGAGCAGGCTCTGCGCGACGCTGACCTCACCGCAAGTGACATCAACGAGGTCATCCTGGTTGGTGGCTCCACTCGTATGCCTGCCGTTCAGGAGCTGGTCAAGCAGATCACCGGCAAGCAGCCCAACATGTCGGTTAACCCCGATGAGGTCGTTGCTATGGGCGCAGCTGTTCAGGGCGGCGTTCTTGCTGGCGACGTTCAGGGCATCCTGCTGCTCGACGTCACGCCCCTTTCCCTGGGCGTTGAAACCATGGGTGGCATCATGACCAAGATGATCGAGCGCAACACCACCATTCCTACCCGCAAGACCGAGATCTACTCCACCGCTGCTGACAACCAGACCAGCGTTGAGATTCACGTCCTGCAGGGCGAGCGTCAGATGGCACGCGACAACAAGACCCTGGGCAAGTTCCAGCTGAGCGGTATCCCCGCTGCACGTCGTGGCATGCCCCAGATTGAGGTTACCTTCGACATCGACGCCAACGGCATCGTTAACGTCTCTGCTAAGGACCTGGGTACGGGCAAGCAGCAGCAGATCACCATCTCTGGTTCCACCGCTCTGTCCGATGACGAAGTCGATCGCATGGTCAAGGACGCCGAAGCTCACGCTGAGGAAGACGCTGCTCGCAAGGAAGAAGTCGAGACCCGCAACAACTGCGACGCTCTGGTGAACGCAACCGAGACCACCCTGGGCGAGGTAGGCGACAAGCTGGCTGCTGACGTCAAGGCTGAAGTCGAGGGTGCCTTGGCTACCGCAAAGACTGCCCTCGAGGGTACTGACATCGAGGCAATCAAGCAGGCCACCGAGGCTCTGCAGCAGGCAGGCTACAAGATGGCCGAGGTCGTCTACTCCAACGAGCAGGCAGCCGCTGGTCAGCCTGGTGCCGCTCAGGCTGCTCCTGCTGATGATGTCGTCGAAGCTGACTTCGAGGTTGTCGACGACGACAAGAAGGAGAACTAATCATGGCCGACGACGCTAAGGAAGAGCGTTCGCAGCAGGCCGAGCCCGAGGCCGTAGAGGCCGAGGTCGTCGAGGAAACGGAGGCAGCCGAGGAGTCCGAGGCTGCCACCCCCGAAGACGAACTTGCAGCTGCGAAGCAGGAAGCCCAGGAGTGGCAGGAAAAGTACCTCAGGCTTCATGCCGAATGGGACACTTACCGTCGCCGCATGAAGGAGCAGCGCGCTGAGGAAAAGCAGCGCGCCACCGAGGCTCTGGTCGAGAACCTCATTCCCGTGGTGGACGACTTCGATCGCACTTTGGCCTATGCCAAGGAGAACGGCGAAAGTGGTCTGTTGGGAGGCGTCGAAGCGGTGTACAACAAGTTCACCGACGCGCTGACCAAAGATGGTCTTGAGATCATCGATCCTGCTGGTCAGCCCTATGACGCCCTTCTTGCCCAGGCAGTTGGCGTAGTCGAGGACCCCACGGTTCCTGACGAAACCGTCTCCCAGGTATTCCAGAAGGGATACCGCATGGGCTCGAAGGTTCTTCGTCCGGCAATGGTTACCGTTACGAGCGGTGGCCCCAAGCGCGAAGTTCCCGAAGAGGAATCCGAATAAGAATGGTTAGGAAGGCGGGCCTTATGAGTCCGCCTTCCTTGTAGAGAAAAGAGGTGAGTCGCATGGCGGCAGCTCCCGACTACTACAAGACGCTGGGTGTTTCCAAGGACGCCTCTGCTGATGAGGTCAAGAAGGCCTACCGCAAGCTGGCACGCGACAACCATCCCGATGCCGTCAAGGCGCGCGGCGGCAACGCCGAACAGGCCGAAGAGCGCATGCGTGAAATCAACGAAGCCTACGAGGTGATCAAAAAAGCCCGAGGTATCAAATAA
>JAUNOE010000005.1:0-20403 GCA_030537255.1 Coriobacteriia bacterium
AAGAGACAGGCAAAACGAAGGCCTTGCCAGTACGACCTTCGTTAACGCCACGGCATTCAAAGAAACCCTACAATGGAACCCATGCGAAGAAAGGACACCCGTGGCCACCATCCAACCCACGCACATGAACCACAACAACCAAAGCAAGATTGCCCTGATCAACGACCTCACGGGCTTTGGACGCTGCTCCGTTTCCGTGCAGATGCCCGTGATTTCCCAGATGGGCGTTCAATGCTGCGTATTGCCCACGGCCGTCCTTTCCAACCACACGCAATACAGCAGCTACCACATGCTTGATCTGACCGACCAGATGCGCGCTCACATCAACGAATGGCGCAAACTGAAGCTGTCGTTCAAGGGCATCTGCACCGGCTTCCTGGGATCCGAAGAGCAAATCGCGATCGTCTCGGACTTCATTGACGAATTCGGCTCTCAGGACTGTCACATTCTGGTTGACCCCGTGATGGGCGACTACGGACGTGCCTACGCCACCTATACGCCCACCATGTGCAAGCGTATGGTGGAGCTGGTAGGCAAAGCCAGCCTGATCACGCCCAACCTTACCGAGGCCTATCTGCTGGCAGGAAAGCCCTACTGCGAAAACCCCAGCCAGCAGCAACTTGAGTCCATGGCTCAAGAGCTTTGCGAACTGGGACCCAAACGCGTGGTCATCACGGGCATCGAGCGCGGCACGCAAATGGCAAACGTCTGCATGGAGCAGGGCGGAGTCCCTCACCTGGTCACCACCCCCTTCGTGGGCGGACAGCGTACGGGCGCCGGAGACGTGTTCTCGGCGGTGCTTTCCGTCGACGGTGTCAAGGGCGTGCCCCTGGAGGAATCGGTCCTGAAGGCTTCGAATTTCATCGGCGAATGCGTAACACGGGCCGTCGAAATGGACATACCCAGCTGCGACGGCCTCCCCATCGAAGAGAAACTCTGCAACCTGCGCTAATCGCCACTAAGCCACGCCTGAAGAAAGAAGGAATCATGGCACGCCTCAAGGCAGAAACCATCGTCTACCCCGTCCACAAGGGCCTCTACGTCAACCTGACCAACCGCTGCAGCTGCGCCTGCACCTTCTGCATCCGCAACAGCGCCAGCGGTGTCGGCGAAGACGGCGAAGGCGGCAACAACGTGCTCTGGCTCGAGCATGAACCTTCCTTCGAAGAAGTTATGGCAGCTTTCGATGCCGAGGACATGAGCCGCTACGAAGAGGTGGTCTTCTGCGGCTACGGCGAGCCCACCTGCGCCTTCGAGATGCTCAAGCGCGTAGCTGTAGAAGTCAAGAAGCGCTACGGACTCCCCATCCGCGTGAACACCAACGGCCAGGGCTCGCTCATCTGCGGACGCGATATCGCCCCCGAATTCGAAGGCATCGTTGATGCGGTCTCCATCAGTCTGAACACCCCCAACGCCGAAGAATACCAGCGCATCGTGCGCAGCCGCTTTGGCGAGGCCGCCTTCCAGGGCATGCTGGACTTCGCGCGTGAAGTGAAGAACTACGTCCCCTCCGTGACAATGACCACCGTCGAGACCACCATCACCCACGAAGAAGAGGCCGTCTGCCAAAAGATTTGCGACGAACTGGGCGTCACCTACCGCATCCGCGCCTGGGTCAACTCCTAGGCCCTAGCCTCTAAGGAACGAAAACCCAACGGGAAGCAGGAAACGCCTAAAGAGACTCCCTAAAGCAGAGCCAGATAGGCCGAAACCAGACCCGGGCCAAAGAGCAGCGTGAACCAGGAAGCCACGGCGATGGAGGGACCAAACGGAAAGGCGCGACGCCCGGCCCTCACGGCAAAGGCAAGCCCTACGATGCAGCTCACGAACAAGTTAAGCACACCTGCGGCCAAGCCCAGGTAGAGCGACACCATGAAGTAGAGCTTCACGTCGCCCATGCCCATGCCTTCCTTGCCCGTGGCAAGCTTGAATCCCCAGCTCACCAGCAATACCAGGCCCGCAAGCACGACAGCCGCAAGCAGTCCGTCAAACACGATATCCCTGATGGGAGCACCTAGGGCACCCGATGCAAGCATCATGGCTACCCAAAGCACAACGCCAAACAACACAAAGCCATTGGGAATGAGCAGGCTGTCCAAATCAACCAGGGACAAGCCCAGCAGAACGCAGCCCAACACCATGAGAAACGGCGTCTGCACGACAAAGCCGAAGGCCATCAATACCGAAAGAAAATAGGCACCACAAATAAGCTCGGCCGCGGTGTAGCGCACGGAAATGGGCTCGCCACAGTAGCGACACCTGCCACGCAGAGCCAGCCAGCTGAACACGGGCACCAAATCGAGCGTACCCAGCACGTGATTGCAGCAAGCACAATGGCTCCGGCCCCTAAGGACGCTTTCGCCATGGACAATGCGCCAGGCCAGACAGTTGACGAAGCTTCCGGCACAGCAGCCCATAACAAAGGCGAGCACAGCCGCAAACACGGCCCATTCAGGCATAAGGTTCGCAAGTTCGAAAAAGCCCATGGGCGGCTACTTGGTTTCGTAGTAGACGATGTTAACCGCACCGTTGGCGGGAGCGGAGGTACCCGCCTCATCACCGGCGGAAAGCGAAAAGTCGGTAATCAGGCTGGAATACTTGCTGTTCACCAGCTGCTCCACCAGGTCCTTTGCTGACGCATAGCTTGAGGCCGTAAAGCTGATGTTGACGCCGTGACGCACCGTGCTTCCGTCCTCGGACACTTCGGGGTCGGCAAAGGTCACCGAATAGGTCTTGGCACCCGCCAGAATGCCATCAAGCTCCTTCATGATGACATCCGACGAGTCGTACTTGAGCGTCTTTCGAGAAGCAGCGCCCGATGCCTTCTTTTCTGCCAGCTCCTCACGCATGATTTCCTTTTGCTCAGCCATGGTCTGCTGGACACTCAGTTCGGTTTCGAGCTGATCCACCTGGTTCTTGGCATTGTTGATGAGCTGTTGGGCGGGAGTCAGCACGAACAAATAGTACAGACAGCCCAACAAGACGGCCGCCAGCACAAGCAGAAGGACTTTTTCCCGAGTGGAAAAGGCGCGGTTCATGAGCTACTCCCCCTCCTGGATGACGGATTGCGAGCTTTTGCCTGAAGCCACTATGGACGAAACGTCATCCGAGACGGCCTGGACAGAATCCGAAAGCGCATCCGACGTATCCGTCGCATCGGACGCGGCAGAGCTCGAAGGCGAAGGAACCAACTCGACCGTGATGGCGGCCGTGATGTTCTGGGATTCCTCGGTATTGGCCGCCGTGTTGGGCAGCACGGAAGTCACCCACTTCACCTTTTTAATCTTGGAAACCACGTCGGAAACGGTGGAAAGGTTGGTATCAACCAGCTTGATCTGCAGGGTGTTCCCCGTGAGGGAAACGGATTCCAGCTGCTTGCCCAGGCCCGAAACCGCATCGGCCACGGCGAGGGCATGGGCTCGGTTGGCGAAGGTCTCCTCCTCGGCAGTCATGCCAGGAGCGCTGTACTTTTCCAGCTGGGCCTTGATCTTCTGGTAATCGGCATTCGACTCTTCAAGCTCGGCAAGCTGCGCCTGAAGATCGGCAGCCTGGTCGGTGACCTCGTTTGCTTCAGAGATGAGGTCGAACACGCCGAACTTGAGGAACACCAGCAACAAAAGAGCAACGAGACCCAGAAGCACCGCACGAGAAGTGGCGCTCATCGAACGCTCGACTTCGACATGTGCCAAGTTGATGGTGGTCTTGCTGGGGTATTCGGGCTTCTTGTTGGCCGTCAGCTTGCGCTTTGCGGCCCTCAGCTTGTCTTGTGCGGCATCAAACATGGGGTTCCTTTAGGCAAGCACGATTCCGGCGGCGGCAGGACACTGCAGCAACACGTCTCGATTGACCTGGGCGGCGGCAGGGAGCAGGTCGCTCACGCCCCGAAGCTCAACCGTGAGCGTCGAAGACAGGGCATCGACCAGAGGCTTCACCTGACTTGCGGTGCCACCATAATGAAGGCACTCGAGCGAAGAGTCGCGGAAGCTGAAGTTGTAAAAGTTTACGATGCGCTGGATTTCGGCAACGAAGGCCTCGATGGCTTCGTGCACCGCTGGTAGCTCCTGGCAGTGTTCGTGATTGGTGGTCACGTAAGTCCGCGCCAGGTTGTGGTCGATGTTGAGCTCATGTGCCACAACCCGAACGATGTTGTCTGTGCCAAAGTCGATGTTGCGAATCACCTCGAAGCGACCTCGAGGGAACAGATAGACCCTGGTGCCCGTAGTGCCCATATTGACAAAGCAGAAGTCTGACTCTGGGTCAGGGGCCTTGCGGACAATGTTGGTGAAGGCCATGACGTCAGGGGCAGCACAGGACAAGCGCAGGCCTGCCTTCTTGAAGCACGCAGACAGATCATTCATCACGCTGGTCTTCACCATGGCTGCCAAAAGGTCCATTTCCGAAGGCGTGCCCTGCTCGTCCGTCTTCATTTCCAGCAGGGCGTAGTCAAAGCGGTAGTCGTCGTCGCCTTCTTGGATGAAGTCCTGAAATTCATAGGGCAAATTGAGCATGAGCTCCTTGGTGCTCATGGCGGGCATCTGGACGCGACGCGTGTAACACACGGAAGAATAGAGCATCAGGGCGCAATCCCGATGGGTCACCGAGGCCTGACGGAGCGCACGGATGAATTCCTCATGGCTCACGATGTGGCCGTCCCTGGTCAGGTTGTCAGGCAAGGCAACAACGCGCGCACCCGTAATCTGGGTACCGTCAAAGTCCACCATCTTCAGAAAGCCGGTGCCGATATCGATACCCGTAGTGGGGCGTACGCGCTTTGCAGGTTTTGCCATATAACAGCCTTTCGTATATCTCAGGGGATTCTACCACCCCAAAGCATGCCGCCAAGGTGACATAGGGACACAGTTGAGGGGCACGTCCGGCATAGTGCAAAGGGCAAGAAAGGGGGCTATCTCTCCCGCAGGAAACAGGGCTGCGCCTTTTTGCCTACTGAGCAGGACGCACTCAGGCGTTGGCCTAGCGGAACCTAGACAATGGCCCAACCACATCCCAGAGCTCGCTTGAAATCTTGCCACGTAAAACTCACTTCATAGTTTGTCGTGCCCCAGTATTTCACTTGCTAGCTTGTCGCACCCCAAACGTACCTAAAGAAGAATGACCCCAGCACGGTGCCGGGGTCATTCCATGAGGGGCGCGAAGGAGCTTATCTGGCCATCCAGCATTAGAGGCTTGGATTGCCCTTTCGCGGCTCCTCGTCAGAAGGTATTAATGTTGTTCGTGCTTAGTCGACGCTAATCGTCACAGCGTTGGTGCTCTGCGTGTAAACAACCTTTGCCTTCTTACCGGGCACTGCGATGGTGTCAACGATGTCAACAGTGCCGATCTTCTGGCCCTTCAGGGAGTCATTCTGCCAGCCAGCCTGGGTCTGCTCCAGCTCGACTTCCTTGGTCCAGGTATAACTACCGTCAGCGTCACCGCCGCGGGTCACGCCGTTGTTCTGATCGTTATCCTTAGCATTAGTCAAAGCAGCAGCGGAAACCTCGGCGTAGGCAGAACGCAGGTTTGCGGCGTCAGTTGCCTCGCGGCTGTTCTCCAGCTGAGCGTTGAAGATGGGGATGGCGATGGCCACCAGGACAGCGATGATAGCAACAACGATAAGCAGCTCGGCCAGGGTAAAGCCGTCGCGCTCTTCGCGGATGCGCTTGATCATTTCCTTCATATGAACTCCTACTCATGCCTCCCTAGCGGAGGCGAGTCTGTGCCGGGACCCATTGCCCGGCTCTCAAAAGCGCCGACACAGGCATGTCGGCGCCGCACATTGTACAAGAGCAATAGCCTTCGCACCTACGACAATTTCCAAAGATTGTCCAGGTAATTGGCCGAGTTACACGTCGCTAACCGAGCGTGGTAAAAAAATGAGCCAGCCATTTCCACACAACAAGCAAACATCGCCCTAAACAAATTGGCGGCGCACCTGCACCTACATGGCGGAATACATGCTGAACATGGCCACATACAGCGCAATCACGATGTAGCCCGCAAACAGGGCAACGAACACTAGCACGGCAGGCTCGAGCTTGGAAACGGCGTCCTGCATCAGACGGTCGGTCTCTTCGTCGTAATGCTCCCCCATGAGCCCCAAGGTGTCTTCCAGAGAGCCACTCTGTTCGCCAACGGCCGCCATGTCGATGAGGGCCTCGGGCAGGCCAGGAACCGTACGCATGCAATCGGCCAAGCGACGACCTCCCTCAAGCTGGCGCGTCATCAGGCTAGCTGCCTGCGCCATAGCGTAGTTCGGCATGACCTTCGACGTCACTTCCACCGTTCGGGTGATCGGCATGCCACAACCCAAAAGCAGAGACATAGTGTTAGCAAAAATGGAAGCATTGTTCGCAATGCTGATGGATCCCACCACTGGCAGCTTGAGCTTGATGCGCGCCCACGCCTCCGCACCCCTGCTGCTTCGCTTCCACAGCAAGAAAGCCACAACAAGCGCGGCAACTACGGCCAGCATAACGACCCAATACGTACCCACAAAGGTGCTGGCGTTGATAAGAACTTGCGTCATCAGGGGCATCTCGGCATCGAGCCCATCCAAGATTTCCTTGAACGTGGGCACCACAGCCACCATCATCACCATCACCACGACCACGGCCAACACGCACACAAAGCTGGGATAGATAAGCGCGCTTGCCAGCCTAGAGCGCATCCGAGAGCGCTTTTTGAAGTACTTCTCCAGGGTCTCGAAAGACTGGTCCAGGGTACCCGCCATCTCGCCCGCACGCACGGTTTCATAAAAGATGACGGGGAGCTTCTTGCCACCCTTGTGCTGGAAAGAATCAGCCAAGCTGTGACCCGCCTGAACGTCGGTTTGCACCTCGGCAAGGATAGCCGTCAGCTTCTTGTCAGTGGTCTGCTTGGCAACCAGCTCCACACAACGCGCAATGCCAAGACCCGCCCCGATGATGGAGGCAAATTGCGAACACATCAGGGAAACCGCATCGAGCTTTACCTTGCCCGAGCCCACTTCCTTCTTCAGAAAGCTTGGCGGTTCGTGAACCTGCGTGAGCCTGGACACGATATAGCATTCCTGGCGCGCCTTGCCGATGGCATCAAGGTCGTCAAAAGCCTCGACGACACCCGTGACGAATTGCCCCGCCTTGGTCGTTCCCTCGTATTTGTAAACCGCCATGTGTGTTTCCTTGCTGCGTTAGTGCTTGCCTGGCCCCGTGCTTCTGCGGCCTTGGTTTAGCGTGTCTCTAGAAGCCGCGCGTGTTCTGCGAAACGTATTCGATGTCGTGCGCTGCATCGATTGCCGTCTGAGCATCGATGACCCTGTCGCGATACAGACGAATGAGCGCGTTGTCCATGGTGACCGAACCCACATCGGCACTCAGAGCCAGAGAATTGACAATCTGTGGCGTCTTGCCCTCGCGGATCAGATTACGAATGGCAGGTGTCACCACCATCAGCTCCGCCGCCATGACGCGCCCCGACCCATCCGAGCGCCTCACCAGCTGCTGGGACACCACGGCATGCAGGGTGGTGGACAGCTGCATGCGCACTTGACGCTGCAGGCCTGCGGGGAACACCTCCACCATGCGGTCAATGGACTCAGCGGCCGAATTCGTATGCAAGGTCGCCAGAACCAGATGTCCCGTCTCCGCCGCAGTGAGGGCCGTCTGGATGGTGTCCAGGTCGCGCATCTCGCCCACCAGAATGACGTCGGGGTCTTCGCGCAGCACCGCACGAAGCGCCCCGGAGAAGCTCTCGGTATCGGTGCCGATCTGGCGCTGGGAGATGGCACACTTGTCTGGCGTGTACACGTATTCCACCGGATCTTCCATGGTGATGATGTTCTCACAACGCGTATGATTGATGGCGTCGATCAGGGCTGCCAGCGTGGTGGACTTCCCACTGCCGGTTTCGCCCGTGACCAGCACAATTCCCCTCTTAATTGCCGGGAAGTCAAGCACTGCCAAAGGCAATCCCAAAGAATCCAAGGAGGGAATCTCGTCAGACAGCAGACGCAGGGCGGCATTGCAGTTGCCTTGACTGCGGAACAGATTGATGCGGACACGAATGCCGGCCAGGGTGCGCGCGCCGTCGTATTCGCCCTTTTCGGCAATGCCCTCATAGGCCGAACCCGCCAGCTCACGCGCCAGAATTTCGCAGGTTTCGTGAGTCAGCACCTCGTTGCCATCAAAGGCGCCGTCGACCAGCTTGCCGTCGATACGGAACTTGACGGGCAGTCCGCAGACCAGATGCACGTCGGAAGCGCCCGCCTTGTGCGCCTCTTTAATGATTCCTTCGGAAAAGATCATCTTCCTTGCTCCTTAGTCCATGGTTGAAATGATGCGGGCCACTTCTTCAGGCGTGGTCACCCCTGCACGCACAAGCTCCATGCAGGAATCAGGCAGGGACTTATGGTTGGCTGCATGGGCAAGATGCTCGCGCACCGCCACACGATCGGCGCCCTGGCCAATGATGCGGCGCATTTCGGCATCCACGGTCAAGAACTCGAACACGGCGGTTCGGCCCCGATAGCCCGTATGAGCACAAGCGGTGCATCCCTCGCCGTGGTAGAAGGGCATTTCGTTGGACGAGAGTCCCAAAAGATCAAGCAGGCGCTGATCAGGGGTGTATTCGGTGCGACAGTTGGGGCAAATGGTGCGCACCAGGCGCTGTCCCACGACGCCCCTTAGGCCCGAGGCGATGAGATACGGTGCGACGCCGATATCCAGCAGACGGTCGATGGCACTTGCCGCGTCGTAGGTATGAATGGTCGAAAACACCAGATGGCCCGTAATGGCGGCGCGCATGGCAATCTCGGCCGTTTCGGCATCGCGGATTTCTCCCACGGCAATGATGTCGGGGTCCTGACGAAGAACGGAACGCAGACTACTGGCGAAGGTCATGCCGGCCTTTTCGTTGATCTGCACCTGATTGACGCCGTCGATGTTGTACTCCACCGGGTCTTCCAGGGTGATCAGCTTCACCTCTTCGGTATTACGCTCGCGGATCATCGTGTACATGGTGGACGACTTGCCCGAACCCGTGGGACCCGTGATCAGCAGCACACCATTGGTAGATCCGACCAGACGCTGGTACTGCTCAAGATTCGCGCCCGAAAGACCAATGCCTTCGGGACTCAAGAGCGCCGTTGACTTGTCCAGGA
The DNA here is from genome assembly GCA_030537255.1 of Coriobacteriia bacterium. Lineage (GTDB taxonomy): Bacteria > Actinomycetota > Coriobacteriia > Coriobacteriales > Eggerthellaceae > Anaerotardibacter. The sequence continues at coordinate 9,134 of JAUNOE010000005.1, forward strand.
GACGAACGACCACGCCTTCGCCATAGATGGTGGGCAGAGTCGATAAGCGCAGGTCGATATCCTTCTTCTTCAGGCGGACGTTGGCGCGACCATCCTGAGGAATGCGATGCTCTGCAATGTTCATGTTGCCCATGATCTTCAGACGGCTGATGACCGAGCTCTGCAGCTCTCGCGGCACCGTCAGCACGTTGCGCATGAGGCCATCGATGCGCATGCGCACCTGCATGTCGCCCTCTCGCGGCTCAAGATGAACGTCCGAGGCGCGCTCGGTAATGGCGCGCTCGATGATCGAATTGACCAGACGAATGGTGGGCGCCGACTGGGCCTCTTCCTCATCTCCGATGACGCTGGACGAAACACCGGCTTGGGCACTGTCCTGAGTAACACCAAGGCGCTCGTTGCGCATTTCCTCGATGGCACGAGCGGCACCTTCGTTGCCATACAACTGCATGATGGCGCGCTCGATGGCCGCATGGTGGGAAATGACGGGGATCACACGACGGCGCGAGGCGGCACGCGCTTCCTCCTGGGCGATGTAGTTCATGGGGTCGGACATGGCCACCACGACCTCGTCGCACGTGGCCTTGATAGGGCACATGTCGTACTTGCGGGCCAGGTTACGCGGAAGCACCCCCGTGAGCTCGGGCGGCAGGGTCTTGTTACTCAGATCCACGTAGTCGATGCCCAACTGGTCGCAAAGCGTGTCGATCAGCTCGGTTTCAGTGATGATACCGTCGGCGATAAGCTCGTCGCCCAGACGACGACCACTTTCGCGCTGAGACGCAAGGGCCAGCTCAAGCTGCTCTTCGGTAATCGAGCCCGCTTCGATGAGCAGGTCGCCAAGTCGTTTATGTGCCATGATCTGTCGTCCTTTGCTGGGATCAATAATTGAAGGGTTCTGGGCGGATGCGGCTAACCGTTAAGGGGCCGCACCTCAAAGCTTGTGGTGGCAAGAGGCGTATCGGAATCGGAACCCACGTCACGCCAGATGCTGATTTTCACGGCGAAGGTACGCGTGGCCTCGTCGAAGGTGAAGGTATCCACACAGGCACGGGTGTTCTTCGGATAGACGCTCGTTGCCAAGAGCTCATGCCCATTAACCCGCAGACGTCCATCCTGGCCAGTATCGAGCACCAGCCCCCCAGCTTTTATGGCATCAAAGCCGCCCAGGTCTTCGAGCTTGCCCTGGTAGGCACCAAAGGTCGAGCTGACATATTCAACTGTGTCCTCGCCCTTCTTATGGGAGACGGTCACGGGCTGAGCAAAACGGACTTCATCCTCAACTGCGCAGGTCAAGGTAGAAGAAAGCGTCTGGGCTTCCGAAAGCGCCAGGGAGCGGTCATAGCTTTTGGAAGCAAACTGAACGCCCGTGGCCAAGCATAGGGATACCAGACCCACCAGCACCACGCAGGCCAACATCTCGGTCAGGGTGAAGCCCTCACTCGCACCCAGGCGGCAGGCGGAAACCCGCGAGTCACGACCATGCGCCTGGATCCCAGGGAACTTCGACAGACTCACGCTATTCACCCGCCTTCGCATCGGAAGAAGAGTCCGGTTCGGCCTTCTTCTTTTTGTCCGGCGAGCCCGAAGACGAGTCCGAAGACGAATCGCCATCGCGCTGCTGGGCTTCGTAATAGCAATAGGGATCGTGGCTATCGTCCTGAGTCGTGACGAAGAAGTCCACCGAAACGGACGCGTTATCGGGATCGCTTGGCCCAGGCGTGCCCGACTCGAAGGCAAAGCTTGCGGTCCCTTGGCTCTTGGTGCCGCCCGTGCTTGCACCTGACTCGTCAGAGGAGACAAAAGCGAACTCGTTGCTCTGAGCGGCCTCTTTGGTCTGCTTGTTGATATTGGCCGCGGTCACCACGGCCGTGGCAAGCGCGACAAAAAGACCGGCAATGATCAGCAGAGACACCAAGGTCTCAACCAGGGTTTCGCCCGATTCGTCACGAAGGACGCGATTGGGTTCACGCATCAGTCCAGCACGCCCTTTCCCAGCTTGATCGAGCTTGCGTCCCAGGTCAGACTTTGAGTCGTCGTGGTAAGGGAGCCCTGCGTCACGCCATCTTCCACCACCGAAGAGGTGCTCACCTGCTTCTTTCCAGGAGTTCCCACGGCACGCAGGTACACCATCGCCTGATGCGACGTGTCTGCCGCAGACTCAAGACAGAAGTTCGCCGTCAGAACGACCCTCCCCTTCTTGTCCAGCTCAAAGTGATAGCTCATGGAAACAGGCTCAGTCGATGCGCCATCGCCCGAAGCAGATATGAGCACCTTGTACGACGAACCCGCACTGGGAATCCGTGTTAGCTCGCCTTCGTTGGCGGTCCAGCCCAACAGGCTCGACACGGCTTTGCGCACTGAGGCTTCCAGAGGTGCGTCCTTCAGCTGTCCCGTGGTTGCCACCTTGGCGTCCCTGACCTTGCCATCCGTCTTGCCAGAATCAAGTGGCTTGCCTTCATCGTCGAGCTCTGTGCCCTTGGCATCAAAACGCTGGGTACGGGTGTAGTCAAATCGGGAGTCGGCCAGCTGGGACGAAACAAGCTTTGCGGCAGACTCGACGCTCAAGTAGGCCTGGCGCTGGTCGTGGTCGCTGTGCACGGCCTTGAGCGACGACGTGGCAGCAGCCAGAATGATGCCACACACCAAGGAGACCAGCAGCAGAAAGACGAGCGCCATGAACATGGTCGCCCCTCGTTCGCTTCCGCTATGTCGACGCGTCTGCCGCATCTTCGTGCCTTCTCCTTGGGTTTCTTCGTGCTTACTCTACTTGAAAACGACGACGTCGGATCTCAGCTGGTAGACCTTGGTTGCGCCCACGAAATCGGCAAGCTGCGGCTCGCCAAAGTCGGGATCATCCTGAACGAGCAGGTCATAGAGCCAGACACCCTTTGACGAGGCATTCTTCAGGCCATGTGCCTGACCACCTTCGGAAACACGGGCAGCAAGAATCTGGGCACGCAGGCCCTCGCCCGACAGGTCAGAAACCCACCGTGCGCACTTCTTGGCCCCCTTGGCCTCTTCCGTCCAGCGAACGGTTTCGGGCAGCAGGACACCGGATACCACCTTCTTGCCCTTGGCATCAAGACACTCGTCCAATTGAAGCTTGGTGGAGCCAAGCTTTGCCGCACCCGACGTGCCCGCATCCTTCTGGAACAGCAGGCTGCCCTTTCCTGTACTGATGTCCCTTACCAAGAGGTAGTCCTCGTCCGCATTGATACTTGCGCCCTTTATGCGCGCCAGGTCCACGTAGGCAGAGCCAAGCCAGGCGGCATACAGATCGCGACCTTTGTCGCTTCCCTTGGGCAGGTCGAACACCAGCTCACCAGCGGAATCCTTGCTGGTGAGCATCTTGGCCGCCTTGGAATCAGCGCTGATCAAGCCACCGTTATTGCCCTCGTCGTCTGCGGCATCAAGCACCTTGACGCCTTCGGTGTCGTGGCGGGAATACCAACCAAGCAGCTTCAAGGGATTGCCCTGATCATCGACAAGGGGCTCGCCCGTATCATCGAGAAGCTCTTCGGGGTAGGCGTTCGCACGCATGCCGCCGTTGGTCACCAACAGCTCGCAGACCACATGGTCATGCACCTTGTTTTCTACCAGTTCGCTCTTCTTGAGAGTGATGCGATGGACATCCTGGGCAAAGCGGTCGCCGTAATGGGGCAGATCCGCAAGCACGGGGAAGGAGTACCTGACACTGTCCTGGCCTTCGTCCTTCTGACCATCAAGCTGGTAGGGGATCACGCGATCGGTTGACGCATTGGCGTCGCTGGGCTGCTCGAAGACGGAACCCAGGGCCGATGCGACCTTCTTATCCAGGTCGTCGACGCGTGCTGCACCCGTCAGCTCGCGAGTCGTCACGCCCATCGGCGTAGTGCCAATCTGCTTTTTGCCGTCTTTGAAGGGAGCTTGCTCGACATAGGAAGGGGCAACGGTGTAGTTGGCATTGCTGAAGAACACGCCTTCGCTTTTTCGCGCAGAGCCGTAGGTGGTCTTTGCGGAAGCGCCCGTCTTCAGGTCTTCGGGGACGCAGATCTCATAGATTGCGCCCTTCTTGCCCAGGCCACCCTTGTCCGAGGCCTTCTGCCCACCAAAGAAGCAGGCACTGTAGGAACGCTTGATGCTGACGGGGGCAGCAAAGGTCTTGTCGCAAAGCAAGCCTGCGGCACTGGCAGCCTGAGCCTGGGCCGTGAACACCTGGTAGCCCGATGCATACGTACCATCCAGATTGATGTGCATATCACTTACGGGAATCAAGGGATCGCCGGTATTGCTGGCATGACCGATCAGGCCACCCATGGTTTCGGCGCCCTTCATGCCCTGGAGATAGCAATCGGCGTAGGACGAAAAGAGGTCCAGGCTCACGTCATGCGCCTCACCGATCAAGCCGCCGACATAGGAGGCATTGCGCACGACCACCGACGCGAAGCTGCCCGTCACGTTGACATACTTTTCCGCACGACCAATCAGGCCACCAGCGGCTTTACGTGCCGAAACACTAATTCCCAGCTCCTGATAGCCTGCTTGCTTCCGATAGTTCGTCTTGCCCTCCTGGGCCAAGGCGGCATCGGAAAGGTAGCTTCGGCAATCCGTCACCGCCACGGTGCGATTATCTGCGTTGATGGCATGATCGGCGTCGGAGGCGTGGCGGCTCAGCTTCGCAGCCAGCGCACCCGCGCAAGACCTTTCCTTCGCAGATGAGGCGCACACGGTTGCGTCCTCGAGCCAAACGTGGCTGAGCTCAACACCATAAAAGGTGTCAAACAAACCGGCATTTCCTGTCTTGTTGCCAGATTCGTCAGCCTTGCACACCAAGCCAATAATGCGCGTCTGACCTGCAGATTGCGCAGCATCACCTGAAGAGCGCTGGTCGTCGTTCGTCTGCTTGACCAAGGGATCGAGTCCGGTGTAGCTCAGCAACTCTTCGTTGGTAATGGGCACAAAGGGACGCGGTTCCATCTTTCCGCCGTTTATCACCTGGTACGTGTCGGCATAGGTCGGCTCTGCCTCAGAGTTCTGAGCGGTGCGTGCAGAAGAAGTGTTTTTGCTCTTCTCGGAATCGGTTGTGGCGGCCAGGTCGATGTCGCTCACCTGGATGGCATGGACGATACGCGCATCAACGCCCGAGGTGGCCACGTCGAGGTTCTGGAGATGCCGTCCCTTGGAAATGACAGCCGTTCCCTTTTCGTAAGAAAGGGAGATCTCCCCTTCTTCTGCGGAATCATCAGAGTCGGCGCCTTCGTCGGCCTGGTCGACGTCCGTGTCAAAATTGCTGGCGTCATCAAACAGGCTGCTGTGATTGCGGTCTTGCGCTTCAAGGGATTCGACGCCACCTTTGACCTGGGCGGTCACGTGAATATCGAAGGGCGCACCCGGGATCAGGTTTTCCGCCCCGTCCGCAGCATCCTGGCAGAACTGCGTGGCAAAGCCCTTGCCTTCTTCCAGACTGTCGAGTGTCACCGCGCATTCCTGCTCGGCGGCCCTGGACTCTACCGTGAAATCACGGGAACGAAGCTCCCCGTCCGCCGTTTCCTGAGTGAGCCAGTAACGGTAGCTGACGTTTTCAAGTGGCTTGCCATCGGCATCCGTCGCACTGAAGGTGGCTGTCAGCTTTTCGCCGTTGCTCACCACAACATGGGCGTTCACGTCACTCACGGCGCCACCCTGCACGGATCCCCCGCCAAAGTAGCCAACGACCGCCTTCTTGACGCGCTGGTCGAAGTCGAACAAACCCGACAGCACCGAGCCTTCGGCCAAGCTTCCATCGTGCTGTAGAAAGGGTGCGTTTTCCTCTTCGGAATAGAAGACGCCTGCAACGCTGGCTGTCTGGGCATCATAGAGAATGGCCCATTCGTGGCCAAGCAGTTCGTCATCAACGCTGGCCTGGTTCATGACCGACGAGGCAGCGCCCCCTTTGTTTTTGCTGGTAACGAAGGAAAGCCTGCCGCCAAGGTCTTCACAGGTGACGGTTCCAACATCGGGGTTGTTCTGGCCAGGGGAAAACACGTCGGCCAAACCATTAGCCTTCAGCGAAGAAAGCTGGCTCTGCGCAGCGACGTAAATGATCTGGGCCTTGTCGTCGAGCTCCTTCTGACGCAAGGACTTCTGGTAAGAAAACACGTTTACGGACACCAACGCCATGACAATGAGCAGAATCGCTACGGTAAGCAGCGTTTCGGCCATCGTGAAACCCGAGCTGTTGCGCATCTTGTTCAAGTAAGGGTGTCCGGTCCTAGTTCTTTCGCCTGGATGAGGCAAGTCCAAAGCGGAAGCAAGCCGAGCTCAGGCTTTTAGCATGACGGCTTATTTTAGCTTGCGTAGACCGACCTGACGTACGTTTCGGCGTAATTTAGTGGACAAGTTTGACGTATTGTTCATATGTGCCGAAGGCGACCTGGGCAAATTCACAAGAATGGAGAACCGCACGTTCTCTTGAGGCACCCCGGGCTTCTCCGAAGCTACTTCGATGAATCTCCCTTGAGGCGCGACAAAAGCAAAACGAGAGCCGCGAAGTCAACCGGTTTGGGCATGAAACCATCCATGCCCGCTTCAAGGGCAATTCGGCGATCCTCGGCCAAGTCGCTAGCGGTCACCGCCACGATGAAAACCTTCGACGCATCGGGGCGATTAAGGGCACGAATACGGCGCGTGGCCTCACGGCCATCCATCACGGGCATCATCACGTCCATCAGAATGGCGTCGATCGAGCCTTCGGCAGATGCCTCGAACAGCTCGAGTGCCTCTTGCCCATCATGGGCAACAAGCGTTTTGGCGCCCGCTTCCTCCAAAAGCGTCCTGGAGATCTCAAGGTTGAGGGCGTTGTCTTCCACCAGCAGGCAACGCAAGCCCTCGAGGGGACGGATGGGGCAGGCTTGCGCTTCCGAGCCTGCAACCCCTGGACCTTCGCCCTTGCAGGCGCTCAATCCTTCGTCATTTTCCGAAGCCAAAGCGAAGGGGAGCGAAATGACAACCTTCGTGCCCTCGCCCTCCGTGCTCGTGATGGCCAAGGTTCCATTCATGCGGTCGACAAGCGACTTCGTGATGGAAAGGCCCAGTCCCGACCCCGCATATTCCGAGCGTGGACCAGCGCTTTCCTGAGAAAAGGGCTCGAAGACATGAGCCAGATAGTCTTCCCCCATGCCGATGCCAGAATCTTCGACAACGCACAGGAATTCCAGCTTGCCGCATTCGAGACGCTCGATCGACGTCGAGATTTTGACCCAACCATTCTTCTTGTTGTATCGAATGGCGTTGTCCAAGACGTTGCCCACCAGCTGACGGACATACAGAGGACTGCCCACCACGGGTTCGACGGATAAGAACTCCGCATCGGGAGCGTAACGGAGATCGATCTGAGCTTCGTCGGCGAAGGGGCGGGTAGCACCAATCAACCTGTCCATCAGGGCCGGCAGGGAGAAACGCTCCTGCGCCAGCTCGAAGGTGTCCGTCTCCAGCTTGCACATCTCAAGCAGGTTATCCATCAGGCGAAGGAGCTGCTGCGACGACATCCGCGCCTTGTCCATGCATTCATGCAGCACAGGATCATCCGACCGAGATGCCGCGATATCGAGCGCACCCACGATGCCATTCAGGGGCGTGCGGACATCATGCGACAGGTTGCGCAGCAGCAAATCGCGCGCCGAAGCCGCCCGTTCGGCCCGCAAAAGGGCTTCCTTCAGAATGCGGGTGCGATTTGCTTCACGACGCGCTTCAATCCGCAGGCTGGGGAGATGACACAAAACGCAGACGGCCACGATCAGAGCCACCAGAAAAAGGAAGACGGCCATAACAAGCAGGTCGTCGCGAACAAAGTCGACGAAGGCGTGCCCGTGCATACCTGAGACTTGCTGCAAGACAGCATTGAACTCCCGCATCATGACCCGCCCTCTTCCCCCCATTTGTGCAGGTTATCGTACTATTTTACGGCAGAGCTCCCCATGGTTTGCCCTGCTTGAGGGAAATTGGCGTCAGGTCCGTTAAGAACGGCAAAGCTCAAGCTCTCAAAAGGCAAGCGCAACAAACGAAGGGAACCTGCCGTATCATACGGTCATCGAACAAAGAAACTCGACCCGAACGGACACGTTCCGCGCAACCGAGGACCTCGTTCGCATGATTGGCCAGCCACGACGCCTTTGCTCTTCAGGGGTAGCACCAGGCCAGCCATGAAATCACGCTCATTTCGAGTAGAAAGGGGTATCCCCATGGACTTCACCGAAGTAATCACCGACCGCTATTCTTGCAAGAAGTACAGCGACAAACAGATTTCCCAAGAGCAGCTTGACGCAATCCTGGAAGCCGGTCGCGTAGCCCCCACCGCAAAAAACCTCCAGGAGCAGCGCATCTACGTTGCCCAGACTCCCGAAGCACTCGCCAAGATCGACGAGCTAACTCCCTGCCGCTACGGCGCCCCTACGGTGCTCGTCGTGGCCTTCAATAAAAAACAGGTCTTCGTGTATCCCGGCGAGACGCGCGACTCAGGCATCGAGGACGCCTCCATCGTGGCAACGCACATGCTGCTTGCAGCAAAGAATGCCGGCGTTGACAGCTGCTGGGTCAACTTCTTCAATCCCGAAAAGGCCGCCCGCGCATTCGAGCTGCCAGAAGACGAGGAAGTGCTGATGTTCCTTGACCTGGGCTTTGCGGCAGAAGGCGCTGGCCCCTTGGATAATCACGCTAAGCGCAAGGACCGCAGCGAAACCGTCACCTTCCTGTAAGCCCAACAGGCCCCACGGACCTCAGGATCGCTGGACCACAGGGCAGCTTCCAAAGCCCAACGCGGCAAGCAGCAAGAAACAGCAAGTGGCGGCGGCGAGCGGCGGCAATCGGCAGCGAAGCCCTTCCTTCCCTAACGACCAATGCCTCTCAAGCGACACCATTGAACCGTCTCCCATTTCTCATGTCCAAGAAATGGGAGGCGTTCACGCCATGCGCTTGAGGGGCATTCTGTTTACAAGACGTTGCCCGGCACTTCTGCAAAATGTCAGGAACGTATTTGCGGCAGCATCAGGCCCGCACCCTTGATGGAGCTTACAGGACGAACAAGATGATCGAAAGGAACTGGCAGATTGAGCCAGCCAGCACCCACAGGTGGAAGACCGAGTGCATAAAACGGACGCTCTTCGTCTTCAGATAGAACAGTGCGCCCACGGTGTAGCACAGGCCACCAGCCAACAAGAGCCAGAAACCCGCAGGAGCCAAGAGCTGATACAGGGCAGGGACATACGCAATAACCGACCAGCCCAGCAACACGTACGCAAGGGCCGAAACCCAGCGTGGCTTATTGCGCCAGAAGACTTCGCAGAGAAGCCCGATAACGGCAACCACCCACACAAATATCGCCAGATAAAGACCACCCTGGTCAGCAAGCGTAATCAAGCAATACGGCAAGTAGCAGGCGGCAATATAGATGAAAATGAAGGTGTGGTCGAACACGCGCATGACACGCTTGCCTGCCGACGGCGGCACAATGTGATACACCATGGAAAAGGTGTACTCCAGCAGCATGGCAATGGAATAGACCAAGGCCGCAAGCAGATGCACCCCGCCTCCGTGGGAAACGGCCGTCACCACGCACAAGGGGATGGCGGCAATAGCTAGAAGAACGCCCACGCCATGACTGATGGAGTTAAAGATTTCTTCGCCGACGGTGTAGTCGCGCTGGACCCTCTTGGGCTTCTTCGAGGCAGAAACACCTCTGTTAGCCACTTTCTTGGCAGATGCCGACATGCGCTATCCCTTCACCCTTGCCAGGAATACCACTGGCGTTCTCTATGGCAATCGATCGAATGCCCCTCAATCCTACCCGCTCTGGCGCAATCCCCGCTAAGATTCAAAGAAAGACGACCGTCGTATTTCCGCCAGTGGAACGCCACTGCGGGGTTTTCGCAGATAGGACCCATGAGCGCACCGTGCCCGACAATTCACTGGACCGCAAGGAGCATCCACTCCTATTCAGACGAGCAGTTCGCCTTTGACCTTGCGCATGCCAGCAAACAACGCCAAGACAAGATTCGACTCCTGGGAAGCGTAGAGGCGCAAAAGTCCAGCATGCTGGCTTATCTGCTACTCGCCAGCCTTGCGCGAAACCACTTCAGCATCGACGAGCTCCCGGGGTTCGCCTTCCTGGCGCAAACGCCTTCCGTCGACTGCACCAAGCAGATGCGGACAGGCGACGCCCTAGTCGAACCCGTTCGCCCCCATCGCTCCACCGGCCCCACCAAGCAAATGCGGATAAACGGCGGAGCCGACAACGGCAACCCTTCACCACGGCGAACATGCCTTCCTGGGCAGAGGCGGACGACCGAGGAGGACATCAACGGGAAGCGGATACTCCACCCAGAGAGTGAGGCCTTCGTCGCACAGGAGAAGCGGGATCCTGCCAGTAGAGGGCACTCGGTTTTCCCAGGGAAGCCCTCCCTTGCTGGTTTCCCTGGACTGCATTTCAGTATCAGCCATAGCAAGGGTCTTGCCCTGGCGGCACTCGGCGACACCCCAGTCGGCGTTGACGTGCAAGCCGCGCAGCTGCCTTCGGCCTCGCTTTTGAGCAAGGCGTTCTCCCCTGCCGAACGAACCCTGGTAGAGTCCAGCGCTGACCCCTCCCTGGCCTTTGCTCACCTATGGGCCAAAAAGGAAAGCCTACTGAAGCTGACGGGAGAAGGGATTCGCTCTCTTTCGCAGCTTGCGAGAGCCCTTGAAGGCAGCAGCGCAACTTTCGAAACGGGATTCATGATTGGCGATGAGGCTACAACCAGGCAAGCCTGTCTTGAAGATCCGACGAGGCAAAATCTCATAGCGAGCGAGGCAGGCGCCGAAGCAGGGCACCCGAGTGGTGCCCGAGCAAATTCGATTGATGCGCGCTCGTTCGCCTACGCCCTTTGCACCCAGGCGCCCAATACGCGCTTTCTCTTCCACAAGGAACCTTAGCCCCTGGGTCTCTGCCCCTAAGCCGAGATTCGCGTGTCCCCTGCGTCCGAGGAGGGGCACGCCTCTCTGCCGGATGCGGTCTGCGCGCCCCCAGATCCCCTTGAACCGAGACCACACGCACCTAGACCCCCTGAGCTGAGATCCATACGCCCCTGGATCCCCGAGCCAGCGAGTCGAGACCCGCGTGTCCCTAGACTCCGAGCCAGCGGACGGGTGCGTCCCTCTGTCGGATACGACCCGCGCGCCCCTGGGTCCGCACGCCAGCGAGCCGAAATCCGCGCGCCATTGGATCCCTGAACCGGAAGACAGGTACGTCCCTCTGTTGGATGCGATTCGCATGTCCGTGA
>JAUNOE010000005.1:20413-39358 GCA_030537255.1 Coriobacteriia bacterium
TGAGTCCAGTGTTAAGCAAAAGCGTGGATTCTGGACAAAAATCGAGGCTGTGGACGAATCAAATCAGAGCAAACGGAAACAATGCATGCCAAGATTTTGGACACCATCATTGACAAGTCTCCGACCTGCGGTTTTGCTGAAGAGCAAAACCGCACAAAAAGGCTGCAGGCGACTCTTGCAAATCAAATCGTCCACAGCCTCATTTTTTGTCCAAATATCAAAAATTGCGCGACGCTGGTAGCAGCCCCCAAATGCCGCTCGTGGCAACAACCAAGCCAAGCCCAGGTTCAGTGACGACCCGACCGGCCGCAGGCTCGGTAGCCACCAGGCCGAACGCCACCAAGCCAGACCAACCGCCGCTCGTGGCAGCCACCGACCCAGACCGACCGCCGCTCATGGCAGCCGTCATGCCAAAGCAAGCACGCCGCACCTTAGCCGCGAACGGACCCCTGCTCAATCAGGTCGCGGGCATGAGCAATTGCATCATCGATGTTCGAACGGAAGTGCTCCTCGCCAACCAAGTCCACGAAACCCGCATGACGCATGGTCTTCATGGGCTGCTCGTTAGCATGCGAGATGATCAGCTGGACGCCCTTCTTGTCGCAATAGTCGTACAGACGCTCCAAGGCATTCATGCCAGTAGCATCGAGCGAGGGCACACCACGCATACGGATGATCAGATACTTGGTGAAGGACTTCACCGAAATGTCCATAATGCGGTCACTCATGCCAAAGAACATGGGTCCGTTGATCTCATAGACACGCACGCTCTTGGGCAGTTCGCGCAGGTGCGTAACCTCGGAGTTGGCATCGCAATAGTACTTCCAACCCTTGACCTCGGTCTCCTCGCTGACCATCTTCATGAACAGGACGATGGTGATCACCATGCCCACGCCAATAGCGGTGACCAGGTCGAACACGATGGTCAGAGCAAAAGTGAGCAGCAAAGTTGCCACGGCACCCTTGCTCGTGGTGCGGCACAGATGCGCAAAGTTGCGCCAACCCGACATGTTGTATGCAACCTGCAGCAGAATGGCTGCAATGGTAGGCATGGGAATGAGCGCCGCATAAGGCATCAAGAACACCAGCACCAACAGCAAAACCAAAGCATGCACCATGCCCGAAATGGGGGTGCGGCCGCCGCTTTTGACGTTGGCAGCGGTACGGGCAATGGCACCCGTAGCAGGAATGCCACCGAACATCACGGAGCCAATGTTGCCCACGCCCTGGGCAACAAGCTCCATGTTGCAACGATGGTGGGATGAAATCATGGAGTCAGCAACAACGCAGGAAAGCAGCGACTCGATAGCTGCCAGGATGGCAATGGTCATGCCATTTGCAAGCTCGTCGCGGAACAACTCCATGCTCAGGTGGGGAACATGCAGCTGGGGCAGTCCACCATTGATGGTGTACAAATCGCCAATGGTGCTCACGTTGAGACCCAGACCGGCGACCAGCGCAGCACCGACCACGACCGAAACCAGCGAACCAGGAATGCGCTCGCTGACGCGAGGCCAGAAGATCAAGATAGCCAGACACACAAGGCCCACGGCAACTGCCTCAGGATTGATGGTGCCAATGTTCTGGGCCAGGGCGGAAAGCTTGTCCGTGGTCTCAACCGTAGGTGTACCCTCAGGAAACGCCAGTCCCAGGAAATCCTTGATCTGGCCAATGACGATGGTGACGGCAATACCTGCCGTGAAGCCCGTAGTAATGGTGACAGGCACAAAGCGAATGATGGTTCCCAGCTTGAACAGGCCCATCAGCACCAAGAGCACGCCGGCGATGATGGTGGCCGCAAACAAGCCGTCAAGTCCATCGGTGGCAACGATGCCTGCAACGATGGTGGCAAACGCAGCCGTAGGACCCGAAATCTGGACACGGCTACCACCCAAAAACGCAATCAGAAAGCCAGCGACGATAGCCGTGTACAAACCTTGCTCGGGGCCCACACCTGAAGCAATGGCCAACGCAATGGAAAGCGGCAGCGCCACAATGGCAACCACGATGCCCGAAACGATGTCCTTGGGAATCTGCTCCTTGAGCTCTTCGGGAGTGGAATGCTTAATGACGCTGAAGAGAATCGGTTTGATTTTGTCGTGTTCCATGTGCTCTCGTCTTTGGTCGTATGCGGCCCTAGCCGCCATGCCTGATTTGCAGATTCTTGTTACGCGTTCATGAGCTCCAAACGATAGAACGCTCCACCGGTTAGTTCCGATGGAGCGTTCCGAATGTTTCGCCCATTGTGCGCACACATCAAGTGCGCGAGTTCAAGATTGTACTCGCCTCCAACATATTGTCCAGAACAAATTGTCCAGCCTTGCTAAAGCTAAGATGCCTCACTATCCGACAACGCCTTACCCGAGGCATCCCCGGAAGTTGCGTCATTGGCATTCCCGGACGAAGCAACCCCAGAAGAAGGAACCTGAGTCCCGCTCGGTTCCGAAGAACCTGCCTGCGGACCTGAAGCATCGCCAGAAGCACCACTGGTGTCCGCCTTGTCCGGAGAAGACGACGAACCACCATCCGCAGCGTCGCCCGCCGAGGCACCCGAAGAGCTGGCGTCACCCTGCTCAGAAGGCTTGCCGTTCTCACCCTTCGCCTCAGTGCCTTCCTTAGTTGCACTGTCGTCCCTGGTCTCGCCGTTCTTCTTGTTGGAGTCCCCCTCCTCAGCCGCCGCGGCCGAAGCCTCCAACCATCCCGACGTGTCATAGCGGAAAGCAAGCTGGTCAAGAGAGCTGATCTTGTCCAGGCCCATGAGCTCCCTGAAATAGTTCTCCTGGCTCAAGAATGGTTCGTTGACCGCACGATCCAGCTCCTCTTCGGTCATGTCGGAAGAAATGACGTCAAACAGGTACCACAGCAGCTCCTCGTCGCCGTAGCTACCGTCCTCAGCGGGATTGACGTAGCTCTGCAGAGGCCAAGCTGCCAAGCAGTCCTCGAGAATGTCCTCAGGGACCTCAAGCGCTACCCGTTCTCCAAAGCCAAACGCCTCACCATCAGCCGACTTAGGCAGCACCACGTGCGAAGAGGTAATGCGTACCGTAATGCCCTCATGGCTGACATAGCCTTCGGTGCCCTTTTTGCCCGAGGGGGCGAAGAGACCCGACTCAAGCTTGGAAACGCAGTCGGGGACGGTCACACTCTTCAGGTCCTTGCATCCAGCGAAGGCGCTCTTACCCACAACAAAACTCTTGACCGATTCGGGGGCAACAGCGCCCAGGTCGACGTCCGTAGCGTCCTCCGGTGCCTCGATCAGCGTAGTGACACCGTCGGCAGAAATGAAGACGTAGCCATTACTGTCCTGGAGAGGCAGGAAGGAAGAGACCGTGACCTTTTCCAGCCCCATCATGCCTCGCAGCCTGTTCTCGGCGTCGAGCAGTTCCTTCGACATCTCCTTCCTGACCTGGGCATCAGAAGGATAGGCCTCGTGTTCCCTCATCAGCCTCTTCTGCATGGCCGAATACAGACTGCCGTAGTCGCTATAGCCCGCAAAGGGATAGATCCACGCATTGATATAGCGCTTCTCCAGTCCTTCAGGCACCTTGAGGCTCAGCTTCCCGGACTCCTCTTCGGCGCTCCAGTCGCCATTGAAAGTAAAGGCCTGGTTTCCTCCATAGCGGACCAGATCGGGGACGAATTCGCTGGTGAACTCAACGGATTCCAAGGAACTACAGCCACCAAAGATACCCGAAGTGATGCTGCCCCCATAGACCAGGTCGCCAACGGCCAGCCTTGCTGACACAAGACCGGTGCATCCAAATAAAGAAGTGCCTGCAAGGCTAAAGTTGGTCGCATCGCTTTCGAAAGAGGTAATGCCCGTAGCCCCCGAAAAGGCATACTGCCCCACGCCGACCTTATTATCAGCCGACGTGCCCAAATGAACTGCGCCCACAAGGCCAGAGTCCTCAAAGGCACGATCGTCGACCCACTGCAAGTGATCAAGCTCGTCCCAGTTCAGCGTGAAAGGACCCTTCGTCTCCGCAAAAGCCTTGACGAAAATTTCCTTTGTCGTAGTTGGCAGAGACACCTTGCCCGACATCGAAGCTGCACCGCCCAGAAGCAGCCATGGCTCCCTGCGATAACAACCATACAAAAGCCGAGTGCCGTCAGAGAGCGTCACCGTGTCGAAATCGTCCACATTGCTTGACGCGTCGAAGAACTCGAAGGGGGTGACGTAGCCTTCGGACTCCGTGGGACAGAACATCGCGCAGGCGTCGTTCGGCGCCACTTCCCCTTCAAAGCTTGCCTTCATGGCGCGCGAAGCAACATAGCGCAGGCTAGGCAGGTTGGCCAGAGCCTTGGTGCCCACGCTGATGGACTCGCGGTTCGCAATGAAGAGACCCTCCAAGTGGGAACATCCCCTGAATGCTTCTTCGGCAAGGGTGTCGACGCTTTCGGGCAGGGTGATCCACCTAAGCCCATCAAGCCCCGCAAAAGCACGCTTGCCAATCACGTTCAGAGCAAGCTCAGATCCCTCAGGGCTCGTCAGCTTGCCATCAAAGCTCGTAGCATCAGAAGCACATGCCAGAAGCGTGGTGCGCTCTTGTCCATTCTGGCTTGTCACGTAATAGCGATGTCCCTCCTTTGAGGTCTCGACCAGGGACAGCTGAGCATCAGGCACACCAATTCGGCCGAGCTCTCCCTTGAGGGCATCGTACTGAGCCTGCGTGCTGCACACGATAAGCGAAACCGACGATCCTTCCAGGCAGGCATCTTCAAATGAATAGGAGCCGTCACCCGTCAAAACGAGCGTCTTTATGCCGAGAACCTCGCTCATACATCCCTTGGTAATCACATGTGGGCCGTTCACGATGAGCTGCTCCATGCCCGTATCGAACACACGCAAAAGCTTGTCGTCCGAATAGATCATGCCGTCCGCCACGTGATACACGACGCTTGGATCGGATGCCAAAGAAAGGGTGTTTGACCCCTTGCTCAGAATCTCGTAGTTCTGCTCAACAAAGTCATCGAACAAGCTGTCCTCGATAGTGATGTTGCATGAATTCAGACGGCTCAAATCCATCTGGGGCAACTGGTCATAAGAAGTTGCATGCAACACCACGCTCTGAAGCTGGTTCGCTACTGGAAAATCGACCCTCTCGACCGACGCCGGAACGTCAAGCGTCGTCCTGTCCAGGGGAATACCCAGATACTTGGTACCGGCCTTGTTCGTCAGCACGCCTTCAGCCGAAACAGCATAGTTGAGATTCGCCGAATCAACCTCGAACGCATCGGCAACCAACAGCCCGCCAGCCTCCAGATCAATAGAAAGAACCGAAGCAGGAACGATCAGCTTGTCCACATGGATCTTCGAGTCAGAAGAGACACTGATAGCCTGAATACCGCGAGGAACTTCAAGCTGCGTCTCCCCGGCACTACAGGCCAGCACCCTACTAGCGTCAAAGCCCGTCAAAGTCTGCAGATACAACAAAAGGGAGCCCGAATCGGCCTCGCTATAGGCCCCATCGAACCAATAGCTCTTGAGCACGGCTCGATAAGCCCCAGACAGCTCGGTATAAGCACTGGGACTAAGGACATGGCGACCCTTTTGCACTTCATAGCGGTACGGAAAGGAAATCTCTTTTCCGTCTTCGTCCTGCCAGCCCATCACCAAGGCCGAAAGCGAACCATCGCTGCGCACTGCGCCATCTTTTTCAAGGAGGGCCTTGGTGTACCTCAGCAAATCAATGTGGTCCGATGCGTCCCAGGTACCCGAAGACTTCGTGTCCAAAACCTGAGGGCTTCCATCCGCGTCAGGGACAGCGCTTACCACGTAGATGCGCGACTCGCTGGAGGTGAAGGTGACCTTCTGGGTCAGCCATTCGTCTGCCTTGCGAACACGGTAGGCAACCGTGACGTCAAACGAGCCTTCCGGGGCAATCTCGGGATAGTCGACCACCTTGAAGAAGGGATATGTTGAAAAGCCGCTCTTCGTGGTGGTCCACGTGTAGGTCTTCAAATCGAAAGTAGCCGGGTCGAAGGTGACGAACTTCGCCTCAAGCGCGCAAAAGATGGTCCAAGGGTCAAGCTTCTGGCCCGCATACAGGGAAACCGACGAGTCGTCTGCTGGGTAAATGCTGACAAAGGCGTTGCATTTGTCCGAATTCTGATCCAGCACGACGTCTTCGAAATCGGGGTCTTTCGAGACAACTGGCACGTAGTCATCAACAAGCCACTTCTTCGTCTCGGGGTCGGAAGGAAGGTGCACGGGTTTCGTCTTTTTGATGGGGTTGTTGGGGATAACGACCTTGTCGTCGGAACCGCCACCAGAGCCGCCTCCCGCATTGCCGCCTGACCCAGTACCGCCTGCGCCCGTGTTGTCACCTGGGCCACCAGCGTCCGCGCCCGTGTTACCGCCCGAATTTCCACCGGAGCCACCTGGCACGAGAGGGCCCGAAACGCCAGAACCGCCCCCATCGGAGGGGGAATTTTCCCCCGCATTCGTCGAAGCGGAGGTTTCACCCTCATCGGAAACCTTGTAGACCGTAGTGCCACTCTTCTGCTCAGTAGAGGCCTTGCTGAATGAGTCGTCTTCCTGAGGAGAATGCTCCTCCCTGACGCTCTTTTCGTGCTCCTGATCCTGCGTCTTGCTGATATTGGCCTTCTCGTCAGTCTGCTCAGATGCGGTCTGGTAAGCCGACTGATCGTCCTCGAGGTTCTGGTCATAGGCCGAAGAAAAGCGCGTAGGGTCAAAGTCGACAACGCTCTGACCCAAGGCGAAGGCACCCACGACAAAGGCACCCACCAAGACAATGCTCGTCGCAGTTGCGACGACATGCTTTTGGGGAGTGGGAGCAAGACGCCCGAAGCGCCACTTTGCATGCTTCATGTGCGTCCTCCCCTTGTATTTCGAAATCCTACCGACACCTGCGCCACCGCAGTCCTTTCATTTTCCTACAGAACGCAAACGAAGTAGCGCCTCAACCTACCCATGACCGACCTTGGCTCAGGAGGGCCCTCATGCAGGCGAGCGGTGTAGGCCCGCACTGCACGCAATTCGTGAGGGCGCAGAGGCCGAGTACCGAAAGCGAAGGCCTCATGGAGCTCAACTACGCGTCGGTATTCACAGGAATCGACGCCTTCAAAGCATTCGTCTATGCGGTCAAGCACATCAAGAGGGCGCGAGGGGTCGAAGGACCGATCGGCCTCATGCAGAATAACCGAAAGATAGTCATAGAGCGCCGGCAGAGAAACTTGCTGATCGCCAGACGCAATAAGACGAGCGCGCCTTTGCCTGCGCACAAAACGCTGCAGCACGGCAAGGACAACGAGGGCAAGGCCCACAGCCCCTACCACCAAAACAACCGTAAGCAAAAATTGCCCCAGCGAAGGAGAGTCACTCAGTTCTTCCTGCCAGCTCCCCTGAATCGCGCCGGATACCGGCTCGTTGGCGACAGCAGAATCTCCCGACCCCCTGTCATTCGATTCCTTGATGTCGATGACCTTGTCCGCATTCACGTTCTGCTTGTAGAAGCCTGGGGTGACCTCGACAGGCGTCCATCCGTAACCTGCAAAATACACTTCGATCCAAGCGTGGGCGTCCTTGGCCGTCAGCTTGAGGACCTCTCCTTCATCTACTGACTCCAAGGAGTCCTGCTTGGCAAGGTAGCCTTCCACATAGCGAGTCGGAATGCCCTGCGAACGCAGGGCAAACGTTGCCGCCGTGGCGAAGTAAGACGAATTTCCCTCGTGAGCCTTGGCAAGGAACCACTCCAGGAAAGAACCTCCCTTTGCCGGCTCTGCCGGCGCGGTGGTGTACCCCGCATGAGCGCTCAGCATGGTTCTCACGCGATTGATGACGGCCTGACGGGAAGAGTCGGCCGACGAGTCCCAGGTAGCCGAATCAAACAAAAGTCTCTTCGCGGCGGCTGCCTCTTCGTCACTCACGGACAGATAGTTTTCCTCTACGAAGGCAGCATAGACGCCTTCAGCATCGCGGAAGGACCCCTTCGCATCCTCAAGCCACGAAGCATCGCTCAGCGCTTCCGTCCGAGCTACGTCATCCACCTCCAGGCGATACACATCACTGCCAAATAAACCCGTATCAAGCGAGCCATCGAGATCAAACTGCGGATTGATTCCCTTTACGCTGCGCAAGCTATACGGTGCGTAGACGTAGCGGCGGTTCGCCTTGTTGGCATCAACGTAGACCGTCAGCACTTCCGGAGTGCCAGTGGACTTGGCCTCATTGAGCGCATCATCGTATTCGGAGCGCTGCTTGGCGGGAACGAATCCCTGATCAGACAGCCATCCGAACAAACCTCTCCATTCGCCTTCGTAGGCAGCGTGCCCCAGCTTGGACCAGGACCCATCTTCGAAGCTCGCGCCAACGAAGCCCTTCAGGAGGAGATCGCTCGAAGGGTCACCATCAATGCGCAAGGACAGACCCTCCCCTTCGCCTTCGTTCATGGAAGAAGCCTGCGAAAGATCTCCTTCGGGAAGGGAGTCGTGCCCATAACGAAGCTCCTCGAAAGTCGCAACCGTTCCATCATGAAGCGCGTCGACAGCGGGCACGGGGACATAGGCAAGAGCGACCAACTGCGCCACCACGGCACAGCTAGCAAAAAAAAGAACAGCATCCACGACCAGAAGCGACGCCGAATAGGCCGCGGACGAAAGTTGGATAAATCGCGCCATGATAATCCAGGCCGAAAGACCCAGGACAACGCCCAGAAGGGTTGGCCCCAAAGACAGCACCATGGAAAATGCACAGGCAAACACCACCAGCAGGAGAGGCACCACGACCTTATGCTGACGGCTCACCATCCAGCCAAGAACGCCCGCCAGCGAACCGCAGAGCACGCCAAACACGATGCTGCTCGAAACCGTGCCGCCATTCGAAAACTCGCCTGCATAGGCGCCAAAAGCGTCGTCAAAGTGGACGATGAGCGCATTGTAGAAAGAGAACATGCCCATACGTGCATCGGGAACCAAAGTGCAAACCACCACGATGCCCAACACGAAGAGCGAAAGCAACGTAACCATGTTGTCACGAACGGGGCGCACCAAACGACCCGCCAAGCTCAAACCCGCAGAAACGACGACAGCCGAAAGCAGGGTCGCGACAAATGATGCCCTGGTGAAGCAAGCCATGAACAAAATGGGCAACATGACCGAAAGAAGTACTGCAGGCAAGGTATGCAACAGGGCCAATGTCACTCTGGACAAGCTGACACCAAGAGCCTCTTCGGTCCGATAGCTTTTACGAGGGGCCGTATGCCTTTGCGTGGTAATCAAAGCCATCTCTAGAGCTCCAGGTTCTTCACCTTGGTGCCAATGGCGCCATAGGGCAAATAGGTAAGCGAATAGGCAGCATTGACATCATGGGGGGCCTTGTCTTGAATGCCTACGCACACAACGCTCAGGCTGACCCGACTCGCCAGCTCTTCCAGGACGCCATCAAGGCGATCCGTGACCACAATTGCCTTGGTGATTCCGTATTCCTCGAGGAAGTCCCCGGCGAGAGCCACAGACAACGAACGCTCGGGCAGAGGTGCCGTCATGGAAAGCTCGAGCAGTTCGTCAAGCGCTTCTGTGCCATCTATGACGCGCGTCTCGAGGCACCCTTCACGCCGAAAGGCGGCAACGTGGGAGATACCGCGACGCAAGAGGGATAGGCTCGCCGAGCTCAATACCGAAAACGCCGCGCTAGTCCTAAGCGCTTGGTCCTCTTCGAAGGAGTCGCAGCGATGCAGACCGCACACCAGGGCAATATCGAAATCCGAGGGACGTGATGGCTCGCGCACCATCAACTCCCCCATACGGGCCGAAATCTTCCAATGCACCGACTTCTGAGAATCGCCTTCCTGGTATTCGCGCAAATCGAAAACCTCGGTGTGGTCGCTTCCCTTCCTGCGGTAGTCGTACGCGGTTCCCGACCGAGCGAGACGACCCTCTTTCGACAGAATGATTTCCAAATCAGAAAAGGCAGGATAGACCAAATAAGAAAACCCGAGACTGCCCACGGGCACGGGCACGGGCGCCGCCCCCAAGCCAAGAAAGTCAAAGCAACGAACCGATGCGACTTCGACCTCGATACGACCGCATGATCGCGTGTCCAAATCAATGACGAAACGCTCGTCAACGCCCCAGGAAGGCTCGAGCATAACCGTCTGCTCAACCGTGGTGTTGGTGAGCACGTTATGGGCGACGAATACGAACTCGAGACGTCCCCTCAATAGCTTCGGACGCCTGACGTCTATGCCCAAACCCAAAGGCTTGCCGGCCGAACATGCGCTTGGCAGGTCAAAAGTAATCTTGGTCCCCCTGACGCCCAGTTCGCACAAGCCCCGAGCCAGACAGGGCAGCAAGGCCACTCCCACCACAAGGGAAAGCGCCGCGGCATCGTTGGCAAACACGAAGGCGAGCACCGCCACGACAAGGGAGAATACGAGTATGAGCTTGGTCGACCTCATCTGCAGCTACATCAACAAGCGCTATCGACCAAGATGGCCCATGACAGGTGCGGGAACCTCATTCATGACGCGAACGAGGACATCTTTGGCCGTGATGGATTCGATACGTGCCTGGGGCTTCAAAACCAGACGGTGACCACAGGTTGCGACGAACACTTCGCGCACGTCTTCAGGGGAAACGAAATCGCGCTCCCTGATAAGCGCACAAGCGCGTGCCATACGCGTCAGGGCAATGACGCCACGCGGGCTCACACCCAGCTCCACGATGTCGAGTTCACGCGTGCGTTCGCAAAGACGCACGATGTAGTCCAACACGGAGTCGACCACTTCGACGTTGCCCAAGAAGTTCTGAACCGCGATCAGGTCGTCGCGTGACACCTTGGCGGTGATTTCGTCCAGGGGGTTCGCGTAGCGCTTTGCCCTCAAAATCTGCAGCTGGTCATCGCGCGAAGGATAGCCAATGCTCAGGCACACCATGAAGCGGTCCAGCTGACTGTCGGGCAGGGGTTGCGTTCCCACAGAGCCCAAAGGGTTTTCGGTGGCAATGCACACAAAGGGCGTCGGCACGGGATGCCTTACGCCATCAACCGTGACAGCGCCTTCTTCCATGACCTCCAGAAGCGCCGACTGAGTCTTGGCGCTGGTTCGGTTAATCTCGTCGGCCAAAAACAGGTTGCAGTTCACGGCACCCCACTTGAAGCGGAACGCCTGGGCCTCGCGGTCATATACCGAAAAGCCCGTGATGTCGGACGGCACGGTGTCGGGCGTAAACTGGACGCGCTTGTAATCCAAGTCGAGCGCCTTAGACAGAGCCAGGGCGAGGGTGGTCTTGCCCGTACCAGGGACGTCCTCAAGAAGAACATGGCCGCCGGCATAAATGGCCATCAGGGCTTTCTCGACAACGTCCTGCTTGCCCATCAGGGCCTTGCTGACTTCAGAGATGATGGCACGAGACTGTTCGACGATCACTTAGTTTGCCTTTCTGTAACCAGAGCGTGCCAAGGCCGCGGCAAGTTGTGCCTTGAGCTCGTTGATGATGATGGGCTTGCCCGCATGGCCATCGAGACCCGCCTTGAGCGATGCCGTGGCATCTTCCGCACAATTGTTCGCAGAAAGGGCAATTATGGGGATGCCCTTGGCATCGGGGCGATCGAGGGAACGAATGCGCCTTGCAGCCTCCCAGCCATTGAAAGTGGGCATCTGAATGTCCATGAGGATGGCGTCATAGGAAAAGGGTTCTGAATTCTCAAACATCCCGACAACCACCGGACCATCGTTTGCAACATCAACGATGGCATCCTCGGCCTGAAGCACCTGCAAGGCGATCAAGGCATTCAAATCGTTGTCTTCCGCCATGAGCAAACGACGACCAGCAAGTTCAAAGTCAATCTTTTGACCAGGGGAATCATTGCGGGTTTCGATGGTTTCGTTTTGCTTGGCAAGCTCTCCTGCCTGCTCGGCGCTTGCGGGCTCAAAGGGTACGTAGGCAGTGAAATCGGATCCGCGACCCAACTCGGTGTCCACGACGATTTCGCCGCCCATGAGAGACACCAAGCCCTCCGAAATGGCCATGCCCAAACCCGTACCGCCATATTTGCGGGCAATGGTCTGGTCTTCCTGCTCAAAAGGCTTGAAAATGCGACTCACAAAGCACGGATCCATGCCCTTGCCCGTATCGCGGACGCGAATCATGTAGCGAATATGGCCGTTGTGTCCGTACATCTCACGGAACACGACTTGCACCCGGCCCCCCTCAGGCGTGAACTTCAAGGCGTTCGAAACAAAGTTCACAAGGACCTGGTTCAAGCGCAGGCGGTCACCAAGCACAAAGGCATGCCGGCAATCCCCGTACTCCACCGTAAAGTCCAGACCCCTTTCCCTAGCCTGGCTCTCGAACATGGAAAAAAGGTCCTTGGCAACGAGCCGGATATCAAAGGGCAATTGCTCGAGCTCAACACGACCGCTATTCAGGCGGCTCATGTCCAGAACGTCATTCACCAGGGACAGCAAATAGCTGGACAGCTCGTCAACACGAGATAGGTCCTCCAAGAGCAGGTCAGGTTCGTCAACGTGGTCACGTGCGATGGAGATCATGCCCCTGATGCCATTCAGGGGCGTGCGAATCTCGTGACTCATCTGACCAAGGAAGTCCGTGCGCTCACGCATCTGCCGTAAGGCCTTATCCCGCTTCTCGCGCGCCGCCTCCACGATGCTCTGCCCTTCGGTGACATCGACGGCACAAACCAAAATGTAGCTGTCTTCAAGCACGGACGAAAAATTAAACCTAAGATAACGCTCCCGGGCAAACTCGCCCTGACTCTGGTACCGAGAAAACAGCTCCAAGGGGGCCTTCTGGTCCCACCCTCTAAGGGCGCTACGTACCAAAGAACGACTTTCCTCGGGGACGAAGCGGAAAAGAACTTCCGCGTCTTCCCGCATACGCTGCATAGAAACGCCGAAGAAGCGCCCGAAGTTGCTGGAAAGAAACACCGGGTACAAATCGCTCTTGCGAATAAGCATCTGGGCGCACTCCCCCGACGAGCGAAATGCTTCGTCAAAGAACTGGCGCGCTTGGTTGTCGCCTCGCTTGTTGTTCGCACCGAAAAAGCCCACGAGTTCCCTTCTTGTCACTTGGTTCGCATTGTCTCACACAACACGTGTCTCCCAACGACGTTTTGAGGAGATAGTAAGCCAATCAAACAAAAACGAAGTCGGACTTTCGCAAGGTCAGAGCCCACCTTGAGACCCAAGCCACGTCCGGCAGAGCCTATTTGCGCCTTCCCCAAGGACCAAAGCTCGAGCGGGCGACTTCGCGCAAGCGGCGACGACGAGCCTCGACCGCAGCACGCTCCAGCTCCATGTGATCGTGGATGATGGCGTTCAGATCATGCGGGTGCTCCTTGATTTCGTGGGCAGCCTCCAGGGGCTTGGCATCGACCACGCGATAGGTGATGTTGGCCAAAAGGGGCATCAGGAACACCGTGATGGCACCAGCAGCAACCAGCACGCTTGCGGTGGAGGCCGGCAGAGCGCCCGCCTTTGTTGCCATCGAAGTCACGGCAACGATCAGGGGCAGGGCGGTTGTGCAGTAGAAAGCCACCGACAGGCGGTTGTGCCACGGCATCTCACAACCGTCCCTGGACGTAGACAGGGACACGACGATGGGCACCATGCGAATCAGGAGCAAGGACGCAATGAAAGCGACCAGCATCACTGGCTGCGCTATGACTGCCGAAAGGTCGATGCGCGCGCCGCTGACGATAAAGAACACAGGGATCAGAAAGCCGTAGCCAATGCCATCAAGCTTGAGCTCCAGGCTCTTGTTGCCCTCGGGCAAGACATAGCGCAACACGAAGCCAGCGGCAAAGGCGCCAAGCACCGCATCAAGCTCGAAGACGGCAGACACCGTGACCAGGCCTACCAGCAAGACGATGGTGACGCGCATGACGGTCTGAGACGTGGTATCTGCATTTTCCTGCAAGAAGCGATAGAGCGCAGTACCGGCCTTGCGGGCGCGCGACGGGATGACCGCGACCACCACCGCCAACACCACGAAGGCGGCCAGCACCAGGAAGGTCTGCCAAGTGGTGCGGGAGGAAAGCAACAGCGCCATGGCAAAGATGGGACCAAGTTCGCCCCAAGTACCGTAGGCCAGAACGGAATCGCCCAGCTCGGTACCCAGAAGGCCGCGCTCCTTCAGGATGGGCATGAGCGCGCCCAAGGCCGTGGTGGTCAATGCGATGGACACGGCGATGCCGTCGATGTGGCTCACCGAGAAATCAGTCAGGTAGCGAACCAACAAGAAGGCCAGTGCAATGGACGCGACCCATGTGGCCAAGCCCCGCTTGCCCTGGGAGCCCGTAAGGCTCTTGGGGTTGATTTCGTAGCCTGCCAGCAAAAAGAGAAAGGCCATGCCCAATTCGGAAAGCATGCTCACCGAATCGCTCAGAATGATGACGTCGGCCATATAAGGCCCCAAAAGAGCGCCCGCAACCAGCAGGAACACCGTTTCGGGAACCAACTTGTTGGGGATGATCTTGGCCACGATGGGGCAAACAGCGGCAATCGCCACGATGACGAACAGGGAGATGAACTCGGAAGCCATGGAAATCCTTTGCTTGAGCTAAGCCAGCGTTTGGCTGGCGCAGAAATGATAGCCCATGGCACAGGAGCGGCCCCACAAAGCGCCGGAAGCACCCACAATCAACAGAGTGAAGGGCCCTGGACAAGCACCCCTTCGGGACCAAACGGCATTTTGCGGTATCTTGATAGCTAGTGCGCCCAGAAGGGATACGGGCGCCCAACCAAGGAGATTCGCTCATATGCCTACCCAGGTCATGACCCCTACGCAAAAGCAGCTCTTCAAGCTGCTGTCCGAAATCGACGACATCTGCAAGCGCCACGACATCGAATACTTCCTGGACCAGGGAACCATCCTGGGTGTGGTGCGCCATGGCGGCTTTTTGCCTTGGGACAACGACCTAGACATTTGCATGACCGAACCCAACTACGACAAGTTCGTGGCAGCCTGCCAAAACGAACTCGACCCAAAGACCCGCTGCTTCTGCGACAACCGCCGCAACCGCGAATTCCCCACGGTCTTCGGCCATTACGTTGACACCACCTGTTGCCGTATGACCGACCGCACCCCCTTCTGGGATTACTACGTGGGCCAGACCATCGACGTATTCTGCCTGGTGGAGCTGCCAGGCGACCCCGTTGAAAAGAAGCGTCTGGCCAACCTGTACTTTGCCTACG
This sequence comes from Coriobacteriia bacterium, assembly GCA_030537255.1. GTDB lineage: Bacteria > Actinomycetota > Coriobacteriia > Coriobacteriales > Eggerthellaceae > Anaerotardibacter. Next base: position 35,590 of record JAUNOE010000005.1, read on the forward strand.
ACGAATACGTCAACCAGAGCTTCAACCATTACAAGCGCAAGACCGAAGAAATCGCACGCATCTACCACGAGCTCTACGAGCGCGAAGCCAAGATCGGCCGTGATGCCGTCCTGGCAGAATGCGAGGAACAGCTCTTCGGTCACCACTATGACGACTGCACCACGCTCATGTGCACCAGCGCCCGCATGCATTGGAACACCTTTTTGCCTAAGAGCATCTACGAGAACCCTCGCATGGTGGAATGGAACGGGCGCCAGTTCCGCATTCCCGGCGACTGGTACACCATGATGACCATCAACTACGGTGACCGCTTCTATGAGGTCCCCCGCAACCCCATCATCCACTCCGAGATGTCCCATACGGGCCTGCCCGTCCAGCCCTACGTGGACGACTTCATGGCCACCGTGGACAAGAAGAAGCTCCTGTCCGATCGCCTTGAGGCAAAGAACCGCGCATTCGAGCGCGGTCTGATCCTGAACCGCCTGAACACGCCCTTGTTTGCCGGGCTTGGCACGCTGATGTCTTACGAGCTCGACCAGCGCATCAAGGCAGAAGGCGTCGACTTGATGGACCTGGTCAACGAAAACACGCTTGAGACCGCCGCCCGACTGGAAACCATCCTGGGCGACTACCTGACCAAACAGAAACACGGGTCAATCCAGTACTGGCGCTGCCATTTCGGTCACTCCGATGCCGCCGACTGCGCCATCATGCAGGTGCTGCTGCTGAACTACGGCAACGTGCAGGGCATGATTCGCCTGATGCGCGTTCGTCAGGAAAACGACCTGCCCATCACCCCCGAGATGAGCGAGCTGCTTGACGCCGGCATGCACTTCCGCCGCATGAAGAAGCACTGGTACTACGACGAACTTGAACTTGGCTGCCAAGAAGAGGAATGGGCCTGGGACAATCTACCCCATTTCGACGAACTGCGCATCTGGCATGCCCTGTACAACTTCTACGGACGCTGCCTGGGCGGAGTCAAGAACGTGGCGGAGCTGACGGAGGCGCCCGACGCCGAGCAACTCGAAGCCTGCCTGGACGAAGCGCAGGCACTGCGCGAAGAGCTCCCTTCGTCTGACCTGGTAGCAAAGCTGCTTGCCGACCTGCACTTGGTGCTTGGTCGCAGGGACGAAGCGCTGGCGCTCTATGCCTGGATCGAAGCCACGTCCAATAACGGCTTCGTCCTGCGTCAGACCGCCAACGTGTTCGAAGCGGCCACTGAAGAGGAAGTGGCACACGCTCGCGAAAGCATCGAGCTTCCCGCCCCCACCAAGAAGAAGGGCAGCGCCATTCCGCGCTTCAAGGACTACCAAAAGCATCTGCTCCAGCTTGCCCGTGAACTGGATGAAACCTGCCGTGAGCTGGGTGTTCCCTATGCGCTGTGCACGCATGACGCCGCCTGGGCACGCAAGCGCAAGAAGCTCTACGGCAGCCAGTATGGCATCCATGTGATGATGCGCGCGCCCCATGCCCTGAAGGTGAAGCAGGCGCTTTTGGCACGAGGCCTTGCCAACCGCGCCTGCGAGGACCTTTCCACCAACCCCGAGCTGCCCTTCAACCAGATTCGCTACGTGGACACTGCCACCACCTTGGTCGATGGCAACGACCCTACCCCCTACAAGCTGCTTGGTGCCGCCATCACCATCCATCCCCTCTACACAAAGAAGCCTGGTGCCCTTCAGCGCCGCCTTGAGTGGGGACATGCCCTGCTCAAGGGCGGTCGCAAGTTCGGCACGATGAACGACAAGCGCCAACGTGCCCTTGACCAGGTGCGCTCCATCGAAAAGACCTTTGGGTCGGGTGCGGTGGCAAGCTACCTCTATTCCCGCCTGGCGAAGAACGATGCCAAGGCATCCGAGCTCTACGCCTTCGATGCCCCCAACAGCAAGGGTTCCCTGGTTGTGGAGGCCTCCATGCTCGATTCCGCCACCTATGCGCCTTTCTCAGGCATTGAACTCCCCCTGCCCCACAAGCTTGACGACTACCTGAAGCGCTGGTGCGGAATTGCTTGGAGCAACCTCGACCAGAAAGTCTGGCGTCCCGCTCGTGCAAACCGCGTACGCTGCATCTGTTCGCCCGACCTGGGCTTCGAAGACGCCCTTGCCCTCATGGAGGCGCAGGGCATTGATTGCCGCGGCGCCCAGAAGCTTGGCCTCGAAGCCTTCCTGTGGTGGCAGCAAGAACTTATCCCGTGGGGCAACGTCCAGCGCAAGGGCTACGCCCGTGCCCGCATGAGCCGCGACCGCATCGACATCTATGCCCGTCTCCTTCCCCACGCAGCAGAACTTAAGGCCGCATCAGATGCTGGCGACACGAAGAAACTTGAAGCCTTGCTGGAAGAACAGAACTACCTCTCTCTGAGCAAAAGCTTCCTTTCCAACTGGGACCTGGGACTGTTCGTCACACCCGAGCTCTTTGGCTACGCCCGTCAGGTCTGGACGGCAAACGGCCAACCCAAACTCGCCGACAAGGTATGGGCAAAGATTCCCCAGCATCACAAGGACACCGACTTGGCAAGCTTCCTGGCAAGCTATCCTCGCTACTAGGCATCCCGCAAACACAATGGAAGGGTCCCAGGCACCGCTTTGGGACCCTTCCTTATGCCCCAAACGGAGATTTGACGTAGTTCCGTGGTAATATCTTTAGTTCTGTCACGATTGATTCGTTGACATGACACCTTATGGTTCACGCCAGCCTTGGACCTCTTGGACGCATGGCATGCAGGCACTCACCGCATGCCCCGTTCACGCTGATGGCTTAGAACCCGCAGCCTCCACGCTTCTGCGGGCCTCGCTCCATCCAAGGCCAAGCAAAACCAGACCTAACGCAATCACGGGAGGGGCGTGTGTGCGCTTCCCTATCAGGTACGGGGCATCAAAGGCCCCGTCTTTTGTGAAAAGAGGATTTTCTTTGACGAAGTTCGAAGACCTGGGCCTTTCCGAGCAGACACTCGAGGCCATCGACGTCCTGGGCTACGACAAGCCCACCCCCATCCAGCAGAAGGCCATCCCCTTGGCCCTCGAAGGCCGAGACCTGATCGCTGGCGCACAGACCGGCACCGGCAAGACGGCTGCCTTCTGTCTGCCCTGCCTGGACAGGCTGCCTCATGCCAAGAAGCACTGTGGCCCCCTGATGCTGGTGGTCACTCCCACGCGCGAACTGGCAGACCAGATCAGCGACGTATGCGGCAAGATCACAAAGGTTACCAAGCACCGCGTCACCACCGTGGTGGGCGGCGTTTCCTACAACCCCCAGCGTGAGGCCCTGAAGCGCGGCACCGACGTGCTCATTGCCACCCCCGGCCGCCTGGAGGACCTGATTGGCCAAGGCGCCGCCCATCTCGACCAAGTCCAGATGGTGGTCCTCGACGAAGCCGACCGCATGCTGGACATGGGCTTCTTGCCTGCCATCAAGCGCATCGTCGGCGAATGCACGGGCGAGCACCAGACCCTGCTATTCAGCGCCACCATCGACAAGACCGTCGAAAAGGTCGCCCGCGAAATGCTCAACGACCCCGAAAAGGTAGAGGTCGCCCGCCGCGGCGAAACCGCCCAGACCGTCGAGCAGTCCATCGTGCGCATCTCCCACGCCGCCAAGCCTTCTGCGCTCCTTGCCATCCTGGAAGAACACGGTGCCGGGCGCGTCATCGTGTTCGCACGCACCCGCCATCGCGTCGACTCCTGCTCCAGGCGCCTGCGTCGTGCCGGCTACAAGACCGGCGTCATCCACTCCGACCGCTCCCAGAGCCAGCGCCGCCGCCAAAAGC
>JAUNOE010000047.1 GCA_030537255.1 Coriobacteriia bacterium
CTCGACGCCTCTGGCCGCAGCCCCTGCTCCGAGGCCTGCGGCACCTGCGCCAATGCCCGTCGTCCGTTCTCAGTCAACTCCGGAGGCTGCTGCTTCTCAGAACAATCCGTCTGCGGCAAGGGCAGAGGACGCTGCACGAAGGGCTCGTGAAGCCATTCGTGCAGCACAGGCTCAGCTGAAGAATGCTCCTGCCCGATCTTCAGCAAGCAGGTCAGCTGCTGCGGCTTCTGTTCCTGCGTATCCTGCTCAGGGAGGAGTGCCCGCACGCCCTCAGGCGCAAGGTACTTCCGCACCGGCTTATTCGCACGATGATGACGTCCCCTTGGACGTGTATGGGTCTATCGCCGACTCGTATGACGAGGACGCTGACCGCCCTTTTGAATTTGAGGCGCCCGCAGCTGCGGCCCCTGTGGCGCAAGAGCGACCCGTGCCTCCTTCTTCTCTTAGGGCATCGAATCCTCGTGCTGTCGCAGATCGGCCTACTGCGCCTCGATCTGATGTCTCCAAGGCTGCTCCCGCAGCAGCTACCGCCGAAGACGCAGCCGAGGTGGAGCGTCTGGAGAAGATCTTCAACGATGCCTTTGGCGGGGGAGTGCGCTTTTCCGACCTTGGATAACGGTTGAGGGGGTTCCTTTGTGGGCATCCCGCTTTGGCGGGGCGTGTCAGGGGCCCTTCGTATACAATTCTTTTATTTGCTCACAACGAAAAGGAGTTCCTTCATGGCTATGAACATGCAGGCGATGATGAAGCAGGCTCGCAAGATGCAGGCCGAGCTGGCCAAGGCCCAGGAAGAGGCCGCACAGCTCACCTTCGAGGCAAGCGCAGGTGGCGGCATGGTCAAGGCCGTTGCGTCGGGTGACTCCAAGCTGGTGTCCCTGACCATCGATCCCGAGGCCATCGATCCCGAAGACGTTGAGATGCTGCAGGACATGATCTCTGCTGCCGTCAACGAGGCTCTTCGTGGTGCTGCTGAGCTCGGCTCTCAGCGCATCAGCGCCGCTACCGGCAACATGAAGATTCCTGGTATGCCTGGCGGAATTCCCGGCCTGTTCTAATTTCGCATGTACGCAGCTCCTTCCATCCAGCGCTTGCTTGACGAGCTCGAAAAGCTTCCTGGTGTTGGACCCAAGTCGGCTCAACGTATTGCCTACTGGATCCTGAATTCCAGTTCGTCCGATGCGCTGCGTCTGGCCGATGCCATCACTGACGTGAAGCAGCATGTTCACTTCTGCAAGCGTTGCTTCAACTATGCGCAGGACGAGCTTTGCGAAATCTGCGCGTCTGAAAAGCGCGACGCATCGGTGATCTGCGTCGTGTCCGAGCCTCGCGACATCCCGCCCATCGAAAGGACAGGCGTGTTTTCTGGGACCTACCATGTGCTGGGTGGAGCTCTTTCCCCTCTGGAGGGCATTGGTCCTGATGCGCTTCACGTCACCGAGCTGCTCGCGCGTTTGAATGACCCGGGCATCAAGGAGGTCATTCTGGCAACAAACCCGAATGTGGAAGGCGAAACCACCGCGAGCTATCTCGCACGCCTGATAGCTCCAACGGGGGTGAAGGTGACGCGCTTGGCCAGTGGCCTGCCCGTTGGCGGTGACCTGGAGTTTGCCGACGAAGTGACGTTAGGACGAGCCATCGAATCACGTCGCGTCCTGTAGAGAATTGAGTTGCCGTTAGGGAGCCCGCTTTCAAGCGGGCTCCTTTTTTTACACAAAGAGTCTGGGTACCCCCATTGGCGCTTGAGGGACACCGCAGGGCGAGTGTGGCATTGTGCTTGGGGCAGTGTTACGGTAGCGTCTATCGTGTTACGTGTTACAAACCGTACGACAATAACACGCACACGAGATGCGTTGTGGTCCGTATTTGCCAGGAGGTCTTCGCTGATGGATTCTCGTTTCGCTGCTGCTCTTGCTCCGAATCTTATGGGCGCCTGCCCTGAAGACGATTCCCCTTTTGGTGTTTCTCATGATGCCCTAGGTTGCGACATTGTTGAGTATTGGGACAATCGTTCTGGTTCCTATTCCAGTGGCGTGATGGACGAAGTGGATACCGATCAATGGAATGCCTGGGGTTTGTTGCTGCACGAGCAGCTGTCCGATGTCATTCGTCTTGAGCGTGAGGAAAGTGACGCTGTGGACTTCGGTCGTCCACGTGTCCTTGACTTGGGTTGCGGCCCTGGCTTCTTTGAAATGCTTTTGTCCCAGATGGGTTGTGCCGTGGTTGGCATCGACTCGAGTCCTGAAATGCTCAAGCAGGCCATGGCAAACGTGGAGGCCCTAGGACAAGGTAGGGCCGTTAGCTTTCTTGAAGGAGACGTAAGTCAGCTTCCCTTTGAAGCGGGCTCCTTTGACCTTGTCGTCTCACGCAACGTTACGTGGCTCATGCGTAATCCTCAGGCGTGCTACCAGGAATGGTTGCGCGTTTTGAAGCCGGGCGGCAAGTTGCTGGTGTTTGACGCAAACTGGTATCGCTACCTTGTTGACGAACCCACGAACGAAGACCGGCTTCGTCAGCAGGTCGACATCGATTCCCTGGGCTACCGCGAAGAATCGCGCGCAACCGATGACGAAGAGTCTCGTTGCGAGATCATCGCCCGTCAACTTCCCCTGACTTACGAACTTCGTCCCGCATGGGACGTTACGGCCCTTGAATCCCTGGGTGCGCGTGGCGTGATGGCCAATGATGAAATCTGGAAGCGCGTATGGACCGAAGGCGAACAATCCTTCTATGGCTCCTCGCCTTTGTTTATGGTCGAGGCTAGCAAGTAGCATCTTTTATGAAGAAGATTGCCTCAACCATTGCTGGTGCTGTCCTTGTCGTCTTTCTGGTAACGTGTATTGCTTTTGCTCTGGCCGCCCTTTCGCCGACCGATGCAGCCGTACAGTCTTTCACGAGCATGGGCATTGCGCCTACCGAAGAGCAGCTTGCCCAAAAGCGCTTGGAGCTAGGTCTTGATCAACCTGCGCCCCTCCAGTATTTGAGCTGGCTGGCTGGCCTTCTCCAGGGCGATTTGGGGACTTCGCTGCGTACGGGACAGCCCGTGTCTGACATGTTATTTGGAGCTCTGCCCTATACCTTGCTTTTGGCGGCGGCGTCTCTTGCGGTGGCAGTTCTTCTGGCCGTTCCCACTGGGCTGCTTTGCGCCCAAAGGCAGGGTAGCGTTTTTGACCGGGTCGTGCGTGCCGTGACGTACCTGTTCAATGCCTTGCCCTCTTTCTTCGTCGCACTCATTTTGCTGTACGTGTTTTCCGTCGGTCTTAACATGGTGGACGTGTTGTCCACGCGCGATGCCTCGGGCGTCTTCCTCCCTGCCCTTTCCCTGGGCCTTCCTTTGGCTGCCTGGCTATCTCGGCAGATTCGCGCCTATGCGCTCGAGCAGCTCAACGCTCCCTATGTCGATGGGCTCCGTTCTAGAGGCGTCAGCGAGCGCCGGATTTTGTGGGTGCATGTTCTTCGGAACATCGCCGTGCCTTTGTTGACTCTTGTTGGTGTGTCCTTTGGCATGTTGTTGGGGGGGTCCGCCATCGTGGAGAGCATTTTTTCCTGGCCTGGTTTGGGATATCAATCGGTTTTGGCGGTTGGCCATCGCGATTACGCTTTCATCAGCGCTTTTGCTCTGACCATGGCCATTCTGTATTTGGTGCTCAATGGCCTGGTGGACTGTGCGTATCGTTTCCTTGATCCTCGTGTGAAGCTAGGAGCGTCAGTGTCGGGGGAGGTCTCCGATCATGCCTAGGCCTTCTGCTCGGACGAAATTCCTCATGGTGCTTAGTGCGACTCTTGTGTTTGTGGGGATCCTTCTGGTGTTGCCGGCGTTGGTCCCCTTCGACCCCAATGACACCAATTTGTCTGAGGCCTTGAGGGCGCCTGGACAGGATGGCTTCCTGCTTGGCAGTGACCAACTGGGGCGCGATGTGCTCCTGCGCACTTTGTTCGGTGGTTCGGAGTCGGTGCTCATGGCTTTCGCCGTGCTTGTTGTCGTGGTTCTCCTAGGCGTGTTCGTAGGTCTTTTGTCTGGTTATTTCGGAGGCAAGGTTGATTACGTCCTCAGCAAGGTCATCACTGCATTCCAAGCATTTCCGAGCTTCGTCCTTGCCATTGCTGTGGCGGGAATTCTTGGTCAGGGCATGCTGAACATGGTCGTTGCCCTTTCCGTGGTGTATTGGACTCAGTTTGCACGCCAGGTTCGCAGCATCGTTGCAAGCTTCAGGCATTCCGATTGCCTAAGAGCCGCACGGATGTGCGGCGCTCCGACCAGGTCGATCCTGTTGAAATACGCACTTCCCGAAGTCGCTGGCCCTGTTGCCGTAATGGCTGCGCTGTCAATAAGCGACATCATTCTTACCATGGCGGGTCTTTCCTTCATTGGCCTGGGCCCCGAACGGCCCACGAATGAATGGGGAACCATGATTGCGGAGGCTCAGCCCACCTTCCAGTACGCCATCTGGTGCATGCTGGTTCCCATGTTTGCCCTGTTCGTCGCCATTGTTTTGTTCAATCTTTTGGGCGACGCGCTTCGTGACGTCCTAGATGCGCGAAATCAGGTTTCATGCGCATCCGATGCTGAGGAAAGTGATTTTGGTCGCTTTGGCGGTGGCTTGCTTTCGCGCATCGTTCGCGGGAGGCAGACAGAGAGGATTCCGTCTGACGGACGGAAGAAAGAGAGGATACGCTCGTGAATTCAATCAAAAAGAGGAAAGGCATGCGTAGGCTTTTGGCTGCTGTGGCAATGGTCATGTGCATTGCCTTTGCCCTGGCCCTCACTGGGTGTGGTGGCAGCCAAGAGCAGCAGAAGGAAAGCGACGAGCCAAAGACGCTTCATGCGGGCTCTACTACCTATTTTTATGCCGAAAGCATGGATCCTGCTTCCGACTGGGACAGCTGGTATCTTTCCTACTACGGCATCGTCGAGAATCTCTTCAAGGTCGGTGACGACTTGACGCCACAACCCTGGCTGGCAAAAAGCGCCACGCAGACCGATAAGCACACGTGGGTTGTCGAGCTCAACGAAGGCATCACCTTCTCTAACGGGGAGCCTTGCGATGCGGCAGCCGTGAAGAAGGCCTGGGAGCGTACGTACGCCGAGAACTCCCGCGGCGCCGAAACGCTCGCCTACAAGAGTCTTTCTGCCGAGGGTAACAAGCTGACCATCGTTACCAAGGAAGAGGTTCCCAGCCTGAAGAACGCGCTGTGCGATCCCCTTCTGTGCGTTTACTACGTTGGCAAGGGCGTCGATTATGCCAAGGAAACTCCTGCAACCGGTCCTTATATGAAGAAGAGCTTCAAGGCTGAGGATGAAATTGTTCTTGTTCCTAACAAGTCCTACTGGAACGGTACGCCCAAGCTCGACGAGGTTACGTTGACTTGCTTCGCTGATGACAACGCCATCACCATGGCCATGCAGAAGGGCGAAATCCAGGCTGTCGCCATGCCTTCCGCCTCCACTGCGGCAACCCTGAATGACGAGAGCAAGTACACGCGCATGAGCACTACGTCTTCCCGTGCTGATTTCATCCGTATGAATATGAAGCATGACGTCATCAAGAACGACGCAGTTCGCACTGCGGTTGCCTATTGCATCGACCGCGAAGGCTACGCATCCACGATTTGCCAGGGATCTGCCGTGGCAAGCTGGAGCGTATATAGCTCCACCCTTCCTTTTGGTGGTACCGATGGCCTGAACGTTAAGGTCTCCACGTGTGACGTCGAGGCAGCCAAGAAGACTCTCGAAGAGGCGGGCATTACGGACTCTGATGGCGACGGCGTGCGCGAGCTCAATGGAAAGCCCGTGGAACTGAGCCTTTATGTATGCACGAACTACGAGCGCTTCACCCAGCTTGCCGACGACCTTCAGTCCAAGCTCGGCGAGGCTGGAATCAAGCTCAAGATCGTTCCCACTGACTATTTCCTCGAGGACTCCAAGACCTTCGCGAAGGACGATCCTGACATGACCCTCGACAGCTATGCGATGGCTCCTACGGGCAACCAGTCCTACTTCGTCAACATCTCTTTCGCTTCTGATGGTTCGAACAACTTCGGCAAGTATTTCAATGCCAAGGTCGATGAGCTTGCGAAGAAGCTCGAGGCTTCCACCGATGACAACGAGCGCAATACCCTTGTTCGCGAAATATCGCAGATGGTGCTCGATGACGTGCCCTATGTATTCTTTGCAAACTCCGAAGCGGTCGTGATTTGCGACAAGTCCGTAACGGGGTTGGCTGCGGCACCTTCCGAATACTATTTTGTCACCGTTGACACGGACGTCGAATAGGCATGGCGGCATCTGGGAATACAGGGTGCCTTCTTGAAGTCGAGGGCTTGGGCGTGTCCTATGGGCGCGTCCGTGCCCTCGGCCCCGTTAGCTTTGAGGTGAGGGCCGGTCAGGTGGTGGGCATTGTTGGTGAAAGTGGCTCCGGCAAAAGCACGCTGCTGAGAGCTATTGCTCGCCTTCTTCCTCCTCAAGCGCGGGTGGCCGAGGGGGATGTTCGTTTTGCGGGCCAGAGCTTGCTTGCGCTCAGGGAAGCTGACATGAGGCGATTGCGCGGAGGCAAGTTGTCCTACTTGTTCCAGAACGGACAGCTGTCCTTGGATCCCCTGTTTTCTGTGGAGGACCAATTTGACGAGGTCCTTGCGGCTCATGGCAGGGAGATGGGTCGCAGCGAAAAGGTGGCAGTCCTCGAATCCTTGGGCATCGATGATGTCGAGCACGTGCTGTCGTCTCTTCCTTCGGAGCTTTCGGGCGGTCTGTGCCAGCGTGTTGCTATTGCCTTTGCCCTTGCTGGCGAGCCTTTGCTCCTGTTGGCGGATGAGCCCACCAGCGCACTTGACGTCGATTCGCGAAATCAGGTGGGCGGCCTGCTGAGGCGCCTGAAAAACGAACGCGATATGGCAATCCTCTTGGTTGGTCACGATATAGAATTCGTTGCATCCTTGTCGGATTATCTGTTGGTGATGAGGGACGGACGGGTGCTTGAATCGGGAGATCCCCAGACCGTCCTCAAGAATCCTTCGCATCCCTATACCCGGGAGCTCATCGCTTCCATCCCTCGTTTCGAACGATCCTTTGTAAGCCTGCGCCACGAAGGCTCGGGGGATTGCCGCTACATCGGAAAGGGCCACCATGCTTCTTGAAGCCAGTCACATAACGAAGACCTATAACCGCAAGGGTTCCTTTCGCGCCCTCGATGATGTTTCGATCAAGGTCGGAGAGGCGGAGAGCGTTGGTCTCATCGGTCCTTCGGGTAGCGGGAAATCAAGCTTGGCGCGTATCGTTGCCGGCCTCGAGCAGGCTGATTCCGGGCAGGTTACTTTCCAGGGCATCACGCGCGTGATGGGCGAGCACTCAAATCGCTCGCAACGAAGGCTGCAACGGGCAGCCTGGCTTGACATGCAAATGGTCTTTCAGAATCCCGAGGCGTCGTTCGCACCCTTTATGACGATTGGTCAAGCAGTTGCTGAAGGCTTTGCTTATCTTCCCGACCGCGGCGTAGCGTCTCCCGATAAGCGTATTGCCGAAGCCTTGGACCTTGTGGGGCTGCCTTCTTCGTTTGCCAAGAAGCACGCTTTTGAGCTGTCGGGAGGGGAGTGCCAGCGGGCAGCGATTGCCCGAGCGATCGTCGGTAGCCCAGCATTGCTGATTTGCGATGAGCCCACGAGCGCCCTCGACGTGACGGTTCAGTCTCACGTAATGGACGTGTTGCGGCATCTCCGGGAGGATTTGGGGGCGGCCTTCCTCTTCGTCAGTCACGATCTTGCTCTGGTAAACGGCTTCTGCGATCGCGTCTATCGAATCGAATCAGGGTGCATCGTGGACGAGTTGGTGGCGTGCTAGCTGGTGGACCCTTGAGGCGGCCGGTCTTTTCCGGGCAAGGTTCTCGTCGACATGCGTTCGCGGGTCGTTCTTTTGCGCATGCTTGATTCTGGCTTGCTTCGTCTAGGCAAACTGCAAGAATGTTTCATCGAGCGAACATGATGAATGAAGGGCTTGCACGCGAATGCTTCTGAGCGAATTAAAGAATGGGCAGCATGCGGTAATCAGGAAGGTGTCGGGTGAGGGCGCCATCAGACGGCACCTATTGGACATGGGTTTGACGCCCAATGCTTTCTTGGTGCTTCAGAAGCGTGCTCCGATGGGGGACCCTATCCAGGTAAACGTTCGTGGCTTCGAGCTTACGCTGCGCTTGGAGGAAGCGGGTCAGGTCGAAGTCGCGCTTGCCGATGGCGCAGACGCGGCTGCCGCACCTGCGCTTGGGCCCTCCATCGCCTTTCGTCAGGATGTCGAACACCCTGGTTTGGGCGAGCTCAGCGGAACGGGTGACTACAAACGTCATGTTTCCCGCGAGTCGGCAAAGAAGGGTCCGTTGACCTTTGCCCTGGTGGGTAATCAGAATTGTGGTAAGACCACCCTGTTCAACCAGCTGACGGGCTCCAAGCAGCATGTGGGAAACTTCCCTGGCGTCACGGTCGATCGCAAGGACGGTATCATTCGTAACCACGCAGACGCGCTCGTTACGGACTTGCCCGGTGTCTATTCCCTGAGTCCTTATTCCAACGAGGAAATCGTCACGCGTGACTTCCTCCTTGATTCCAAGCCCGACGGCATCATCAACATCGTTGATGGCACCAACATCGAGCGCAACCTCTATCTCACCATGCAGATCATGGAGCTGGGCATTCCTATGGTGCTTGCGCTGAACATGATGGACGAAGTCGAATCTAATGGGGGAACCATTCACGTCAACGCACTTGAGCAGGCACTTGGTATTCCCGTTGTTCCTATTTCGGCCGTACGCAACGAAGGTGTCGAAGAGCTGGTGGACCACGCATTGCACGTTGCTCGTTTCTGTGAGGTCCCAGGGCAGATCGACTTCTGTCCGTCTAGCGAACAGGAAGATGACCCACTGGGAGCCGTCCACCGCTGCATTCATGCAACGGCACACGTGATCGAGCCCTATGCCGAACAAGCGGGCATCCCCGTCCGCTTTGCAGCCACCAAGGTGGTCGAAGGGGACGAAATCATTGCCGCTAAGCTTAATTTTCCTCGCAGCGTGGCAGATTCCATAAAGGAGCTCATCGCTGTCATGGAACGCGACGCTGGCATGGACAGCGAGGCCGCCCTGGCAAACATGCGCTTCTCGTATCTGTCCACGCTCTGTGGCCAGACCGTCGTTCGTCCTCAGGAAAGCCGTGAACATAAGCGCAGTGTTGCCGTCGACAAGATCCTCACGGGACGTTTCACGGGCATCCCCTGTTTCTTCGCCATTATGGCTGCCGTTTTCGTGCTCACCTTTGGTCCGGTGGGTGGAACGCTGTCGGATCTGGTAAGTGCGGGCGTCGACATTGCCCTGGAGTCGCTTGACGCAGGGCTTGCGGCCTGGGGCATGAATCCTGTGGCAGCCTCACTTTTCGTTGATGGCATCGGTGCCGGCGTTGGAGCCGTTATCGGCTTTTTGCCCACTATCGCAACCCTGTTCTTCTTCCTGTCGATCCTGGAGGATTCCGGCTACATGGCTCGTGTGGCCTTCGTCATGGACCGTGCGATGCGCAAGATCGGCCTGTCGGGTCGCAGCATCGTTCCCCTGCTCATGGGCTTTGGCTGTTCGGTTCCCTCCATCATGGCCACCCGCACCTTGTCGAGCGAACGCGACCGCAAGATGACTACGATGCTCGTGCCGTTTATGAGCTGCAGTGCCAAGCTCCCTATCTATTCTTTGTTGGTTGCCGCCTTCTTTCCGCGAGAGCTGCAGCCTATCGTGATGATTGGCCTATACGCATTTGGCGTGCTTGTCGGCATCGCATTTGCTGCTGTCCTAAAAAAGCTACGCCTTCGTGGCAAGCCCGTCCCCTTCGTCATGGAGCTGCCTAACTATCGTCTTCCTGCTCCAAAGAGCGTGGGGCGTCTGGTGTGGGACAAGTCAAAGGGATTCATCAAGAAGGCTTTCACGGTGGTGTTGGCAGCCTGCGTGATCATTTGGTTCCTGCAGACTTTCGATGTGCGTCTCAACGTCGTAGACGATGTCGACTCAAGCTTGCTTGCCATGATTGGTGGCGTGATCGCTCCCTTGTTTGCTCCCTTGGGTTACGGCGACTGGCGTTGTGCCACGGCCCTCATGACGGGCTTTATGGCCAAGGAAAGCGTGGTGTCCACCTTGACTCAGGTCATGGGTCCAGGGGTGGATCTCACCATGCTGTTTACGCCCACGTCGGCGGTGGCGTTCCTGGTCTTTGTTCTGTTGTACACGCCATGTGTCGCCGCCATTGCCACGGTGCGAAGCGAGCAAGGTGGTGCACGCGCTGCCGTGGAGATGGTTCTTCTGCAGTGCTCTGTTGCCTGGGTGGTGTCTTATTTCACCTATGCCATCTGCTCGATTGTTTCAGGGCAGCTTTCTCAGCTTATGCCTGCAGGCTTGATCGCTGCGGTCATCCTGTGCCTATTGATAGCTGCCTATCTGCGTTCTCAGCAAGGAGAAACTGCCAGTAGGTCCGTTCGCGCCTCCTGTCCAGGTTGTTCTGGTTGCGAATCAGATGGCTGTCACTAGGGAAGGATGGCGCTAGCCAACCCCACGCCCCCTGGCGTTCCAGGCACCCCACCAGCATAGCCCCAGGTCAGGCGGCACATGACGGAAAAATCCGCCTACTTCCCAAGAAATCACTTGACCCGGGGGCCTGAGAAGAGGATTATACA
>JAUNOE010000048.1 GCA_030537255.1 Coriobacteriia bacterium
CGTGGTGGCAGTTCCGTCTTCCCCTGATGCAGAAGACGGGGAGTCTTCGCTGGTCGCAAGGCCTGCCACTAAGCTGCCGGTGTCAATGACCCGGGCAACTGCCGGATAGTTCTTCTTCACCGCAGTAAGCGTGGTTTGCTCAAGCTGTTCGGTGGTGGCCTGTCCTAGGCTGTACAGGCGAACTTCCTCGGCTATGGCTGCCATGTCCTCGGCGGGTAGTGCGCTGTTGTCCCATCCGGAAAGCGACGAGCCCAGTGCGTTTGTCGCTTCCTTCGTGGTGCACACTACCAGGCCTGCCCCAAACAGCGACCAGGCAAGGCAAAGGCAGGTAATAAGGGCTACGAAGGCTCCTAGGATACGTTGCGCCACGCTTCGACCGGCGACTCCCGTGCTCTTCCTTCCAGGTGCCATGAAGCTACTCGCAGACGTGGATGGTAGCAGCGGTCATGCCCTCGTTCTGCTTCGAGATGGTGGGGTGAGGTCCTAGGCGGGAGAAGATGCCCTGGAAATGGCCGTTATAGACATACAGGCCGTTCAGGTTGTTGTACCAGGCCCCCGTGCGGTCCACTTCGTCATCGGAAAGCTGCGCGATATCCAGGTCGGGACGCAGCGTGTGGGTTTTGTAGGGCGTGATGAAGGTCTGGACCAGGAAGGGTGCGCCGGCGGCACCGTTGGCAAAGCGCTCGATCAGGGTGTCCCATTCCTGCTGCGTGCAGCTCTGACCCGCATAGACGTCCTGGGCTCCGTAGGCATCGGTGGGCTTGATGATCCACTTGTCCTTGGTCGTGCGGATTTCGTCGAGGTCCACGTGTGCGGAATCAAGGAATTTGGTCTGGGGCACATGTGCCTTGACGAAGGCGTTTTCCTCATCGGTCAGGAAGGCTTGCGTCTTGGGATGGTAGAGCGCGTCGAAGATCTGCTTGTCGTGCACCAGGTGTCCCTGGAAGCTTCCGATCAAAGCCACGCCTTCGTTGCGCACTGCCTCGATGAGACCTTGGGACTGGTCCCAGTACTCAAGCACATCATTGGTAACCGAGCGGCGCCAGATTGCGTCAATGGGAAGCCCTTCGGCATCGCGAAGCCGTGCTCCGTCCCACTTCAAGTCGCGCACGTCGCGAACCACGCATTCGTAGCCGCGTTCGGCGAAGTACTCGCAGAAGATGTGAAACTCGTCCACTACGCCGAGGTCAAGATAGTCGCAGATGGCAAAGCGGGGCTGCTCGACCTTGCGTTCGTAGCTCTCATAGATGCGGATGAACTCGTCGACCCAGGAATAGAACAGCTCGCAAGGCTCAAGTGCGTGCTTGGCAGCGAAGGCCTGATAAGTGGCAGTTTGCTCGAGGGAATGCGTGATCTCTCGGTTTTCGTTCATGCCGGCCGAGCCATCGCCGTTGAACTCGCAGAAGCCACATTCCAGCGTGTCTTCGTCAAGGAAAGTGTCGATGCGCGCGAAGGGCAAGACGGCATCGTAGCCACGAGGGCACAAGATAAGCTCTTCGAGGCGCTTGTCGAAATGGAAGATGCTGCGGTAGCCGGGGTCGGACAGGTAGCGTTCGATAACTTTGACCAGGATACGATGCGTGGTCTCGGAGATGGTGCGAAAGGCTTCCCAGGACTCGTTGTCGAACAGGCGGGGGATGAAGGACGACGCAACTACCTGGTGATGGACGATGGCTGTTGAGTTCTCCATGTAGGAAAGTGCCGTGCGGCGCCCGGCGATGTCGCCATCCAGGGCCTCTGCGCAGGCAAAGTATTCTTCTGTGAGAGCTTTGTTTTTGGTCATTCGGGTTCCTTCTTCCCGGAAGGGCTTGATGCCGGTTGTTTCCCTGATGACTTTACCCTGTCGCGGGACGTCTCGGGGTGGCAGGGGTCACTGTGTGCAAAAAAGGCAGAGTATATGATCGTACGTATGAGGAATGGGCTTGCTTGTGCTACATTAACTCGGATTAATCTATACGAAGGAGAACGAACGTGACCCGTTCCTATCTGTTTACCAGCGAGTCTGTCACGGAAGGCCATCCTGACAAGGTTTGCGACCAGATCAGCGATGCAATTCTTGATGCCATCCTTGCCAAGGAAATCGAGCTCGCCGAAAAAGGCTACATTGCCCCCAATGGTCAGCCTGCCGATCCCAGCCAGTTGCGCTGCGCCTGCGAAACCATGGCCACTACGGGCATGGTCATCGTGACCGGAGAGATTCGCACCCAGGCATATGTGGACGTGCAGGAGATTGCTCGTGAGGTCCTCGATGACATCGGCTATAACCGCGCAAAGTATGGCTTTGACTCCAGTACCTGTGGCGTCTTGAACGCTATTCACGAGCAGTCCGCTGATATTGCTCAGGGCGTTGACGAGTCCTGGGAAGCCCAACATGGCAACGCCCAGGAGGACTTCGACAAGGTGGGTGCTGGCGACCAGGGCATGATGTTCGGTTTTGCCTGCAACGAGACTCCTACCCTGATGCCTCTTCCCATCTACACGGCGCATCGCCTGTCCGAGCGTCTGTCCGAGGTTCGTAAGAACGGCACCCTTCCTTATCTTCGTCCCGATGGCAAGACACAGGTTTCCGTGCGCTACGTCGACGACGCTCCTGTCGCCATCGAAAAGATCGTCATCTCCACCCAGCATTCCGAGGAAGCCACCAACGAGGAGATAGAAGAGGGCTTGCGCACGCAAGTCATCGCTCCAGTTCTTGAGTCCATTGGCATTGACTATTCCGATGCGGAGGTCTACATCAATCCTACGGGTCGCTTTGTCGTGGGTGGCCCCATGGGTGACGCAGGTCTGACGGGTCGTAAGATCATCGTCGATACCTACGGTGGCATGGGCCGTCATGGTGGTGGCGCCTTCAGCGGAAAGGACTGCACCAAGGTTGACCGCTCTGGTGCCTATGCTGCACGCTGGGTTGCCAAGAACGTGGTGGCTGCCGGTCTGGCCGACCGCTGTGAGGTTCAGATCGCCTACGCTATCGGCGTTGCTCATCCCGTGTCCATCATGGTTGATACCTTTGGCACCAACCACGTCGACCAGGAACTCATCGAGGCTGCCGTGGACAAGGTCTTCGACCTGCGTCCTGCGGCTATTATTCAGCAGCTTGACCTCCGTCGTCCCATCTATCGCAAGACGGCCGCCTATGGTCACTTTGGTCGTGAGCTTCCTGAGTTTACCTGGGAGCGTCGCGACAAGGTCGATGAGCTTAAGGCTGCTTGCGGCCTGTAAGCCCCACACTGCCTCAAACTGCTTTCAGAACTGAGAGGGGATGCCTTAGGGCGCCCCTCTTTTTTGTTGTGCTTGCTATACTCACGCACATGAAATGCGCTCAAGTGATACTCGACATCCAGACCCAGGCCTTGGACCAGGCCTTCACCTATCGTGTGCCCGAGCACCTGACCGACCCTGTGGGAAATCCCGTGGAGCTCGAGGTGGGGGCTTCGGTCCTGGTGCCCTTTGGCAACCGTGATGCGATCGGCTTTGTCATGGCGATAGATGAAGGCGAAGAGCCGAGCGGGCGGAGGCTCAAGCCCGTAAAGCAGGTGGTCTCAGCCCCCTTCTTCAACCAGATTGGCGCCGATTGCGCTCAGTTCATGGCGGCGCGCTACATTGCGCCCCTTTCGAGTTGCGTGCGCCTGTTTACGCCTCCTGGGGGCGTTCCCAAGATGAAGCTCATCGATGGTCGCTGGCAGGTGCTGTCTGCCGTAAGCCATGAGGTTGACGACCGATGGGTGGTCAGGGAGCCGGCGGCTGCCAACTTTGTACCTCGTAAGTCGGCCGTCAAGCAGATTGCGGTTCTTGAGGCGCTTGAGCAAGGTGATCTCAAGGTTGCTGATCTGACGGCAGAATACGGCAACGTCTCTTCAACGTTGAAGTCGCTCGAGTCCAAGGGCGTAGTGCGCATCGAGGAACGGCGACGCTATCGTGGGGTTGGCGGCGAAAGTGCGGTGTTTGCCGCACGAGTAAAACCGGCTCATGACTTGACCCCAGACCAGCAGCACGCCCTTGACGCGATTCGCGAATCGCGCGCTCATACGGGTGGACGTGCCGTGGTGGTCGATGGCGTTACTGGCTCGGGCAAGACCGAGGTGTACCTGCAGGCCATTGCTGCAGAGCTTGAGCAGGGCCGAAACGCCATCGTCTTGGTTCCCGAAATCAGCCTGACTCCTCAGACCTTGGCTCGTTTCAGGGGCAGGTTTGGCGACACCGTGGCGGTCCTGCATTCGCGCATGACGGCTGGCGAGCGTTTTGACCAGTGGGAACTTATTCGCACTGGTGTCGCCCGTGTGGTGGTGGGTGCCCGCAGTGCCCTGTTTGCACCGCTGCCCAACGTGGGCCTTATCGTCATCGACGAGGAGCATGAAGGCAGCTACAAGCAGGACCAGGCGCCGCGTTACGTGACGCGTGATGTTGCTTGGTGGATGGTGTGCCGCGCTGACGCAAGCTTGGTCTTGGGTTCGGCAACTCCCTCCATTGAGGCCTTGGCGCTCTGCGAGCAGGATCCAAGGTGGGTGCGCGTCGAGATGCCCAATCGGGCCAACGGCCAGCCTCTGCCGCCCGTGCGCGTCGTGAACATGGGAGGCGAATTTGGCAGGGGGAACCGCTCGATGTTCTCCAAAGCCCTCCAGAAGGCCCTGTTCGAAGAGATGGATGCAGGACACAAGGCGGTTCTCTTGCTGAATCAGCGTGGTTTCGCTCAGTTCCTTTTGTGTCGTGACTGCGGCTTCGTTCCCATTTGTGACCTGTGCTCCACGTCGCTGACCTATCACGAGCGGGGACATCGAATCGTGTGTCACCATTGCGGTCATGAATGGCGTGCACCTGCGACTTGCCCCAAATGCGGAAGTCCCTACCTGAAGCGATTCGGTGCTGGTACGCAACGTGTTGAAGACGAGCTGAGAAGTCTTCTTTCCGACCGTGACGTCACCATCGTGCGTATGGATGCCGACACGGCTTCCAAGAAGGGTGATCACCAGCGCTTGCTGGAGGAATTCGCGCAGGCTGATGCCGGTGTCCTGCTGGGAACGCAGATGATCGCCAAGGGTCTCGACTTTGATGAGGTTACCTTGGTTGGCGTCATCAATGCGGACACGATGCTCAAGTTGCCTGATTTCAGGGCAGGTGAGCGCACCTTCGATCTGCTTTCGCAGGTGGCGGGCCGTTGTGGCCGTGGCGCGCTTCCGGGACGTGTCATAGTGCAGACCTATAGTCCCGATGACGTTGCCATTCGTGCGGCCGCCACCTACGACCGCAAGAGGTTTCTTGACCATGAGCTCAAGCTTCGTCAGGGACTGGGGTATCCGCCCTTTGTTCGCCTCGTGAACGTGCTGGTGTGGGGTCGTGACAAGTTGGAGGTAGAGGAGCAGGGTCGTCAGCTGTTTCAGGGGCTGTCCGAGCAGATTCGTGCGCAGGGCATTCGCGACTGGACGGTGTTCCCCGCAACGCCGTGCGTCCTGGATCGGCTGAAGGGCGTTTGGCGCTACCATCTTCTGGTCAAGGTTCCGAATTCGTCTGTCGCTTCGGATCCGAGCGAGGTGTTGTTGCCCTACTTCCGTGCGCGAAAGCCTCATCAAGGGGTTAACGTTGCGGTTGACGTGGATCCCGTGAGCTTGCTTTAGCTGTCACTTTGTGCGGAGATTGAGCTGTGCGCCAAAACCGCAAAACCTTGACGGTATAAATAGAGACTCGCCGCAAGGGGCTGGTTCTGGAATTCTTCCAGGGTCAGCACCTTCGGCTTGACCTGGCATCTTGGCGTGTTCTAACGGATTGCGCAGGCGCCGAGCTTCGCTTTGGGGGATTCGAGGTGGGGCCGTGACTGCGACGTTTGCGAGTCGTTCCATGGCTTTTTCTGGGGCGGTATCCTGGGTCTTTCTGTGCTTCCCCTTGTTTTGTTTGGTCAGCTTCCAGGAAGTGCCGAAAAAGGGACCCGTGGCCCATTGTGATGAAAGCGATTTCGGGTATACTTCACTTTTTTTAGTTCGCTTGCCAAATCTGTGCTATCTTTTCTTCTTGCACTACTTTAGGAGAACTCTGTAAAAATTCAGAGGTTGAAAGGATTGCACGTGGCAAAAGCATCCACTGATAGCTCCGCATCCGCAGGCGTTCCTAGCCTTACGGAACTCAAGAAACTCAAGGTCGCCGAATTGCGTCTCAAGGCGGCTGAACTGGGCGTTGACCCTACGGGCCTCCTGAAGGCCGATTTGGCCAGCGCCGTCCATGACGCAATGACTGGCACTTCTTCAAAGCCTGCCGCCAAGAAGACGAAGCCCGCTGCGGTTGTCGCGCCTATCGACGACCATGACGATCATGACGATCACGAAGATGGAGAGCCCGATATCGCTTCGGTCGAGGAAGAGGCCAAAGAAGCCAAGGAAGCTGCGTCCATGAGTGACGACGAGCTTCTTGAAGGAATCCCCGAGCATGAGCTCAAGGCCGCATCCGAAGTTACGGCCCCCAAGGTGTCGAAGTCCAAGAGCAGCCGAGCCCGCGCCCGCTCTCGCAGCAAGCGTAGT
The DNA here is from genome assembly GCA_030537255.1 of Coriobacteriia bacterium. Lineage (GTDB taxonomy): Bacteria > Actinomycetota > Coriobacteriia > Coriobacteriales > Eggerthellaceae > Anaerotardibacter. The sequence continues at coordinate 6,504 of JAUNOE010000048.1, forward strand.
TCCGATACCAGCGTCACCCTGCTCACGGGCGACCCCGTTCGCATGTACCTCAAGGAAATCGGTCGCGTTAGCTTGCTGACCGCTGCCGAAGAGGTCGACCTGGCCATGAAGATTGAGGCGGGTGTGGCCGCAACCGAGCAGCTTGAGGCAGCTGAGGCCGAAGGCAAGGAGCTCGAACGTCGTGAGCGCCGTCGCCTGACCCGTGTCGAAATGGTTGGTCTTGATGCAAAGCAGCAGCTCATTGAAGCAAATCTTCGTCTGGTTGTCTCTATTGCCAAGCGCTATGTCGGTCGTGGCATGCTGTTCCTGGACTTGATTCAGGAGGGTAACCTGGGCTTGATTCGTGCTGTCGAAAAGTTCGACTACACTAAGGGCTTCAAGTTCTCCACCTATGCCACGTGGTGGATTCGTCAGGCCATCACGCGCGCCATCGCGGATCAGGCTCGTACCATCCGTATTCCGGTGCATATGGTCGAAACCATTAACAAGCTTGTTCGCATCCAGCGACAGCTTCTGCAGTCGCTCGGTCGCGAACCAACTCCCGCTGAAATTGGCGAAGAGATGGGTCTCACCGAAGAGCGCGTCCGTGAAATCCAGAAGATTTCTCAGGAGCCTGTCTCTCTGGAGACCCCCATTGGCGAAGAGGAGGACTCCCAGCTCGGCGACTTCATCGAAGACAACGACGCAATTGTTCCTCCCGATGCTGCCAGCTTCTCCATGCTGCAGGAGCAGTTGCGCAAGACGCTTGATGGCCTGGCAGAGCGTGAGCGTAAGGTCATCGAGCTGCGCTTCGGTCTGGTTGACGGGCATCCTCGCACGCTTGAGGAAGTCGGTCGCGAATTCGGCGTTACGCGCGAGCGTATTCGCCAGATTGAGTCCAAGACGCTTGCGAAGTTGCGTCATCCCTCTCGCTCTCAGAAGCTGAAGGATTACCTGGAAGACTAGTTCTTCCTTACGTCATAAGGAAATGTTGGACACCCGAATCTCTAGATGCAGGTCATCGATGAGTTCGGGTGTCTTTTTCGCAGGCCGTAACAGGTGCGCCTGCGTCGGATCAAGAGGGCTTTCGTTGCCCAGGAAGGAAGGTCGCCATGGCAGACGACCAGAAGAACGAATACGGTCAAGCAGGGCGCTCTAGCGGAGATGCTCGCGGCTATCGTGGCTATAAGGGCAACCGCGATCGTACGGGGGGCTCTGGTCGTTCGGGGCAGCACCGTGAGTACAGGGGTGAGCGCTCTCGAGATCGTAGGGATTCCGGGCGTTCTGGCTCGCGTGACGACCGTCGTGGTAATCGTGGGGCTTCGTTTGGTTCGGATCGTCGAGATGGCGGCTTTGACCGAGACCGTCGTGACGGTGGTTTCAAGGGGGAACGTCGTGGTGGGCGTGGTGGCTTTGACCGTTCGGGCCAGCGCCGCGACTTTAAGGGCGACCGCAACGGCAACCGAGGCGTTCGTTCCCAGCAAGACCGTCAACGTAAGCCTGCCGCCAAGCGTCAGCCTTTGCCCGAGGGCTTTTTCGAGTTCTTTGCAACTTGCCCCTTTGGCTTTGAAGAAGTTTTGGCCGAAGAGCTGCGTGGGCTTCGTCTGTATCGTGTTCGCCCGCTGAACGGTGGTGTTTCCTTCCAGGGCAAACCCCAGGGTGCTTACAAGGCATGCCTGTGGTCGCGTTGCGCTTCCCGCATCATGTTGGTTATCGACCGAGTGGATGCCGCTGATGCCGACGAGCTCTACGAATCCGTGAAGGCCATTGCCTGGGAAGATCACATGGTTCCGGAAAAGACCATGGCTGTCTTTGCTCGTGGCACGTCCGACACTTTGCGCAATTCCACCTTCACCGGGCAGAAGGTAAAGGATGCCGTGTGCGACCGTCTCCGTGAAACGTGTGGTAGCAGGCCTGATGTGGATGCCGAGAATCCCGATGTCTCCATCTGGGTCAACCTTCATGGTGCTCGTGCCACCATCAACATCGACTTTGCCGGCGGTTCCTTGCATCGCCGTGGCTATCGCGAGGATGGCGTTCAGGCAGCAGCTCCTCTGAAGGAGGCGTTGGCTGCTGGCATTCTGATGAAGGCTGGTTGGGCTACCAGGTGCACCGAGGTCGCCACGTTTGTCGACCCTATGTGCGGCAGCGGCACCTTCGTCATTGAGGCGGCCATGATGGCTGCCGACCGAGCTCCTGGTCTCTTGCGCGAGAAGTGGGGTTTCCAGGGCTGGAAGAACTACGTTGCCGACGAGTTTGACGAGTTGCTTGACGAGGCCGACGAGCGCTTTGAGGCGGGTCTTGCCAAGGAGCTGCCCCTCTTCGTGGGCGCTGACCTTGACGAATCCTGCATGCAGATCGCCCATGACGCATCGGTACGTGCTGGCGTGTCTTCCCTGGTGCGTTTTGCTCAGGCTGATTGCGCCAATCTGACCGATACCCTTGAAGCTGTAGGTGCCGATTTGGAGAAGCCTGGCTTTGTTGCCGTTAACCCTCCTTACGGCATCCGCCTTGCCAAGGGTCAGTTGCGTGAAGTCACCGACCATTTGCGCCAGGGCGTATCGGCTCTGCCTGAGAATTGGTGCATGGTCGCCATTACTCCCGACGAGACGTTCGATGCCGCTCTTGCCATGGATGCCACCGAAGCCATTACTGTGTACAACGGTCGTATCGAGTCGAAGGTTCGCTTCTATGAATTGGGCTCTTCCAGGCTCGAGGGCATTCAGGTGATCGACCTGGACGGAAACGAGTGCACGGTACCTGTTTCATCGGGTCATGCCGAGCAGTTTGCCGCCCGTTTGCGTAAGGTTGCCAAGCAGCGTCGTAAGTGGGCTCAGCGCGAAGGCATCCACTCCTACCGTGTCTACGATGCCGACTTGCCCGACTACGCAGTAGCCATCGACGTGGTCTGGGGCATGCGTATCCAGGATCCCGTCGAGGAGCAGCGTGAGTTTGACGCCCGTCGTAATCATGTGGCTCTTCGCCGTGAGGGTCGTAGGTCTGACTTTGAACGCAGTGAGGGTCGCGCTCGCGATGATCGTCGTGGTGCCTATCGGGGACGCGATGGCCATAGGGGGCGTGGGCGTTTTGATGAGGCCGAGAAGCCCAAGCGTGCCTTTGTTCACGCAAAGACCGTGTCTCCGGAGGTTGTCGCAAAACATGCGAAGGCCCATCTGGTCATCTCCGAGTATCAGGCTCCGCGCGAAATCGACCCCACCAAGGCCGCGCGTCGTCTCGATGATGCGGTAAAGCTTGCTCGCACAATTTTTGGTGTTCCCGAGGATCGTGTGGCGCTTCGTGTGCGCAAGCAGGACAAGGGCGGCAGTCAGTATGCCCAGGACGAGCGTGAGGGCATGTACCTGCTTACCGTCGAGGGTGGTCACGTGTTCGAGCTGAACTTGACGGGTTACTTGGATACGGGCCTGTTCCTGGACCACCGTCCTGTCCGCGGCATGATTGAGCAGCGGGCTGCTGGCAAGCGCTTCCTCAATCTGTTTGCCTATACGGGCACGGCAACGGTGTATGCTGCAGCGGGTGGTGCCGCCAGCACGGCAACGGTTGACCTTTCGGCTACCTATCTGGAGTGGGCGCGCCGTAACATGCAGCGCAACGACTTCCGTGACCGCAAGTACCGCTTCTCCAAAGCTGACACCATGCGTTGGTTGGATGATGCCCGCGAGGCGGGGGAGCTGTACGACCTGGTCTTTGTCGACCCTCCCACGTTCAGCAACTCTAAGGCCATGGGAACGCGCACCTGGGATATCCAGCGAGATCATGTGGCGCTGCTCAACAAGGTGGGACGCGTTTTGGCACCAGGCGGAACCATTCTGTTTAGTGGCAACTTGCGTTCGTTCAAGCTCGATACCGAAGGCTTGACCAAGTTGGGCCTTACCTGGAAGGACATCACCGCTCAGACGATTCCAGAGGACTTTGAGCGCAATAAGCGGATTCATTTCTGTTTCGAAATCACCCGCGCCTAAGAATGGCTTGCTTGCGAGTACGCTGCAGATCGATTTGCAGCGTACTCGCTTTTTATACTGCGGTGAGGCCAGCA
>JAUNOE010000049.1 GCA_030537255.1 Coriobacteriia bacterium
CTACCCCGATGCAACTCACTCAAAGCTAAGTTGCATCTCAAAAAAATGGTAACTCACCCAAATCAGACCCCTAACTTTTCAATCAAATGCCACTAGCGCCGTGATGCAGTATTCGGTAACCCAAAGAAACCCTACTCTTCAATTGAAGACAACATGAACAATCTCCGAGACCCAGCCAAGGCACTCCACCCAACCAGAATCCCGCTACCCGCATAATCATTTGCAGCAAATGAAGGCACTCGCACAGACACATCTTCGAATTGGCCACACTGGATCAGACGCAAACAAAAAGAACGGCGTTCTGGAACCGAGCCGAAACCGCCGCAAATCTAGTGACTATTCGATTGGAGCAAAAATACAAACATGCTATGCAGGCTTTCTCGCCACCAGAACACGTGGCTTGCCCGTCAGGTCACAAGCAACCCTCACCTTAACAAAACCAAGGCCATTAAAAATCCGAGCTGCAGTATCCATATGCCCCTCAAACAATTCAAGGGCAACGACGCCACCGGGCTTCAGAACATCATAGACATCAGGGGCAAAACTTCGCACCAAATCCAAGCCATCAACTCCCCCATCGAGAGCCAAGCTTGGATCGAAATCCTTAACCTCCGCAGGCAAGCTCTCGCAAACCCCAGTAGGCACATAGGGCGGATTGCTGATGACTAGATCAAATCGCCCAGACGACTCATCTTTGAACGCCGAAAGCAAGTCGCTTTGAAGAACCGTGACCGAATCAGACAGACCAAGCTCACGGACATTCTCGTTTGCCAGGGCAAGGGCATCTGGCGAAATATCGGTTGCAAGCACTCTTGCAACAGGATATTCAGATGCGATGGCGCATGCAATGCAGCCAGACCCCGTACAAAGATCAAGGACCTCAAGCGCATCCAGCTGTGCCTCGACGGTCTCTTCCGCACCCTGCTCGTTGTCAATCACATGAGCAACAACGCTCGGAAGCGAAAGTTCCGAAAAGGCCTCACTTACCAAGACTTCAGTTTCGGGACGAGGTATCAAAACCCCCTTAGCTACCTTGATATTCAGATAGCGAAAGGGCGCATGTCCCGAAATTAGCTGCAAAGGCTCACCAGCACCGCGCCTACGGACCCATTCGCGCATAACGCTTCGCTCCTCTTTGGAAAGAGGCCTAGCGTAGTTCATATATAAGTCGACGCGGGAAATATCCAAGGCTTCAGAAAGAAGCCATTCGGAAGAAACGCGCGGAGACTCATCTCCGCAGCGCTCGAGATAGCCCTGACACCAATCAAGAATGCCCTTGATGGTCCAGGTTTCCTGTCCAACCTCCGAAGCAGTCACTAGAGAGAAGCCTCTTCGAGCTTCTGGGCTCGATCCTCGGCCTGCAGCGCAGTAATGATGTCGCCGAGCAAATCGCCCAGCAGCACACCATTGTACGTGCTGTTGAAGCCGATACGATGATCGGTCACGCGGTCCTGGGGAGCATTGTAGGTACGAATCTTCTCGGCACGAGCGCCCGTACCAATCTGAGCCAAACGCTTCGCGCCCTCTGCTGCCTGCTGCTCTGCAAGGAGCTTTTCATACAGACGAGCACGCAGGACGGCCATAGCAGCAATCTTGTTCTGAAGCTGCGACTTCTGGTCCTGAGACTGAACGACCAAACCAGTAGGAAGATGCGTAATACGAACGGCGGAGTCGGTGGTGTTGACGCACTGGCCACCAGGACCACCTGCACGATAGACGTCAATACGCAGGTCCGTAGCTTCGTTGATCTCGATGTCGACCTCGTCGGCTTCAGGCAGGACGGCAACCGTTGCCGTAGACGTCTGGATACGACCCTGAGATTCGGTCTTGGGAACACGCTGAACGCGGTGAACACCGGACTCGAACTTCATGATGGAGTAGACGCGATCGCCCTTTACCTTGAACTCAATCTTCTTGAAGCCACCTGCATCGGAAGGAGAAACGTCAAGCGTCTCGATCTTCCACTTGTGATGAGAGCAGAAACGCTCATACATCTTGAACAGGTCACCTGCGAACAGAGCCGCCTCGTCGCCACCAGCAGCGGCACGAATCTCAACAATAATGTCCTTTTCGTCAGCTGGGTCAGAAGGAATCAGCATGACCTTGATGTCTTCCTCAAGCTTGGGAAGCTGCGATTCGATAGAGGAAATCTCTTCTTGGGCGAATTCCTTCATATCGGGATCGTCGAGCATTTCCTTCGCCTCAATCAGGTCATCCTGAAGCTGAAGGTACGTACGTGCCGCCTGAACAAGAGGACCCTGGTCAGAGTAGCTCTTGGAGAGACGGATGTACTCCTTCTGGTTTGCCACGATGGCAGGGTCGCCCAACTTGGACTCGATGTCCTTGTAGGCCTCGATAATCTGCTCAAGTTTTTCGCGCATGTCATTCCTCTTACGAAACGTTGGTCACGGGAAAGGGACCAAATAGGTCCCGAGTAATTGCTAACGACCTATATTACCACGAAGGACCCGTACAAAACGGGTCCTTCAAGGAGACAGATTATGCCTGAAGCTTACGCCATGTCTGCAAGCTGAGTTCGCATCTGGCCAAGGCGTTCTTCGATGTCGGCAAGCTTGCCCTTGTCCTTTTCGATGACCTCAGGTGCTGCCTTGGAAAGGAAGCCAGGATTGGAGAGCTTCTTAGAGAACCTAACCTGGTCCTTCTCCAGCTTGGCAATCTCTTTTTCGAGACGCTTACGCTCGGCACCGAAGTCAACCAATCCGGAAAGCACGACGAAGAGCTCTGCGCCATTTGCAAGCACCAATGCGGATTCGGCAGGCTTTTCGGCATTGCAGCCAAGTGCCAGAACGTTAATGCGTCCCAATGCGCCAATGAGCTCCTTCTGGCCAGCAAATAGATCAACGATCTCCTGATCGTCCGCACGGACCACGACGTCAAGCTCTTGGCGAGGGCTGATGCCATATCGGGCACGCGTAGCTCGAACGCCGGAAATCGCAGCGATAGTCAGGGCGATAGCGCGCTCTGCCTCGGGATCAGTAAAACGGGACAGCTCTACTGCGTCAGGCCAAGGCTTCATCATGAGGAACGTACCCTCCTCTGCGCAGGGCAAAGAGGAATAGATCTGCTCGGTGACGAAGGGCATGATGGGATGCAGGAGACGCAGCGCCTGATCAAGCACGAATACAAGATTGCGCTGACAAACAAGGCGATCCTCGCCCTCAACCTGCAAGCGAGGCTTGGACAGCTCGATGTACCAGTCGCAGAACTCGTTCCAGAAGAAAGAGTACAGTTCGCGGGTAATCTCGCCGAAGTCGAATGCCTCATAGGCCTCGTCGAGTTTGGCCACCAATGCAGCAAGGCGACTGAAGATCCAACGATCAGCGGGGGTCTTAGCCTCGGGTTCGCCCGCTACGTAGCCATCGAGGTTCATGCCGACAAAACGGGCGGCATTACGAATCTTATTGGCAAAGTTTCGGGAGCTCTCAAGCTTCTTCTCGTCAAAACGCATTGCCTGAGCACCCGTAACCTGCATCAACAGACCGAAACGCATGCCGTCAGCGCCATAGGCTTCCATCATCTTGACAGGATCAACACCGTTACCACGGCTCTTCGACATCGGCTTGCCATCAGCAGCCATCACGGTGGGATGAATGATCACGTGCTCAAAGGGAATCTTGCCTGTGCAATACATAGAGCTCATGACCATGCGTGCGACCCACAGACCCATGATGTCGCGTGCGGTTGAAAGAACCTGAGTGGGATACTTGGTAGCCAGATCGGGAGCATCCATTCCCTGACTTGCCCAACCCTGCGTTGCGAAGGGCCACAACTGCGAACTGAACCAAGTATCAAGAACGTCTTCATCCTGACGGACGGCAGCACCGCACTTGGGGCATACCTCCACACCATCGACGGAGGCATCTTCCCAGCCACATTCGTCGCAGTAGTACATGGGAATGCGATGACCCCACCAGAGCTGGCGGCTAATGCACCAATCCTTAAGGTTCTCAAGCCAGTCCAGGTAGACTTGCTTCCAGCGAGCAGGATGGAACTGAATGGAACCATCCTCGACTACGCGCTTTGCATCTTCCTTGAGTTTATCGACGGCAACAAACCACTGCTCAGAAAGCCAAGGCTCGAGCTTGTTGTGGCAACGATAGCAATGCATGACGGAATGGTCGTGATCCTCGACGTGATCCAAGAGACCAAGGCTCTCGAACTCTTCGACGATAGCCTTACGGCATTCGTCTCGATCCATCCCGCTGAACTTGCCATAGCCTTCAACAACATGAGCGGTCTCGTCAAAGACATTGATCTGCTCAAGGTCATTACGCTGACCCATAGCGTAGTCATTGGGATCATGAGCAGGCGTAACCTTGACAAAGCCCGTACCAAATTCTGGGTCAACATAGAAGTCAGAGAAAATGGGGATCTCTCGATTCACGATGGGCAGCTTCACCTTTGCGCCAACCAAGTTCTTCTTGGAAGGATCCTTGGGGCTCACAGCAACGCCGGTATCGCCCAGCATGGTTTCAGGACGGGTGGTGGCTACCACGATGTAGTCCATGCCATCAACGGGCTCAACCAGGGGATAACGAAGATGCCAAAGATGACCATGCTCGTCTTCGTACTCGGCCTCGTCGTCAGCAATAGCCGTGGTGCAGTGCGGGCACCAATTGACGATACGCTTGCCACGGTAGATTCGCTCATCGTGATACCAGTCAACGAAAAGCTTTCGCACAGCACGCGAAAACTCGGGGCTCATGGTGAATTGCTCGTCATCATAGTCGCAAGAGCAACCCATGGTAGCAATCTGATTCACAATGGTAGTGCCATACTGCAGACGCCATTCCTGGCATGCCTCAATAAACTTCTCACGACCGATTTCACGACGATTGATGCCCTGTTCGGCGAGGTGCTTGTCAACCTTGGTCTGCGTTGCAATGCCAGCATGGTCAGTACCCAGAATCCAACGCGTCTGATAACCGCGCATGCGAGCATGACGGATGCACGCATCCTGAATGGTGTCATTCAGGGCATGACCCATATGCAGGACACCCGTAATGTTGGGAGGAGGAATGACGATGGTGTAGGCATCGTTCTGGTGCTTGCCAAAACCCGGCGTACGCTGAAAGAGACCGGCGCTCTTCCATGCGTCAAAAATGGGCTCTTCCCATTCTCGGTAAGCTTGGTCTATCGACTTGTCGGTCATCGGGACGAATCCTTTCGTCTATTTACCTTGAGGACATCAACCCCCGCTCCCATTTGGGAACGGGGGTTCATGAATACTAGTTACTCTACAGCAGGAAGAGGTGCTGTCACGCTGGATGCAAGAGCTGCCTCTCCCCCAGATTCCGTTACTGAAGAATCCCCTGTCAAAGCCTCTTCGAGAGGCTCGATAACGGGCTTGGTGGCACCTTCGATGTCGCTACGACGAACGATGACCCGCGTAGCTCCCTTGATGGCATGATCGGGCAGGTCGAACATGACATCCTGAAGTGCATCTTCGCATATGCTACGCAAGCCTCGAGCACCCGTTTGGTGCGTGATGGCTCGCTCAGCTATCGCATCAAGCGCCTCAGGCTCAAACACCAACTGGGAATTCTCGAACTCAAACATTACCTGATACTGCTTGACCAAAGCATTCTTTGGCTCGGTAAGCACGCGAACGAGGTCTTTCTTGTTCAATTCGTTCAGTGACGTAATCACGGGGATTCGTCCCACGAACTCGGGAATCATGCCGAATTTGTGCAAGTCCTCGGGCAAAACCTGAGAAAGGAGCTCGCTGTTTGCAGCTCGCTGCGATTCTGGCATATCGGATCCAAAGCCGATGTTGGTCTTACCAACACGCTGGGCAATGATCTCCGGCAAACCAACGAAGGCACCGCCCAAAATAAACAAGATGTTCGTGGTGTCGATGGGGATAAGCTCCTGCTGAGGATGCTTGCGGCCTCCCTGGGGAGGAACGGAAGCTTCACAGCCTTCGACAATTTTCAACAAGGCCTGCTGCACGCCCTCACCAGAAACGTCGCGCGTAATGGAAACGTTTTCAGCTTTTCGAGCAATCTTGTCGATCTCGTCGATATAGATGATGCCAACTTGAGCGCGATCAACGTCATAATCTGCAGCAACCATGAGCTTGAGAAGAATGTTTTCCACATCTTCGCCCACATAGCCTGCTTCGGTAAGCGTCGTCGCATCCGCAATGGCAAAGGGCACCTTCAGAGTACGAGCGAGGGTTTGGGCAAGAAGAGTCTTGCCTGAACCCGTGGGTCCCAGCAACAAAATATTGCTCTTCGAAAGTTCGACGTCACCCTGGTCAACGCTTTCTCCCAAGCTGACACGCTTGTAATGATTGTAGACAGCAACTGAAAGGGCACGCTTGGCCTCTTCCTGTCCAATAACATGCTCTGAAAGTTGATCAAACAACTCACGAGGCGTAGGAAGCGATCCCAAAATATCCGCAGGAGTGGGAGTTTCAAGCGCAGGATCAACCCAACCCTCGCCCCAGGCCAAATCAAGCTCGTCCGCATCAGCACGGCCACCCAAAGAACTCAGGGCCTCGGAATGCAGGCCCCGCGAGGTCAAATCGGAAATCATTGCCGATGCACTCAAGCTGACGCACTCATCGCAAATGTAGATGCCGTTAGGACCAGAAATCATGGCATTGACCTGATCAGGGGTCTTGCCACAGAAAGCGCAGTGAATACCCGTGTCGGGAACGTTTTCGGAAGAAGTCTTATCCATCTACTAGTCCTCGGAAGCAAAGCGAGAGCTGACGACCTTGTCAACAAGGCCATAGGCGCATGCCTCGTCGGCACTCATGAAGTTGTCACGCTCGGTATCAGCGTTGATGGTTTCAATAGACTGACCTGTTGCCTCAGCAAGGATGCCATTCAGCTTGTCGCGAAGGTAAAGGATCTCCTTTGCAACAATCTGGATTTCGGTCTGCTGGCCCTGAGCACCACCAGAAGGCTGGTGGATCATAACTCGAGAGTTGGGAAGGCAAGTACGCTTACCTTTCGCGCCCGCAGCAAGCAGAACAGCAGCCATGGAGGCAGCCTGGCCCATGCAAATAGTAGCCACGTCACACTTGATGTAATTCATGGTATCCAGAATAGCCAGACCAGCAGTGATCACGCCTCCGGGATCGACGGCCTCAAGATGAAGCATCTGGGCAACAACCGTATTAGCAACGGCATCATCAATCTGCTCACCAAGGAAGATGATTCGCTCGTTGAGAAGACGGGAGTAGATGTCGTAGCTGCGCTCACCTCGGGGAGACTGTTCCACAACGTAGGGAACGAGTGCCCCTTGTACCAGATTCATGTTCATCAATTCCTCTTTTCGCCTTACGTTTCTTTGGCGCTCACATAACGAACACCGCCCCTTTAAAAATGGGGCCAATATGCAAATCGGGCCAAGGCGCACCGAGCACGGCGCGGCCTTGGCCCAACAGGTCAAAGCGACTTACTCAGCGTCGGTAGCACCTGCAGCAACCTCGGTGACGACGGCCTTCTCAAGAACGTCCTCAAGAGCCTTAGCGCGCTTGATGCCTTCGCGAACCTCGGGCAGACGACCAGCCTCGAGCCATTCCTTCTGGACGGCTGCAGGATCGTCCACGTCAGCGTTCTCGAACTCAGCGGTGACATCCTCGTCAGTTGCAGGGATGTCGAAATGACGTGCCCAAGCATCAAGAGCCAGGTCCTGACGGACAAGATCGGCAGCCTGAGCCTTGGTGTCCTCCTTGAACTGATCAGAAGTGATGTTGGCAGCCTCGAGGTACTGATCGAAGCTGATGCCATTCTGCTGCAGCTGGCGGAAGAAGGACTGGAGCAGGTTGGCCTCTTCAATCTCGCACAGCTTCTCGGGAACTTCGCCCTCGACGCGAGAAGCCAGAACCATCAGAGCCTCGTTCTGCTTACGAGCGGGAGCATGCTGCTCCTTTTCACCACGGATCTGATCTTCAAGAGCGGTGCGCATTGCAGCCAGATCATCGAAGCCGAAATTCTTTGCCAGCTCGTCGTCGATCTCGGGAACAATCTTCTTCTTGATGGAGTCAACCTTGACATCGAAGTGCAGCAAGCCCTTGTCCTCACCCAGAATCTGGGCAACCATGCACTCTGCATCGGTGAAGTCGACATCGAACTGCTTCTCGTTGCCCTTCTTCAGGCCAATGAGCTCAGCATCAAAGGCTGCGGGGTACAGACCAGTGCCCAGCTCGTACTGAGTCTCGTTCATGGAAAGGGTGTCATTCTTCTCGCCGTCAGCGTTGGTGACGGTGGAGGTCAGAACGACAACCTGGCCTTCCTTGATCTTGGTGTTGGCGTTAGCATCCTTGTACTCGGGATAGTAGTTACGCAGCTGCTCGAGCTGTGCATCGACTTCCTCGGCGGTTGCCTCGACGGCAGGAATCTCGACCTCGACGGCCTCATAGGAAGAGAGTTCGACGGCAGGCTTGACGGTAACGATAGCGCTGTAGGAGAAACCCTCGCCCTCGACTACCAGTTCCTTGCCGTCAGCAAACTCATACTCGGGCTTGAACAGGGGAACCAGATCGTTAGCCTCGATAACCTGGGGATAGGAGTCATTGATGACACCCTCGGTAACATTGGCCAGGACGTACTCGGCACCAACCATGTTGTCGATGACGGGACGAGGAGCCTTGCCAGGACGGAAGCCAGGGAACTTGTACTTCTTGGCAACGTTCTTGTACTCACGCTTGATACGAGCGGTGATGTCCTCAGCCTCGACCTCGACAGAGATCTTCACTTTGTTGTCTTCGAGGACCTCGATGTTGGTGTTCACGAATAAAACTCCTTCTACATTTGTATTTCGAATGGTGCGGGTGAAAGGACTCGAACCTTCACGGGGGTTACCCACCAGAACCTAAACCTGGCGCGTCTGCCAATTCCGCCACACCCGCATTACCAGACGTGTTGCACACCTTAACGGCAGCAACTTGGTAACTATAGCAAACGACCACGCATAATGCACGTCAAAAGCGACCCCGAAAGACCAGCATCCATCAACGAACCATCATGCACCGCCTACTTCAAGAAAGACTCGATTCCTCGATATGGGCATACCGAGCGATACGGAAGTGCGATCCGGGGATTCCCGGCAGCACGATACGCAAACAGCCCGCGTACACTGGCTAGAGCATCTGAGAAAGAAAACGTCCCGTATGACTCGAAGGACATGCGGCAACATGCTCAGGCGTGCCCTCAACCACGATAGTTCCTCCCTTGTCGCCCCCTTCAGGTCCCATATCAACGATGTAATCGGCGCACTTGATGACATCAAGGTTATGTTCAACCACCAACACCGTATTGCCAGCATCCACCAACCGTTGCAAAACCTCAAGCAACTGGCGGACGTCATCGAAGTGGAGGCCCGTAGTGGGCTCATCCAAAATGTAGAAGGTCTTACCCGTCTGGCGACGCTGAAGCTCACTGGCAAGTTTGACACGCTGAGCCTCTCCGCCCGAAAGCGTGGTAGCCGGCTGTCCCAAGTGAACATAGCCCAAGCCCACGTCGTGAAGAGTCTGGAGCTTACGCGCAATGCCGGGAATCTTGCCAAAGAACTCAAGCGCCTCGTCAACCGTCATCTCCAAGACGTCATAGACGTTCTTGCCCTTGTAGAGAACCTGCAGGGTTTCGCGGTTGTATCGCTTTCCGCCACATACCTCACAATCGACATAGACATCAGGCAGGAAGTGCATCTCGATCTTCTTTTGACCGTCACCCTTGCAGGCCTCGCAACGACCACCGGCGACGTTAAAGCTAAAGCGACCTGGCCCGTAACCATGAACCTTGGCATCGGGAGTGGAACTGAACAAGTTGCGAATGTCATCCCAAAGGCCCACGTAGGTTGCCGGATTGGAACGCGGGGTTCTACCGATGGGGCTCTGATCGATGTTGACCACCTTGTCGATGAGCTCGACACCGTCGAGCTTGCGGAAAGGACCGCTCCTACGACTAGCGTGTGCGACTCGGTTGGCCAAAGAGGGAGCAAGGGTATCGGTGATGAGCGAAGACTTGCCCGAACCCGAAACACCAGTCACCACCGTAAGCGTACCCAGGGGGATCTTCAGATTAACCTTCTTGAGGTTGTTCTGACTTGCCCCCATCAGCTTGATTTCTCCCCGCTTCGGCTTACGGCGCTGCTCAGGAACCTTGATCTGCTTTGTTCCGTTCAGATACTGAGCCGTAAGAGAGTTGGTCTTCATGATTTCCTCGGGAGTACCCGCGGCTACCACAGCACCACCATGCTCACCGGCCCCAGGCCCCATGTCGACCACAAAGTCAGCAGAGCGAATAGTATCTTCGTCGTGCTCTACCACGACTACGGTATTGCCCAAATCACGCAAGTGCTCCAAGGTCTTGATGAGACGCTCGTTGTCACGCTGGTGAAGACCGATCGACGGTTCATCAAGGATGTACAACACCCCCATCAAGCCTGCGCCAATCTGAGTTGCCAGACGAATGCGTTGAGCTTCACCACCAGAAAGCGTTGCTGTCGCGCGTGACAAAGTCAGGTAGTCCAGG
>JAUNOE010000050.1 GCA_030537255.1 Coriobacteriia bacterium
AAGATGACCATGGTGTAGGCATCAGCCAAATTGACGATGATTGCTGAAATCATGCAATTCCTCCTTGGGATCTAAAGACCCTAGCGAATCCCCTGCTGCTGCAGCTTGCTCTTTTCGTCGGCAGTGAGCGCCGCTCCCTTACACAGCGCAAAAACGCCCTCAAAAGGAACTTCGACCCGGGCATCAAGCGCAGAGGCAACGCCAAAGGAAAAGTCCAGAAGACGCGAAGAGAGCTCGGAGTCAGTGGAGCGCAGGTCGAGGACGGCCACGTCGCCGTTCTTGACGATGGCGGCAACGCCAGAGGCGTCACGATAGGCCAGGGGCCTCACGACGTGCGTTCCGCGACGCGACGAAACAGAACGGACGGCGCTCGTAGTGGGCTCGAACAGACCATTGAGCCCCGCGGACCCGTGGGGCTCACGAGTCTTTGACCCAACGGACTCAAGCACCTCGGTCACGCCCGCATTGACATCGCGATGAGACGATGCGACAGGCTCGAAGGCCTCAGCGCCAGATGCAGCAACTGCGGCAGGGGCGGCAGATGCCTTCGACGCGGCAATATGGTCGGTTGGGGTTGCGAACTCGGACGAGTAGATGGGCTCAATACGTTCGGTCGGCTGAGCAGCACTGCCCTCAAAATGGGAAGCACGCGCCTGCTCCTCTGCGGTCACGCCAAGAGACGAGGCACTTGCCGCAGCTTCCTCCATGGTCACCAAGCGAGGGTAACGAATGTCAGAGGACCGGGCTGCACTACGGGGAGCTTCCTGCTCCACATAGGAAGCGTCGCGTGCCTCATCGTAGGCATAGGGACCGTAGTCTTCGCCAGGAACGAAGTCGTCTCCGTCATAGTAGTCGTCGTACGGTTCGTCATAGGCATCATTGCGCTGCTGATGCTGGTTGACCGCATGGTTGAAGCGATCCTTTATGTCGTCAAACAAGTTGCCCGTATGGGGGAATGCCATAGGGAATCCTTTCTTTGGCAGGTAGCGTCAAGCGAGTTGACTAGTCGAAGGCCGGATCGAAAATAGCACGACCAACTCGAACAATAGTAGAACCATAGCGAACGGCGCGAGGCCAATCCTCGCTCATTCCCATGGAAAGTTCAGAGAGCGTCATGTCCCAACCGTTTTCAGCAATGAAGGCGGAGAGTTCGTCCCTGAGCTTGGCCAAGCCACCAAAGGTCTCTTCGATAGCCAGGGCATCAGAGCGGGGTGCCATGGTCATGAGGCCTTTAAGCTCGATGTTCTCGAGCGCGGCAGCGCTCCGGAGAACCTGGGGCATCTGCTCGGGAGAAAAGCCGCTCTTGCTCTCTTCGCCCGAAACGTTCACCTCAAGCAAAATGGCCTGACGCTTGCCCTGGGCCTTGGCCTGGGCATCGATCTTGGCAAGGTGCTCAAGCTTGCAAACAGAATGAATCAGGTCTGCTGCAGAAACGATGTCCTTGATACGGCGAGACTGGATGTTTCCGATGAAATGCCACTGCTCATTAGGAAAAGCGGCCTTCTTACGCATCAGCTCGTCAGGACGGTTCTCGCCAAAGGCATGAGCTCCCGCCGAAATTGCCTCGGCGACAGAATCCACATCCACGGTCTTCGAAACTGCCAAGAGCAGCACATCAGAAGATGCTCGCCCTGCACGTTCGCATTCTTGGTCAAGCTGCGAACGCACGTTCTGATAACGCGTTGCGGTACTCATAAGCTACTACTCCTTAGGCTTCCTTGCGGCAAAGGCTCCATGCCTGCCGCAGACACCGCCCTGGCCACGGTACGAGAAGAATCGGTCGTTGTTGCAAACCGTGCACAAGCCCAGCGGAACAATACGTTCACGGACGACTCCCGTGCGTAGCAACTGGCAAATCAGTGCCTGGGACAACTCGACATGGCGAGCATCGACGTCACACGCAGAACCAAACTTACGAACAAATTCGTCATGGATTTCCTCGCTGGTCTCGAAACACTCCCCCATGATATGCGGACCGATATAGATGTTGGTCTGTGCGCACACCTGCTCGGGAGAAAGTCCCGTCCTTTCGGCGACGTCATGAGCAAGCTGCTCAACTGCCTTGGCGGAAATTTGGTTGTCGACCCCGCGCCAGCCAGCATGGATGACGGAAAAATCTCCTGTAGGCGCAACTGCGATAACAGGGACGCAATCGGCAAAGTTGAGCTGAGCTGCAACGTTGTCACAGGTCACCGAGATTGCATCGCATTCAAGTGTTTCAGGGTGCTCCCCCGAGCAAGAAAGAAGGGCTTCCGCCTCTTCGGTGGTGTCGAACGAAATGATCTTGTCACCATGAACCTGAGTTGGAACAACCAGACAGGCCCCCTCAAATCCAAGAGCAGACAGAAGGTGCTCACGGTTTGCGAGCACCACCTCAAGACAATCACCAACGTGAGATCCCAAGTTCAAGGAATCAAACGGCGCCTGGCTTTCTCCGCCACCACGCTCGGTGAAAGCGATTCTCACGCCACATGCATCAAACAGAGCTTCGTCGGTATAGGCGACAATGGACGCAAAGCGACCCTCGGCCAACCTGGGAATAGGAAGCTCGAGGGTCGCCTGGCTTGTTTGGGAAGGCTCCATGAAATACATGGCTCCCTAACTACTGACGACGCAGGAAGTCAGGAATGTAGTCCTCGTCGGCAAAACGGGGCGTAGAGCCGTACTGAGGCTGACGGGAAGAGGAGCTCTGGGCAGGAGCGGGCTGCTGAGGAGCGGTGGTGCGCACCTGCTGCTGGCGTCCAAAGTCCATGGAAGACTGGTTGCTTGCAGCCTTGAAGCCCGTTGCGATGACGGTGATACGGATGGCATCGCCCATGTTTTCGTCGACAATCTGGCCATAGATGATGTTGGCGTTTTCGTCTGCGACGGCCTCAACCACGCGTGCAGCTTCGTCAACCTCGGACAGGGCCAAATCGGGTCCACCTGCAATGGAGAACAGAATGCGGGATGCACCGGCAATGGAAGACTCCAAGAGGTTGGAGTTGATCGCCTGCTGAGCCGCGTCGAGAGCACGGGACTCCCCATTGGAGATGCCGATACCCATCATTGCGGTACCAGCGTCCTTCATGACCGTGCGGATGTCAGCAAAGTCAAGGTTGATCAGGCCGGGAATGGTGATCAAGTCAGTGACGCCCTGGATGCCCTGACGAAGCGTGTCGTCAGCGATGCGGAAAGCATCAAGCATGGAGGTCTTCTTGTCGACGATTTCAAGCAGGCGGTCATTGGGGATGACGATCAGGGTGTCGACGTTCTGAGAAAGGAAGTCGATGCCCTGGTCTGCCTGGTTGCGGCGCAAACGGCCTTCAAAGCTGAAAGGCTTCGTGACGATACCGACGGTCAGTGCGCCGATTTCCTCGCGGGCAATCTGAGCCACGATGGGAGCAGCGCCCGTACCAGTGCCACCACCTTCGCCAGCAGTGACGAAGACCATGTCGGCGTCAGCGAGGGCATCGCGAATTTCGGAGCGAGATTCCTCGGCGGCCTGACAGCCAACCTCGGGGTTTGCGCCAGCGCCCAGGCCTCGCGTAATTTCCTCGCCAATGTGGATGGTCTGATCAGCCTTGGAGAGAAGCAGGGCCTGTGCGTCGGTGTTGACGGCGATGAACTGAACGCCCTGGAGGCCGGCTTCGACCATGCGGTTGACAGCGTTGGTGCCGCCACCGCCGACGCCCACTACCTTGATTACTGCAAGGTTGTCATTGCCAAGAATCTGTTGCATGTTGTCCCGCTTCCAATTGTTAGTACTGCGTTTGCGTGAGTACATAATAATTCGAGAATATTTCGTTCATTGTACACAAGGTAACTTCTTTACAAAACCCCTGAAAGATGCCACGGGCGGCAGGTACCACCCGGAATTTGCCTACTTCAGGGAGCGCCAGATGGGATTGCTCACCGTTCGGACGTTGATGTAAGAAAGCGAGCCTTCGTGCTCCTTCATGAGCTCCAAGCACACCCGCTCCTTGTCACGGATGTTGGTGTCGTCACCAAAGGCGATTTCGATGCCGTTCTGAAGAACCAGGGTGGTGCTTTCCGCACTGGATGCCGAAACGTACTTTACCTGCCCAGCCAGCTCCGTGGTCATACCCGAAACAATACCCAAGGCATTCTTCACGTTTACGTCCGTGCAGGCTGCACCGGCCTCGGGAACCGTTCCCAGGGGCACATCGGAGATTTTCAGCACGGACTTCGCATCGGTATAGACCTGCTTGGCGACCGTACTTGCCTCGGCACTCTTCTTGCTGGGAATCTTCGTCAGCCAGATACCGTCGCTCGACAACGCCCAGGTCTCCACGGTGGCAGATTCGTCAACGGTAATGTCGACGGTTGCCGCGATTCCCCGCTCTTCGATGTTGAGGTTCACCGCATCAGGCGGAACGCGTTCGACCGTGGCATTCTTTACCCAGGGATTCGACTCGAGCCTTCCTTCGATTCCTGCAGTATCCACGTTGAAAAGAGTCGAGTCCGCTGGAACTGCAGCTAGTTGGGTTAGCTCCTCGTTCGTCAGGTGGCTTGCACCCGAAACCGTCACCTTTTCGATGGGCATAATGCGTGCGTAACGGGCAACGGCGCAGCCAATAGCGCCGATGACCACCAGCACCACCAGTGCAATCAGGATGCGGGGGAACCAACGACCCAGGCGGCTTCCGGAGCGTGCGGCACCCGAGCCCATCTGACCAACACCAACGGTCCTTAAGGTGCTGCCACCCCGGACTCCTTCGGAAGCATAGCCCCCCTTGAGCGCACCCGAGGAAACCTGGGGTCGGCCCTTCTGAAGATGAGGGGTGTTGCTTCTACGCGCAGCAGAAGCAGATGAGCGCTGCTGACTGCGGCGCGAAGAGCTTGGTTGATTCAGGCGGACCGAGCGCCCCCCGCTCGGACGACCCTTTGCCGATGCAGGCCTGGCCGAGGATGCAGAGCCACGGTTCGACCTAGTCCTCGAAGCCGAGGAACTTGACCTCCGTCGTGAGTTCGATGCCATAGCTCTTTTTCACCTCTTCCTGGGCCTTCCTGATCAGGCTGCGCACGTCTTGAGCCGTCGCGGTGCCAGTGTTAACGATAAAGTTCGCATGCTTGGGCGAAATCTGCGCACCACCGCAGATTTCACCCTTCAGCCCAGCACCTTCGATGAGGGCACCAGCCGAATGTCCTTCGGGGTTGCGGAATACACTTCCGCACGAAGGCTTGTCCAGGGGCTGGGTCTCGCGTCTCCTCTCAAGAAGCGAGCGCATACGACCCTCGATGTTGCCCGAAAGGGCACGAGCGAGCTGCAGCTCACATTCGACAATGAGCTCGTCAGCGCCAAAACTGGTAGAACGAGCGCGCCATTCTATGTCGGAAGCCTGATAGCGCGTCAGGCCCTCGCCTTGTTTATAGGTGGTTACCGAAAGAACACGCGAGCCAATCCAGTCATCCTTGGTGCCTGCGTTCATGCGCAGAGCGCCTCCCACGGTTCCCGGGGTGCCCACGGCAAACTCCATTCCGGAATAGCCACGATGGAACACTTCCTGCACCAAGCGGGAAAGAATGGTGCCTGCACCAACCGTGACGCGACAAGCGTCGTCATCGAAGCGCCAGTTGCGGAACTCTCCCGCAAGCACGATGACGACCCCGTCAAAACCCTCGTCGGCGACGAGCAGGTTGGAGCCCTTTCCTGCGGGAAACCACGACAAGCCCTCACGTTCGCAGATGCCCAGGACCGCACCCAGGGCCTCCAGGTCGTTGACCTGAACATAGGCACGAACAGGACCACCGATACGATACGTGGTGTGCTTGCTCATGGGTTCTCCAAGGCGAACCTCACCCTTGAATTCGTCGTCAAACGCAAGAAGCGAAAGACCAGATGCGTGACGCGCCATGCCTACGCCTGCTCCTGCGATTCACGCTCACGCAGAGCACGAAGGATTTCGGGGCCCATGGCGGTAACGTCGCCAGCGCCCATAGTGAGAACCAAGTCGCCTGGGCAAACGCGCTCCATCACATGCTGGGCGAGGTCCTGCCTGCGCTCAACATACGTGGTGTCACGAGGATGACCCTCATGATCTAGGACCACCTGCATGAAGGTAGAGCCATTGACTCCAGGAACAGGCATTTCGCCTGCAGGGTAGACGTCCATGAAGGTAACGGTGTCCGCGTCGTCGAAGGCCTGGGAGAAGTCGTCCTTGAGCACTTCGGTGAAGAGCTTGACACGGGAATAACGATGGGGCTGGAACACGATGTGCACATGCTTGAAGTCCAGCGCCTTGGCAGCAGCCAGGGTTGCCGCGATCTCTGTGGGATGATGGCCGTAGTCATCGACCACGGTGACCCCAGCAGCTTCGCCGACCAGGTCGAATCGACGACGGACGCCCGCAAAGCCACGTAGGGCATCAGCAACCTTCTGAGGGTCATAGCCACAAGCCCAAAGAAGGGTAATGACACCCGCCGCATTGAGCGCATTATGACGACCAGGATTCTGCTTCACGCCAGCAGACACCATGGTGCCATCGGGAAGGCGAAGGTCAAAGCTGGTAGAAACGCCGCTGGTGACATAGTTGCTCACCACGGTGTCGCAAGTCGAGCCAAAGCCGTAGGTAGTCACCTTGCGACCTGTCGCGCGAGCAAGTTCGGCCAGCTTGATGTCGTCACCGCACACTACGCAATGGCCTTCTTCGGGAACCGATTCCATGAACTCGGCAAAGAGCGAATAGATTTCGTCAAGACCGCTGTAGTGGTCAAGATGGTCGGCCTCGACGTTGGTGACCAACACGCAAGCAGGATCAAGGTAGGTGAAGGACTTGTCGCTTTCGTCTGCCTCGACAACGTAATACTTTCCTTTGCCGCAGTGGGCATTCGAGCCATAGGCGCGAACAATGCCACCAATGAGGAACGTGGGGTCTTCGCCCAAGGCGTCCAAGGTGGAAGCAAGCATGGAAGACGTGGTCGTCTTGCCATGAGTGCCCGCAACCGCCAGAGTCTCAAGACCAAGACCCAAGTGTGCCAGCATCTTGGCGCGGTGCCAGATGGGCAGACCCAGCTCCCGGGCCCTCATGAGTTCTGGGTTGTTTTCAAGAATGGCAGTAGAAATCACGACGACATCGGGGGTGGTGGCAAGGATGTTGTCGGCCTTCTGGCCCACAAATACCGTGACGCCCGCCTCCTCAAGCTGGTCAGTGTAGCGACTCTTGCGCAGATCGGAACCGCTGACGGTATAGCCTTGCTCGGCCGCCACTCGGGCAATGCCGCTCATGCCAACGCCACCAATACCGATGAAATGTATCTTGCGAATGCTGTCGTGCATTTTATCGTCCTTCCAAAATGACAGTACCGTCCATCCTAGCGCATCGGCTTGGTGGCCACGGAAGCTGTCACAAGTTCTGCCAATTTGCCCGCCGCGTCGCCCGTCTCGAAGGCACGAGCGGCCTTCGTCATGGAGGCGCGGGCCTCCTCGTCGTCGATGAGCGTCAAAAGCTTGTTTGCGAAGTCCTCGCCCTCGACGTTGTCGTCAGCCACCATCCAAGCAGCACCACCGTCGACATAGGCACGTGCGTTGGTGGTCTGGTGATCGTCGGTCGCAAAGGGGAACGGAACCAAGATTGCAGGAATGCAGCGTGCGGAAATTTCCGCCAACGAAGTGGCACCCGCCCTTGAAACGATGAGGTCGGCGGCCGCCATGGTCTCCCCCATGCGGTTCTGGTATCCCATGACCTGCCAGCGCTTCTGCTCCTCCTGGGTCAAGGCCAGTTCCGCCGTGACGGTATCAAGTTCCTTTGGACCCGTGATGTGCACGACGTACAGGTCAGGAATGGCCAGTAACCGCTCTTTCAATTTGCATAGCGCCGTGTTGATGTGACGAGCCCCCAAGGAACCGCCGAACACCAGAAGCATCTTTGCTTCGTTCGGAATGCCCAGCAGGGCACGACCTTCTTCTCGGGTCGACTCGAAGACCGAAGAACGGACGGGATTTCCCGTCACGTGAAGCTTCGATTTGTCAGCCAAAGGAGCGCCGGCTACCTCGTAGGTAAGAGCCACGGCAGCCGCCTTCTTTGCCAGCTCGCGGTTGGCCATGCCCATTACCGAATTCTGCTCGTGAACCACCACGGGGATGCCAAGCTTTTCGGCTGCGTATCCCACGGGAATACATACGTATCCGCCAAAGCAGACGACGACGTCCACTCCTTCGTCACGCAGCCATGCCTGGGCAAGCTTGCTGGAACGCCAAATCTTCCACATGCCCTTGAACAGGGTCAGGGGATGACGACGGTTGAAGCCACTTGCCTCGAAAGCCTTGAAGGAAACGCCTGCAGCTGGGACGAGCCTCGACTCAACTCCCTGAGGAGTGCCTGCAAAAAGGACCTCATGACCCTGGGAGCTCAGCACTTCAGCAAGTGCGAGCGCAGGATTGATGTGACCGGCGGTTCCTCCGCCTGAAAGAACTACCTTCATCGGTACCTCCTTGAATTACGTTCTGACTGACGGTCGTAACGTGACCGTGAACCGGCAGCGGAACCGGAGTCTCGCCTGCCAGCATCTCTGCCGGAGGCACTGGAACGTGAGCGTCCCCGCGCACCAGCATTGCCGCCTCTGGTCCGATATGGGTCGTCCTTAGCGTCTCGTGTGCGACGAGCGCCATCTGAGGCGCCCCTATGAGCTGAAGATGAGGTCCGGCCAGCATAAGACGACCTGGATGACGATGCCTGAGGCAGGAATCGGGAAAACGCGGAACCTGCCGTAGAGGCACGAGGACGTCGGCTTCCGGCGGCATCGCTCGACACGACGCTCAAACCCCGACGTCGTTGTTCGTAGACATCCGGTGAACCCAAACCCGATCCAATGAGAAGAATCAGGCCCACCGTTAGCACCGACGAGACCATCGACGAACCACCGGAAGAAATGAAGGGCAGGGGCTTACCGGTGATAGGCGCACAGCCGATGACGCAAAAAATGTTCAAGAACGCCTGGAACACAATCATCACGCTCAAACCCGTCACGGCAACAAAGGCGAAATTGCTCGAAGCGTCTGAAGCAATCTTCAAGCCGCCGAATAGCAAAGCTACGAACAAGAAGATGACAAATACGGCTCCCACAAGGCCAAGTTCTTCGCCCACGATGGCGAAGATGAAATCGGTGCTTGCCATAGGCAGGTAGAGCATCTTTTGGTAAGACCCCCCCAGACCAACGCCAAAGAGGCCGCCCGCCGCCAGAGCTTTAAAAGAGTGGACGTACTGATAGCCCTGGTCGTCAGGATCGGACCAAGGATCCCAAAAGATGGCAAAGCGTGCCATGCGGTAAGGAAAGGCAAGGATGGCAAATACGCCGACAAGCCCCACCGCAACAAGAATGGCAAGCATCGTCCTAGTGGTATATACCTTGCCCACCCAAACGAGCGAATAGACGCCCACAAAGCAAATCATGGTAGTACCGAGGTCTGACTGCGTGGCAAACAGAATAGCCAGAGGCAAAAAAACAAAACCCGCGATGCAGATGCTAAATCTCACCTTTGTGATGCGACCCTCATGGTGCTTTTCGACAAAATATGCCGTCACCAAAACGAAGGCAATCTTGGCAAACTCGGAACCCTGAATGGTAAAGCCGCCGATCGAAAACCAACGAGCGGCACCGTATTGCGACGTGCCCATCAATCCCGTCAGAAGCAGAAGCGCCAGACAGAATGCGTAGAACCCCCAGAGCAAGTAGCTTGCCGGAATAATCCGGAACTTGAGCACAACTGCAAGGCCCGCCACAACAACCAAGCCAGCCACGATGAAGATTACCTGCTTAAGTGCCTCCGCATAGGGCGCCTGCCCGCCCGAAACCAGTTCGATCGACGAGGCCGAATACACCATGACCACGCCAACGACCATCAGGCACAGAGCGGCTGCGCCCACCACGAACTGACCCGACGACGTGCCGGAACCCAGCTTGCTGATGGTGGAAGGAAGGGACGAAGTAGTACGTTTTGATTGGGTGTTTCGTTCCTTGCCCATATGCCGTACCTAAGCCGTTTCCTTATTTGGCAGCTCCGACACCATGCGCTTGAACACGCGACCTCGCTCCTCGAAGCCACTGAATTCGTCAAACGACGCACAGGCCGGCGAAAGAACCACGATGTCTCCCGACTGAGCATGAGCTACGGCAACATTAAGGGCGTCCTGCAGCTTGCCTGCCTCGTAATGAGGAAGCTCGGAGCCTTCGTACGCTGCCAGGAAGCGAGGACCCGCCTCGCCGAAGCAGACGACAGCCTTGCAATGACGTTCGGAGGTAGAGACCAGCTCGGCAAGGTCAGTTCCCTTGTCGTCGCCGCCCAAGAGAACGATGGGGCACTCTTCCCCGAAAGCATCGAGCGCCTTTAGCGTGGCATCGACGTTAGTTGCCTTGGAGTCGTTATAGAAACGCACGCCATCGATGACAC
>JAUNOE010000123.1 GCA_030537255.1 Coriobacteriia bacterium
TCCATGCATGGACGCGGATCTTCGAAACCATGGAGGATTGTGCCGATCAAGGCGAGGACATCGCTGACCTCATGCACGCCATCATGCTGAAGAACGGTTAATCTTCGGTTTCCGTTTGCCTGATTGCTTTGTCCTTTCTTGCGTAATGCTTCATCATGGGAGAAAGGACCCTATTTGCGCCCTGGTCCTATCCGGGGCGCTTTCCTATTAAGGAAGAGAAACATGGCTCTTGTTGTCACGAAGTTTGGCGGCACGTCTGTTGCGAGCCCCGAACGTATCAAAAACGTTGCCAAGCGTCTGGTTGCCAAGCGACAGGCCGGCGACGATGTCGTTGCAGTAGTTTCTGCCATGGGCAAGACCACCGACGAACTGGTCAGTCTTGCACGTGCCATGAACACCGCACCCTCGAAGAGGGAAATGGACATGCTGCTTTCCACGGGCGAGCAGACCTCGATGGCTCTTCTAGCCATGGCCATTCAGGCCTTGGGCTACAAGGCAATCAGCTTTACGGGCTGGCAGGCTGGCATCGTCACGGACAACGAATACTCTTTGGCAAAGATCGAGAACATCGATGCCCACCGCATCCGCGAAGCCATTGCAGATGGTTACATCGTGGTAGTCGCAGGCTTCCAGGGCTTGTCCCTTGGGGGCGACATCACCACGCTGGGTCGTGGTGGTTCCGACACGACGGCGGTGGCGCTGGCTTACGGCATCGATGCCGACGTCTGTGAAATCTATTCTGACGTTGATGGTGTCTATTCTGCCGACCCTCGTGTGGCGCCTCGCGCTCGCAAGCTGGACTTCATCTCCTATGACGACATGCTGGAGATGTCTTCGGCGGGGTCTGGCGTCCTCCAGGCACGTGCTGTCGAATTCGCCCGCAAGTATGGCGTGGTCATTCATTCTCGTTCTGCATTTTCTGACGCTCCCGGTACCTTGATTAAGGAGGCTGTACCTGACATGGAACAGGCCGTAGTTTCGGGCATTGCCCATGACACTTCCGAAATCCGCTTCACGCTTCGTGGTCTGCCTGACAATCCAGGCGTTGCCGCAAAACTCTTTGCGACCCTGGCCGCCTATAAGGTCTCGGTCGACATGATCATCCAGAACAGTGTTGCTGACGACAAGGCAAACATCAGCTTCACCTTCCCAGGTAATCAGAAGGCTGCTGTCGAGGAAGCTGTCTCTCGAGTCAAGCGTGACATGCCCTTCGACCGTGTCGACATCGACGAAGACATTGCCAAGGTTTCTCTGGTTGGCACGGGTATGAAGTCGAGCCCTGGTATTGCTGCTCGCGCCTTCAAGTCTCTGGCTGACAACGAAATCAGCCTCAAGATGATTTCCACCAGCCCCATTCGCATTTCCGTTGTGGTTGAGGCAAGCCAGGTAACCGCTGCGGTGCGCTGCTTGCACACCGAGTTTGGCCTGGATTCCGATACCGTCTTTGAGGAAACCCAGTTGTCTCCTGAAGAAATCGCCGCAAAGATGAACAAGGGACGCTAGTTTGCTTTTCGTCTTGTGGGACCTTGTGTCCCTAGGGCGTGAGGTTTGGGTTGGTCCTCAGGTTACGAGCGTGTTTCTTGAATCTGGGGTCTGACCAGTCATTCGGCCTACCAATGCCGCAAGGGTTCCTCTTGCGGCATTATTTGTAAAAACTGGCGAGGCGTCAGTGATAATTGGTATCACGTCGCAAAGTCGAGCAAAGGAGCTTTTCATGGTTTGGACCAAGCAGATTCCCGCCAACCCCGTTGTTGCCATCGCAGGTGCCACCGGTGCCGTGGGTGGCGAGTTCCTCAAGGTGCTGCACGACCTTGACTTCCCTGCATCCGAGGTTCGCGCTCTGGCGTCAGCTCGC
>JAUNOE010000051.1 GCA_030537255.1 Coriobacteriia bacterium
TTTCCGCCTTCTTGGCAGCCTTAAGCTCAAGGCGCTCAACCTTGGCTGAATATTTGTTCACCTCATCATGGGCGGCCATGAGCTTGGCTGCACGCTTCTTCGAAATCTTCTGATTGGCAAGAATCTTGCTCAGGGTCTTGTCGATCTGCTTGTTGACGACGGCCTCGGCCTGGTCAAAACGCTTATGAGCCTTTACAAGGTCTTTGTGGAGCTTAGTCATGATCCACGTCCTTTCGAAATGACGGACTTGCTATTGATACAGCCCGTTGTCAGCAATGTACCCCATTACGGAGGCGGGAATGAGGTAACGAACACTCTTTCCGTCAGCCAACCTGCAACGCAGTTCACTCGAAGAGACCTCAAGGGCCGGAGCCTGGACAATGCGGACGTCAAAGCCCTCCTGAGCCAGACGTTCAAGTGCGTCTTTGGTAACGTGGCGCTGACCGGGACGGTCAACCCCTACAAAAGTCGCAAGGCCAGCAAGCTCTTCGGCGTTGCGCCACTGGTGCAGGCTTGCAAGGGTGTCAGAACCCATGATGAAATAAAGCCGAGCATCCTGTGGCACGCAAGCACGAAGCTCACGAAGCGTGTCGTAGGTATAGGTGACGCCCTCACGTTTGACCTCGAGGTCACTAACGTAAAAGTGCGGGTTATCGGCCACAGCGAGCTCAACCATAGCCAAGCGGTCAGCTGCGGGTGTCACCTTGCGGTCCTGCTTGAAAGAGGGATTGCCCGCAGGCATAAACAGTACGCCATCAAGGTCTAATTCTTCAGCTACCTGCTCAGCAAGAATCAAGTGACCCACATGGATAGGGTCGAAGGTCCCACCCAGGATGCCAATGCGCAGGCCATGAGCCCTTTCCACAAAGGCAGCAAGGGCAGCATTCCACCGAGGGTCATCGATGAGAGCGCGACCATCTAGGCCACAAACGCTCGCAAGCCCCTCGGCGACAACGCCCGATAAAGATGTCTCCCCCATCAGGGACGCACCTGACCTTCACCACGCATTACATACTTGTAGGTAGTAAGTGCCTCGAGCGCGAAGGGGCCGCGCACATGTAGCTTCTGCGTCGAAATGCCAATTTCGGCACCCAGGCCGAATTCTCCCCCATCGGTAAAACGACTCGATGCGTTCACATACACCGCAGCCGCATCCACCCCTCGGCAAAAGGCCTCGGCAACGGAAGCATCCTGGGTGACGACGACCTCGGAATGATGGGTGCCGTAACGGTTAATGTGGTCAATAGCCTCCTGAACACCACCTCTGATGCTGCGGACGCTGATTTCCAGATCGAGATACTCCGTGCCCCAATCCTCTTCCGTAGCATCGACGAAATGGCTCGCGACCAAACTGCGGGCTTCTTCGTCAAGCGCGCAGGAAGAGGTGACTGCCGCTCGTGCCTCCTGATCCCCGTGAATGACGACCCCAGCACCTGCTAGGTCCGCCAACATCAACGGCAGGAATTGATCTTTGATGCCAGCATCCACCAACAGCGACTCACAAGCATTGCACACACCCGTGCGCTGCGTCTTTGCATTCATGACGATGGCGCGTGCCATGTCGAAGTCAGCCGTCTTTTCTACGTACACGTGACAATTGCCCGTGCCAGTTTCAATGACGGGAACCTGGGCCTCGCGCACGCAACGCTCAATAAGTCCGGCGCCGCCACGAGGAATCAGCACGTCCACAAGACCCCTCAAGGAAAGAAGCTCTCCGGTCTCTTCTCGATCAGTGGACTCAATAATGGTGATGCAGTTCCTAGGCGCGCCTGCATCAACGGCAGCGTCATGCATGACATGAGCAATGGTGACGCACGAATGGATGGCCAATGACCCGCCACGAAGAACGCAGGCATTTCCGCTCTTCAGGCAGATGCCAGCCGCATCGGCAGTGACGTTAGGGCGGGCTTCGTAAACCATGGCGACAACCCCCAGGGGGACCGTAACCCGCGAGAGCTCGATGCCATTGGGCAAAGTTCGACGCTCCAGGACCCTGCCCGTGGGATCAGGCAGGGCAGCGAGAGACTCAAGACCCTGCGCCATGGCTTCCACGCGAGCTTCGTCCAGGTACAAGCGGTCAAGCAGGGACTCCTTGGTGCCCTTGGCGCGTGCTGCCTCCATGTCCTGCGCATTTGCTGCACAGATCGCAGAAGAATGCATCCTTAGCGCATCGGCCATGACTTCAAGGATGCGATTACGCTGCTCTTCGGACAGAAGACCCATAGGCCTCGAAGCATCCTTGGCAAGAAGAGCAGCTTGTCGTGCCTGACCCATTCGCAATCCCCTTTCCTATGCCCTGCCATAGATGGTAGGGCTCGCTAATTGTTTCAACCGATACGCATCATGCGTCTCTTCAACGGAGCACCCGTGATTCCCTGAACGGGAACAAGCCGCACGGCCGATAACGGACGAAGCCTGACCCAAAACAAGAGAGCCAAAACCCCTATTCGAACACCACCAGTTCGTCACGATGAATCATGGGGCGCTCAGCCAAGTCGCGCAGAAGCTCGTTGCTCTGAATGCGCGTCTGCGACCAGCCACAGGCGAGCTCGGCCTCGTCAGAGGTGGCGCCAGCCAGACCGCGTGCAATAACGCGTCCCTGAGAATCCTTGACGTCGATGACATCCCCGATGGCAAAAGAGCCTTCGATGTGCGTCATGCCAACGGGAAGCAGAGAAGAACCACGCTCCTCAAGGGCAGCCTTGGCACCGTCGTCAACGAATACCGCTCCCTTCACCGTGTCACCCAGAGCAATCCACAACTTGCGCGGCGTGATTTCATGACGCTTTGCAGGCACGTCGAACAAGGTGCCAACAGGCTTGCCCTGGGCAATGGCATCCAGGTTGCCTAGCTTTCGTCCATGACAGATGAGCATGGGAATTCCCGCAACCATGAGCACGCGTGCCGCACGAAGCTTGGTGGCCATGCCACCCGAGCCCACGCTCGAGCCAACACCATCGGCCAAGCCCATGATTTCAGGCGTGACCTTCTCCACGCGCGGAATGAGTTGTGCTGCGGGATCGCTGTTGGGATTGGCGGTATACAAGCCGTCAATATCGCTGAACAGAACGCAGAGGTCGGCCTTGATCAAGCAGGAGACCAACGCGGCCAGAGTGTCGTTGTCTCCGAACTTGATCTGGTCAAGAGAAACGGTGTCGTTTTCGTTGACGACAGGCACCACGCCCAGCTCGATCAGGCGCAGCAGGGTATTGCGCGCCCTGAGATAGGACTTGCGGTGAGCCGTGGTGCTGCGCGTAAGCAAAACCGTGGAGGTCAACAGACCCTGCTTCGCAAATTCCTCGGTATAGCCGCTAAACAAGATGTTGGTGCCCACCGAAGCCGCCGCCTGGAGAGACGGCATGTCTTCAGGCCTGCGGTCAAAGCCCAGAACGGGCAAGGCGCAGGCGATAGAGCCGCTCGTAACCACGACGGGGTTCCAACCATGCTCCTTGAGCATGGCAACCTTCTGCGCAAGTTCGGCCAGGTACGGCCGATCCAGTACGCCAGCGTCGTCCACCAAAGTGGACGAGCCGATCTTGACGACGATGATACGAGCGGCTTCTTCGGTCATTACAGGTCCAATCCTTCGTAGATATCGTCATGCATGTGGCTCGACTCGAATTCGAAGGTGACCTCAAGAATGGTTATTTCGTCCCCATCTCGGGCACCCGCACGCTCGAGGGCCTTGTCAAGACCAAGGCGCTTGAAACGATGCTGCAGGAAAGCAACGGCTTCGTCGTTCTCCCAGTCGGTCTGGTACACCATGCGCTCGATCTGCTTGCCCGTCACACGGAAGGCGCCAGGTGCCTCCTGCACGATCTGGAACTTCTTTTCCTTTTCGTCACGACGATGCTGCCAGATTTGCTCATAGTGCTCCACGCCTGCCTCGGCGGCACGACGCTCTTCGCGCAACTGCTGGACCATGAAGCCAGCGGCCTGCTTCAGGGCTTCGATACCCTTGCCCGTAACGGCAGACACCAAGAACACCTTGGGGTTGATGGGGCTCTTGTCGATGTCCCATTCGTTGCCCCCCGACAGCTTCGATGGCATCGGCGCGAACCTCGGCAGCAAGACGCTTTGCGGCTTCTTCGGTGCCCGGCATGTCAATCTTGTTGCCCACCACGATGCAGGGACGCTCAGCAAGCTCATGGGCATACATCTCAAGCTCACGCTTGATGATGCGATAGTCCTCCACCGGGTCACGACCTTCGTAACCACCGGTAAGGTCGACCACATGCAGCGTGACGGCAGAGCGCTCGATATGACGCAGGAACTCATGTCCCAGACCCTTGCCTTCGTGAGCGCCCTCAATAAGACCGGGAACATCGGCAACGACGTAGTCGTAATCACTGGTCTTTACCACACCTAGATTGGGGACCAGGGTGGTAAAGGGATAGTCACCAATCTTGGGCTTGGCAGCAGAGATGCGCGAAATAATAGAGCTCTTGCCGGCAGAAGGAACACCCACCAGGGCAGCATCCGCCATGAGCTTCATTTCCATTTCAACCCAGCACTCTTCACCAGGAACGCCAAGCTCGGCAAAGGCAGGAGCACGACGGGTAGGCGTGACGAAGTGACAGTTGCCGCGACCACCGTAGCCGCCACGAGCAACGATGACCTCTTCGCCATCATGGGTGAGGTCGGCAATGACTTCGCCCGCTTCCTTGGTTTCGTCGTTGTATTCACGCACCACCGTTCCCACGGGAACATTGAGGATCAGGTCCTCACCCGTAGAGCCATGCATCCTGGAACCCTTGCCATGCGTACCACGGGTGGCCTTAAAGTGATGCTTGAAGCGGTAGTCGATCAAAGACGAGCATCCGAGGTCGGCTCTGACGACCACGTTGCCGCCCCTACCACCGTCGCCGCCATCGGGTCCACCCTTGGGAACATGAGCTTCGCGCCTGAACGACATACAACCTGCGCCGCCGTCGCCTGCCTTGAGAAAGATTCGAACTTTGTCTGTGAACATGGTGCTCCGTTTTCATGTTGGTCGACCCGCGAAACGCACGACGGGCATTGTCGGCCTTGCCTCGATACGGACAAGGCCCGATCACCATCGTATGCGGGGTTTCCTTGCGATTCTAAACGAAAAGCCCCCTGGCAAGCAGGGGGCTCCAAAAGATACGGTATGAATCCGCTTTATGCCTCGACGACAGGACGGACGTGAACCTTGCGACGATCGCCCTTGGTGTACTCAACAGTACCCTCGACCAGTGCGAACAGGGTATCGTCCTTGCCACGACCAACGTTCTCGCCGGGGTGGAAGTGGGTGCCGCGCTGACGGACCAGAATCACGCCAGGGGTGACGTACTCGCCTGCGAAACGCTTGCAACCAAGACGCTTAGCCTTGGAGTCGCGACCGTTGCGGATGGAGCCTTGACCTTTCTTATGTGCCATGTCATTCCCTCCTTAACTCTACTCTGCGACCTCAGAGCCCACTGCAGTAATCTTGATGCGAGTGAGGTTCTGACGATGACCACGGGTGCGCTTGTAGTTCTTGCGCTTCTTGAACTTGAAAACAAGAACCTTGTCGCTCTTGAACTGCTCAACGATGGTTGCCTCGACCTTGGTCTTAGCAGCCTCAGCAGGATCGGCAACGACATTAGTGCCGTCAACGACAGCGATAGCAGTCAGTGCGACCTTGTCGCCTGCTTCGCCTTCGAGCTTCTCGACGTTCAGGCAGTCACCGGCCGAAACCTTGTACTGCTTGCCGCCAGTCTTAACGATAGCGTACATAATTCTCCTCATTTGAAATAAACGCAAGGCGATAGCTTAGCAGCGTGACCGTAGCAAGTCAACGAATGCCGTCACGGACAGGCCCTAGAGCCCTTGCCGTGAGAACCCCGATGAAACGAATGCACCGTCTCCGCGTATCATCGCACTTATTCCTATGCTGCACCCTTGTAGTGCAACCTGTTGAATGATAGCAGAAAGTTGCCTTTGTGAATGTGGGCGTTTGAAAATTTTCAAACGCACGCTGCACGACCCCTAGTGCGCTTCGGCCCAATTGCTCGCAGCCGAAACGTCCACCAGCAAAGGCACCTTGAGTTCAACCACACCCTGCATGGCCTGAGTAACCAGGTCGGTCAGAGACTCGAGTTCGCCCTCAGGGCAACTGAAGTCAAGTTCGTCATGCACCTGGAGAAGCATCTGGGCTTCAAAGCCATCGGCGATCAACAGCTCGGAGACCTGCACCATGGCCATCTTGATGATGTCAGCCGCGGTGCCCTGCATGGGGTGATTCATGGCCGTGCGTTCGCCAAAACGACGCTTGTTGCCATTGCTCGAACGCAGGTCAGGAATGTGACGCCTACGACCAAAGAGCGTCTGGGCGTAGCCGTCCACCTTGGCGCGAGCCACGACCTCTTCCAGGTAATCCTTCACGCGAGGGTGAGCGGCAAAGTAGCGATCGATCATCTCCTGAGCCTCCCACAAGGGTACCCCAAGGCTCTGTGAAAGCCCGAAGGCTTGCTGACCGTAGACGATACCGAAATTGACCGCCTTGGCACGGCTACGCATCTGGGGCGTGACCTCTTCGACGGCGACGTCGAAGACATTTGCCGCCGTGGCAGCATGGAAGTCAGCCCCGGAATTGAAGGCGCTGATCAGGGTTTCATCCCCTGACAGGTGAGCCAGAAGCCTCAGCTCAATCTGCGAGTAGTCGGCAGAGACGAACAGGTGGCCTGGCTTCAAGGGAACGAAGCATCGACGAATGCGACGGCCGAAATCGGTTCGTACGGGAATGTTCTGCAGGTTTGGGTTGCTTGACGAAAGACGTCCCGTGGTGGTGACCATCTCGTGGAAGCTGGAGTGCACCAGGCCATCATCGGCACGCATGCGAGGCAGGGCATCCACGTAGGTGCTCTTTATCTTGGCATATTCACGATATTCCAGAATCTTTGCCGGAAGCTCATGTTCGCCAGAGAGCTCTTTCAGAACCTTGGCATCGGTCGAATATCCACTGCGGGTTTTCTTCTTGGGAGGCAGACCCAATACGTCAAACAGGATATGGCTGAGCTGCTTGGGGGAATCCACGTTGAACTCTTCCCCCGCCAGCTCGAAGATCCGTTTCCTAAGCTGTTCGAGCTCTGCTGCGGTTTCCTGGGAGATGGAGGCAAGTTCCTCAACATCGATGGCGGCACCTACGCGTTCCATGCAGGCAAGTACACCCACCAGCGGCGCATCGATGCTGTGGTAGACGCCCGACGACTTTTCCTGCTCAAGCTCTTCGGCAAGACGATCGGCCAAGACCGACACGATGGCAGCCTGCTTGGCAAGGGCCACGTCGGGTTCGTCCCCCTCGAGGGCGAGAACGCCAAGTTTGGTCTCGGCAAGCTCCGCGAGGCTCATCTTTCCCGCATCGGAATTGCACACGTAGGAAGCAAGCGCCACGTCAAAGAAGCTGGCCGCCATGACCTCAGCAGGCGTCAAAAGAGCATTTTTGGACGAATCGCTGGGGAAGGCCAGCTTGATGGCTTCCTTGGCATCGTGGACCTGGAATGTAGCCTTGCGCACGATACGTGCGATGGCATCCTGGGCCTCACTGCCACCAAAGAGGGCCGTCCCCTCCAAGGTGCGCACGGCAAGCTTCAGGTTCGAGTCAAAAAGCGATGCCTGGCCCTGCTCAGACCACGCAAGTGCGATGGGCTCGCCGGACTCGATCGCCTCGTCGAGTGCCACCTGGGCATCCTGGCCCGAAAGGAGAGGCTCCCAAGAAGGCAGCTCGGCCTGGGTGCTCACGGCCACATCGTCATCCAAGAGCGACAGCACTTTACCCAGGTGCGACATCATACGTACCTTGCCAAAGGCCTCAGAAGCTTGGGCAGGATCAAAATCAGGGAAGATCAAAGACTCCAGATCAAGCTCGAAGTCAGCATCACGAACAATGGTTGCCACCTGTCGAGAAAGGAAGGCTGCATCGCGATTGTTCGTCAAGTTCTCAAGCTGCTTGCCCTTGAGCTTGTCGAGGTTTTCGTAAATGCCCTCCATGCTGCCAAAACGGGAAAGCAGTTTGGCCGCCGTCTTAGCCCCAATGCCTGGAACACCAGGAATGTTGTCGGATGAATCCCCCATCAGACCCAGGAAGTCAGGAAATTGTTCAGGAGTGACGCCATAGCGCTCGAAGACCTCATCGGGACCATAGATGACCACGTCGGTAATGCCACGCTTGGTGGTGACGATGTGCGTGAGCTCGCTCGAAAGCTGGTAGGCATCCTTGTCGCCCGTCACCAAGAGGCTTTCGTAGCCAAGTTTTTCGCAACGTGCGGAAACGGTGCCCAGAATGTCATCACCTTCCCAGCCAGGCAGCGCGACGACGGGGATGTTCATAGATTCGAGCAGCTCCTCGATGATGGGAAACTGAGCCTTCAGGGCCGGGTCCATGG
Source organism: Coriobacteriia bacterium (assembly GCA_030537255.1). Taxonomy (GTDB): domain Bacteria; phylum Actinomycetota; class Coriobacteriia; order Coriobacteriales; family Eggerthellaceae; genus Anaerotardibacter. The sequence continues at coordinate 8,388 of JAUNOE010000051.1, forward strand.
GAGGACGCGTTGCCTTGTACTGCTCAAGTGCTTCAGTGCGAAAAGCGGGACGACCCTTGTCAAAGGCACAGACGACCGCATCGGGATGCTCCATTTCAATGAATTTGAGGAACATGGACAAGAAGCCAAAAGCAGCATTGGTTGGTGTCCCATCAGGTGCCGTCATAGAAGGTGGTACAGCATGGAACGCACGGTGCATCAGGGAATTGCCGTCGATGACGGCGATGGTCTTGGTCATGGGAGTTCCTCTCGTGTTCTTCAGGCGCGATTATACCCGCAACCGATGGATGCCGCCGAGACCGAGGGCCGCAAACCCACCAGAGAACCACCATGTCAGCTGACTCGAGCAAAAGCGACCCCGAAGCCTCAGTCCCCTGCGCACACCCAGAGAAAACCCTGACCAATGAACTCCACGGAGTCCGGTTTGACATCAGTGGCCCAAAGCAACAATTACGCCAAGCATACCGCCCTGTGTGCAGCAAAAAACAAAGGCGGCCCCGCCGAAACGGGACCGCCCATGATCAAACCGATCAAACGAAGACGAGGGGGGCAAGCCTAGGCACTCCACAGATAGCCAACGCCACGGACTGTTTCCAGATGCTGGGAAAGCTCAGGGCCAAGCTTTGCGCGAACACGACGAACATGAACGTCGACGGTTCGGCTGCCACCGAAGTAGTCAAAGCCCCAGACACGACGAAGCAGTGCGTCGCGCGAATAGGTGCGGCCAGGATGCGTGACCAGGAAGGCCAGGAGCGCATATTCAAGATAGGTGAAGTCGACCGGCTGCCCGGCAACGGTGACCTGGTAGGTTGCCAGATTGATGGTCATGCTGTCCACGGTGACAAAATCGTTCATGGAACTCTCGTTGCCCGGCCACAGGAGCTGGCGGATGCGCAGCGAGCACTCCTCGGAGCTGGCGCCATGAACCACGAAATCAGAGTTCAGCTGCACCGGCAGACGGAAGCTGCCCAGATTTTCTTCGGGAACGATAACCAAGAGTGCCGAACCGCCGTCGTCAACCAGCGTCTGCTCGACCGCAGAAAGAGACGAGATAGCCTCCCCGTTGGCTTCGTAGACAACCAAGTCATAGGAAGGGTTTTCCGCGATGAGCTTCTTGAATTGAAGCAAAGAGCCAGCCGTCACGTCGACGTCGAGCCCCGAAAGAACAGCCTGGAACCTGTGGGCGTTATCCAGACTGTCTGCGATGAAAATGACGTTCTTGCGTTGCATGAGTCCCATCCCTCCTAAATTACCGGCAGGTAATGGTCACGTTCCCAAGAGGACACGTGCCGCTGGTAGTCATTCCATTCGCGGCGCTTCGTTTCCACCAGGAAATCATGGATGTGCTCGCCCAGAACCTCGCGCATGAGCTCAGACTTGGCAAAGACCTCAACTGCTTCGCCCAACGTATCAGGCAGGGCTTCAATGCCACGGTCGGCAAGCTCCTGGCGCGAAGCGGTTGCCAGACTGGGATCATCGATGGGCTCGGCCAAGGGGAGTTCCTCCTCGATGCCCTTCAGGCCTGCCGCAAGCATGCAGGCGAAGGCCAGGTAGGGATTGGCCGAGGGGTCGGGGTTGCGCAGCTCCACGCGACAAGCCTCAGCCTTGTTGGGCTTGTAGCCAGGAACGCGAATCAGGGTATAGCGGTTATTCTTTGCCCAGCTCACCGAAACAGGAGCCTCGACGCCAGGGACAAGGCGCTTGTAGGAATTGACGCTGGGGTTGGTAATCAGACAGAACTCACGGGCATACTTCAGAAGACCGGCGATGTAGTGCTTGGCCGTCTTGGACAGACGGTAACCCTCGGGATCATCTGGATCATAGAAGACATTGTTGCCGTCCTCGTCAAAGAGGCTCTGGTGCACATGCATGCCGGAACCCGGGTTGTTAGACAGGGGCTTGGGCATGAACGAAGCATAGTGTCCGTG
>JAUNOE010000052.1:0-7982 GCA_030537255.1 Coriobacteriia bacterium
GGCTCAGCTGACGAAGAAGACCGACGCCGACGGCACCATCCACGGCGGCCCTGTCTACTACATCCGCACGGCTTTCACCGGCGCCTTCGGTAAGTTCCTGGCTGGCTTCTTCGCCGTAGCCATCATCCTGGCTCTGGGCTTCATGGGCTGCATGGTTCAGTCCAACTCCATCGCATCCACCTGCCAGACCGCTTTCGGCATTCCCACCTGGGGCATCGGCATCGCCATTGTCATCGTTGCTGGCTTCATCTTCCTGGGTGGCGTGAACCGCATCGCTTCCGTCACCGAGAAGATCGTTCCCGTCATGGCACTCCTCTACATCATTGGCGGCGTCATCGTGCTGGCCATGAACGCAGAGAACCTGCCCGCCGCTTTCGCACTGATCTTTGACTGCGCCTTCAACCCCCAGGCTCAGGTCGGCGGCGTCACCTTCGGTATCATCGCCGCACTGACCCAGGGCGCAAAGCGCGGCCTGTTCTCCAACGAAGCAGGCATGGGCTCCACGCCTCACGCACATGCACTTGCCAACGTGAAGAATCCCCACGACCAGGGCATCGTCGCACTCATCGGCGTCTTCGTTGACACCTTCGTCGTGGTCACCATCACCGCACTGGTCTGCATCTCCGTTCTCTACGTTGGCAACGGCCCCTTGGCTCAGGGCGCATGGGACGGCATCGACAAGACCAACATGGCCCAAATCGCCTTCGGCGCCTTCATGGGCGAGGGCATCGGCAGCGCCTTCATCGCCATCTGCCTGCTGTTCTTTGCTTTCTCGACCATCATTTCTTGGAACCTGTTCGCCAAGGTCAACGTGAACTATTTGTTCGGTCGCAAGGCCCTGAAGCCCTTCAGCGTCCTGGCTCTGATCTTCATCTTCATGGGCTGCCTTTTGTCCAACGACCTGGTCTGGGAGCTGGCCGACATGTTCAACCAGCTGATGGTCCTGCCTAACGCCATTGCGCTGATCGCGCTTTCTGGCTCCGTTGCCGCCGTGGCAAAGCTTGGCCCCAAGTATGTCAAGGAAGACGACGAAAACCGCGACCAGTCCTTCGTCAACGAGATGGAGAAGATTGCGGAGCAGGTGAAGTAACCGACCAGCTCGACCGCACGCTTGAGGCTTGCTCGGACCCGAGGTCCGCATCCGCTAGGATGACAAGCCAGAAGCAAACAGCTGGCGCGCAATGCACCGCGTAACCAGAGGCCCGCTTCTTGAAGGAGGCGGGCCTCTTTGCTAGTCGGTATTTGCCAGCATGTGCTAGCACTTGCTGGCTTTTGCTGGCTGCTAATGCTTGCAGATACTTATCGACCCGCGCCTCAACGCAAACCACCCACGACGAAGGAGATCACAGCCATGGACGAAAAGCAGCGACACATCGTGGCCTACGCCGTGAAGATGAACCGCATCGAACGCGGACTCAGCATCGAGGAGCTCGCCGAGATGGCTGGCCTTGCCGCCGTTGAACTCGAGGCCATCGAAGCAGAGGAATTCGCCCTGACCGGCGTGCACGTCAACGCCATCGCCGACGCCCTGGGCGTGGCCAATTGGGTCCTCATGGTGTAACAGAAAACGAACAAGAACCACAGCAAGCGAGCCACCTGTCCCAACGAGGCAGGTGGCTCGCTTTGTTCTTGGCAAGGTTTGGTGCCCTTCCGGCGACAGCTTGATGCCCTTCCGGCGACACGGAGAAGAATGTGACGCGAGCCGCCCACCAGAAGGCTGGTCAGTACTCCCCTACAGAACGCGCACGCGCTGCTGGAGCACCTTGGTAAATGGCTGCTCAACGTCCGAGCCCACCACCAAGAAGTTATCGACCTCGGAAAGCTCGGGGTCACGCGCCTCAATGACATAGGTATGCACAAACGCACGACCGATGCAGTGCAAGGCCTCTTCGAACTCTTCCGTGCCCTCGTCGGCCACGACGTTCACGAAGTAGGCACCGTTCTTAGCCAGATGTTCCTTCGCAAGCGCCAAAGCCTCATCCGTCAAAAGGCCGCCTGCCGGCTGATCGCCCTGGAAGGCGTCGTTCACGATGGCTGAGTAGCGTTCCTCACAACGTCGCAGATACGCCAGCCCATCTTCGTGAAACACGTGCATCTTGGCCTTGGTGGCAAGCTTACAAACCTCGTCCAGAAACAGATGGCGCCTGGCTGCCTTGGTGAATACGGGCTCGATTTCAACAACGTCCAAAATCACGTCCCGATCGTGCGCCAGGACCTGCTTCGGCCAGGAATAGCCGCCGCCGCCCAGCAAAAGCACACGCTTGACCTGCGACAACTCGAACACATGATCAAATGCCTGCAGATAAGCAAACGGCGCCTCAAACTTACGATCATCCAAAAAGCTCGCCGACTGGTAGACGCCCTGATGCTGCAGCACACGCATGCGCCCCTTTGGCGTATCCACGTCGCGCACCCAAAGAACACCGTCCTGAGTCAAATATGGTCGAGGGAACATGCCCACCCCTTTTATCCGGTAGTTACGTCACATAAAGATAACGCATCCAATTAAGCGAAAACCTCGGACAACGAAGCACAGAGCTCAGGGCTTGAATGAAGAAAGCGCGGAATCCAAGCAGCAAAACATTCCTGCAATCAACAAAACGTCGACTCCGAGCAAACTGCCCAAGCAACAAAGGCAAGGGTGCCGAAGCGGCGGCAAGCTTAACAAACACGTTATCCAAAGCAACGTTTAATAACGAAGCACCACCTTACCAAGCAAGCCGATCCAAACCATGGACCACCCACCAACGCAACAAGATGCTCCCCTGCCGAATGTCCTTACCTCCCAGCATTCAGACTGCTAGGCTTGGGGAAAACGTTTGCGCAGACGACGCACATCCACAGGGAACGCAACCGCATCCCAGTCTTGACCAAGTGCCGAGGATACGCCCGTTGTTTCTGCCGTCCAGACGGCACACAAACGCACGACCTGCGCCAAACCACACCAACCACCAACCCAAGGAGAAGCCACATGACCGAACAAGAACTTCGTCTTGCCATGGCTCAGGCCGTCGACGCGGTCCATATGACCAAGCCCCTGGCCCCTTCCATCACCAACTTCGTCACGGTGGACTTCGTAGCAAATGCTCAGTTGGCCTGCGGTGGATCTGCGGCCATGGTCTACCTGCCTGATGAGGGCGAATTCCTGGCCCAGGGCCAAGCCATGTACCTGAACATGGGCACCCTGATGCCCGTCTACGAGCAGACCATCCCCCGTACCGTGCAGGCACTCGCTGCCGCTGGCACGCCTTGGGTCCTCGATCCCGTAGGCCTGGGCATTGGCTCGCTGCGCACCTGGTTGCTCGAACAGTGCAAAGAAGCCAAGCCCAGCATCATCCGCTGCAATGCATCAGAAGCCATTGCCTTGGCTCAGCTCTGGAACCTTACGACAGACCAGGAGTCTGGTGTCCGCGGCGTAGATTCCACCGACAGCGTGGAAGACGCAGAGGCAGCAGCTGTTGCCCTGGCACGCTTCACGGGTGGCGCCGTGGCCGTCAGCGGGGAGCTTGACCTGATCACCGATGGCAAGCAGATTGCCTACGTCCAGGGTGGCTCTGAGCTGATGACCTGCGTCACAGGCTGCGGCTGCGCACTGGGCGGCGTGGCTGCTGTCTATGCTGCCGTGACCGACCCCTTTGTTGCTGCCCTCACCGCCAGCGCTCTTTTCGACCTTGCGGGCGTGCGTGCTGCCCTGTTCTCCACGGGTCCCGCAAGCTTCAAGGTCCAATTTATCGACGCGCTGTACAACGCAAGCGCCAATGACGTGGCCAACGTACCCTTCAGCGTGAAGGAAGTCTAGATGAATACCCTGGTAGCAGTAGCAATCGCTCCCTTTGGCGTTGGTGACGAACTTGCGCCCGAGGTGGCAGAAGTGGTCAAGGTGATTCGCGAAAGCGGCCTACCCAACCATACCTATTCCATGTTCACCGAGATCGAGGGCGAATGGGACGAAGTGATGGACGTGGTCAAACGCGCCACCTTCGTGCTGGCTGAAAAGGGAATCCGCACCGAGGTGATTCTAAAGGCTGACATCCGCCCCGGCGCCACCGACACCATGACCCGAAAGGTCGAAGCCGTCGACCGCATCCTTGCCCAAGAGGCTTAAGGCAAACAGCCCACAGCTCTAAGCCCTAGCTGGGAATCTGCGACTCGTCCAAAGGCAGCAACGTTCCATCGGTGCTCGGCGTCACGAAGAAGGCTGCAAGTCGGGCCTTGCCCTTGACGCCGCGACTGACACCCGTGTCCTTCAGCAGACTGCGATACCCCGGGAAGATGGTCAGACGGTTGCGCACAAAACCCAGCGGCGTCATACCCTGATGCAGCAGGCTGCCCGGACGATCCAGGTAGTAATACAGCGGCTCGCCCAGGATAAACACATGCCTCACGTAAGACAGATACTTGGTCATCATCAGATGGTCTTCGCCGTAGCGTACGGTTTCGTCCAGGCGCAACCCGTGCTCCTCGAAGATAGAGCGCTTCATCAGCTTGTTCCAAGAAACGGCATAGAAGAAGTCGGACGGGCGCGATGCCATGCCGCGCACGTATTCCTCACGCGAGACCAGTGAATCGCTCCCCCGACCCTTAACGTGATAGCGCCCGTTCCACACGCGGTAGAAATTGGCCACCACCATTTCGCATGCGCCCCACTTGGTGCCATCGACCATGCGCTCGATGGCATACGGCTCCATCCAGTCGTCCGAATCATGGAAGGCGATCCATTCGCCTTCAGCCATGTCCAAGCCCAGGTTACGGGCAGACGAAGGGCCACCGTTGACCTTGGTGGCAACCTGAATACGACTGTCCTCTTCGGACAGCTTATAAAGCATAGAAAGCGAGCTGTCGGTGGAGCCATCGTCGATCAGGAGGATCTGAAGGTTTTCGTAGGTTTGACGCTGAATGTCATGCACCGCCCTGAGGAGCGTTTCCTCAGAGTTGTACACCGGCATGATTATGCTCACCAGGGGTGATGCGCCCATCAGTAACCTCTTCCTTCAATGACTCTGCTTTGACGGATAACCCTACCATTGATGCGCTGGAGTGGGCCAATATCTGCAAAGTGCCCACACTCATGCGGAAAAACCCCACGCAAGCGTCGCCTTTGTACGGATAAGCGGAAGAAAAGGCCGCAGAGAAGAGCAGGCCCGAAACGCATTCCTAGGAGCGCGCCATCCAGTCTTGAAAATCCAGCAAAGAGACCTCAAGCTGCGCAGGCTCTTCGGTAGCGCAGCTGATCACATGGCCCTTGCATTCCTGAGACTCGACGCATGAAGACGAAAGAAATTCCCGGTTAGCAGCAAGGCCTGATTTCAAATCCACGCCATCTCGCTTGCAGGTGGCCTCTGCCTGGGTCCACATCTGGGTAAAGGCGAGCGGACCGGTCTTGGCGCTTAGGATGACCTTGCGGTCTACCTTGGCCTTGCCATAGATGCCCTCCAGCACGCGCAGGTGCGAATGATCGGTATAGCTGGGCAGGGGCTCGACGTCGATACCCACGGCTTCGGGGCACTTGGCCACAACGGCCAGGTAGCCAGCATGCGCAATGCTGATCTTGAAGTCACGACCCAAGACATAGGGCTTGCCCGCAGGGTCAAAGATCAAGTCCGAATCACTATGAATACCCAGGCAATCCGACAGAAGGATTCCCGTGGCCAGTGCCAGCAGGCTGTCATCGCCGCGGCGACGATCCGCCAGAAGGCAATAGCGCAACGGCACGCCTTCCAGATGATGCGGAGCCAAATCGGTGCCCATCATGCTGCGAATGTCCAAGGCGTGGCACTCCACTACCTGAGGCTTGAACGATGGGGTTACCCCTTCGCTGGACAAATGCAACAACACCTAAGCACTCCTTTGTTTTGGCGACCTATCAACACTACTGGAAGCAATCCCGGCACGGCGAGAACCAAGCTGGAACGTAACAAAGACCAAGCCGGGACAAATAATCTCGTTTGATTATCGGACAAAGGGACAGAAATAGCATTAAAAAGTACTCACAACCCGGCCATACCACCCTATGAACGCCGTTCACCCCCGCCCAAGTGGCACATAACGAACATTTTATGGAGAAGCGCAAGTTTAAGAAAATCTACGGTATAAAGGTATCAGCGAATAAGGAGCCCCTCCTAACTCGCATCGCTCTCAGCGATAACGGATATCGGGTCCCCAACCGATATCTCCCTCCTTGAACCTCCGTGAGTTCCCTCGCTCACGGAGGTTACTCTTTTTTTGGGGGGGCTTTTCTCATGTTCCCCAGCACTACGCTTCCTGGTCTTCCGTGGCCTCTAACAACTACGCCTCCCAGCTTTTGCGCTCCAGCTAACGCAGTTCCTAGCCCTCTGTGCCCTTCGCCAAAATCTCGCATTCCTCAATCTTTTGCGACCCCCAAATTTGGCGCCCCTTCCACAAACTGACGAATCTCACCAGTTGATGCCCTGCAAGAACCCCACGTATGATGCACGGGTACAGGAATTTCAACGCAAATGCACTCCATATTTGCGTCCAAGCAAAAGAGGGCTCGTGAAAAAACCGTTCTCCCTTGTCATCTGCCTTTCCCTGAGTGCCGCTTTGAGCCTAGGGCTCACTCCCCTTGCGGCCTACGCGTACACCGAAGCCGCAAGCGATACCGCCCACACGACGCAGGTGCACACGCAGATGCAAGAGCACAGCTTCGCCCACACCAGTACCGCAACGAAGGAAGACTCGGATTTCACCCTAAGCGTGGCATGGGACCAGCCCGTGGCCGGCAAGCCTTTGACCTTGCACTGTACGGCAAGCGGCGGTTCGGGCAAGCACAAGTTCTACCTGGAAACCCCGCTGTATTTTGACCCCACGCTGGGCAGAGAAGTGGTCAGCGACCCCATGCGCACGCCTGGCTATACGGCCGAAACGACCTCAAAGGACTACGAATTCACGCCTATGGCCTCGGGCAGCTATCAGTTCCGGGTGTACTGCATAGACATGAGTTCGCCCGTCAGCATCATCAGCACCACCATTAAGGTGACGATTGCCGATCCTTCGTTCCCCAGCGTCGGCGAACGCGTAAGCGCAGCCGTAAAGCAGTGCGCTCAGGAAACCGATGGATCCGACTACCAGAAGGCTCTGTGGCTCCATGACTGGCTGCTGGACCAGCTGAGCTACGACAACTCGCTTACCTGGTCCAGCGCGGAAGCGGCTCTCTGCCGAGGCACGGGGACCTGCCAAGCCTACGAAGAGGCCTATTCTTACCTGCTTGACGCAGCAGGCATCCAGAATGCCGAAACTCGCGATGCCGCCGACGGGCACACCTGGAATGCCGTCAAAATGGACGGGGCCTGGTATCAGGTGGACTGCACCTGGGATGACACCGACGAGACCTGGCCCGTATCCATGCGTCACTTCTACTTTGGCTTGACGGACGAATTGATGGCCGCCGCCCATCCCGGACATGCGCAGATCAGCGCCTCCAGCACCTACGCCACACCTTCCAACAGCCTTGCAAACAACTACTTAGTGCGCAGCAGGGAAGCAGACACATGGGTTGATGCCTATGCCAAGCGCATCCAACAACACCTAGACGCACACGAAGAGCATTTCCAGATAGCGACCGACAATGACAGCTGGCCTAACAGCTACCGCAAGATCTATAACGGGATTCTTGCATGGGCCATAAGCCAGCGCACCTGGAACGCAGACGGGTCAAAGGTGGAGCTCCAAGCAAGTGCAAAAGACGGCATGCTAAGCTGCTCTGCCAGCTATCACGCAAACACCGGCACCCAGCCAGACAACGGGCAAACGGGCAATACCCAAGGCAACCAGTCAGGCTTGCAGGGCAGCCAGGGAGCAGTAAAGCCCAGCAATTCCCTGAAGTCCCAGCCCCTCAAACTGAGCAGCAAGACCAAGAGCATCAAGAAGGCCAAGCTCAAGAAGAAAGCAAGCAGCCTTTCAGGGGTCATCCAAGTGCGAAATGCCAAGGGTCGCCTGAGTTTCAAGAAGGTATCTGGATCAAA
>JAUNOE010000052.1:7992-10117 GCA_030537255.1 Coriobacteriia bacterium
TCCGTCAATGCAAACAACGGCAAGGTAACCGTAAAGAAGAAGACCAAAAAGGGCAGCTACCGCATGAAGGTGCGCGTCACAGCCGCAGCCAAGCCTGCACAGGGATGGGCAAGTACCTCACGCACCATAATGGTCACGGTGAAAGTGAAGTAGGCTCGGAAAGCACCTGGGAAACGCCTGCACGCCTTATACCGCCAACCTACCCCAAAAGCAATCGCCCCTTGAGCAAACGACTCAAGGGGCGCACATCAATTCATGCCACAAATTGCTAAGCCCCAGGCTCAGGGGCTTGCCGTAGCGGACGATCATCCCAAACAGGTACTTCGTGATGGCCGAGCGCCGAACCACGCCCACCAGCACGCCTTCGTCGTCCACTACTGGGAGCTTCTTGAACTTCTTCTTGGCAAGCAGCGCCGCCACGCGGGCAATGCTCTGGTCAGGGCGGGCGCACACCACCTTGCGCGTGGCAAAGTCCATGACGTTGCGGTCCTTCAGGCCCTCAATACGCTGCTCTAAGCTCTGATCATCGAAGTACAGCATGGACGCATCTCCACCCGTGAAGATGGCGTGCGCACGGTGCTGCGCGACGGCCCCCATGATGTCACCATCGGAAATGAAGCCGACCACCCGGTTGCCACTGTCCACGATGGGCATGCTGCTGACCCCGTTTTCCGTGAGCATGCGCACCACGTCGGAAACGGTGCAATCCTGCGTACAAACGAAAGGCTGCTTGATCATGATTTCGGATACGGACGTGCCCTGGAGTTCCAAGGGAATACGCTCAGAAAGAATTTCGGACATGGCTTATGCCTCCTTCTTGTTGACAGCGGCCTTCTTGGAGGGTCGCACGCTGACGATTGCATAGACAAGGGCAACCAGACCGATGGCGGCGCACACCTTGTAGGCCACACCCGCACCGATGGCGGTTGCCACCTGCACGCTGGCGTCAACACCCGCGGAGGCGGTGACGCTGGTCATGACGGTAATGATGAGCGCCGTGCACAGTCCACCTGCGACCTGACGACCCGTGTTGGCGATGGCATTGCCGTGGACAATCATGTCGTTCTTAAGCGCATTGACGCCCCAGGTATTGATGGGCATGTTGGCGAGCGACTGACCTGCGGCCTGCAGCATGCAGAACAGCGCCACCACCAAGATGGGCGTGCTGGCCGTGGAAAGCGAAAGTAGGAACAGGGCACCCGTCATCAGGGCAAGGCCAAAGATGGAAATGACACGCGGGCCAAACTTGTCAAACACCACGCCGGAAATAGGACTGATGATGATGCCCACCGCAGCGGCAGGCGGCATTGATCAGCGTGACTATGATGGCAGCAACGCGGAACTCGCGCGTCTTCAAGGTGCCCAGCTGCAGCAGAGGCTCGTCGATACGGCCCTGACGCAGGACGAAGAGCACCAGGCATACCACACCAGCAAGAATGGAGCCCAGGACCACGGCACTTCCCCACCCTAGTGACGATGCACTGGAGAAGCCGTACAGCAGACCGCCAAAGGCAATGGTGGATAGCACCACAGAAGGAAGGTCCAGCTTAGGATTCTTAAGTTCGCCCACGTTCTTCAAAAGGAAGACGCCCAGGACCAAAACCAGCAGAGCGAAGGGCACGATGGCACCAATCATGGTGCGCCATCCGTAGGCGTCGATAACCGCGCCACCCACCACGGGGCCAACAGCGGGGCCGGCCGACATGACGATGCCTGCCATACCCATGGCCGTACCGCGCTTTTCTACGGGGAATACCAGCATGGGAACCACGGAAACCAGCGGCATCAGCACACCGGAACCCGCGGCCTGCAGAACGCGGCCGATGATTAGAAACATGAAGTCAGGAGCAGCGGCACACAGCAAGGTACCCGCAGCAAATACCAGCGTTGCACCAAAGAACAGCGTACGGGTGCTGAAGCGGTCGATCAGGTAGGCCGAAACAGGAACCATGATGCCGCTGACCAGGGGGTAGATGGACATAATCCACTGAGCGGTGGAGGCGTCGATTTGGAAGTCGGCCATGATGACCGGCAACGCAGGCGACATCACCGTTTGGTTCAGCAGTGCCAAAAAAGCACCCAGGACCCCGAGGCCCACGACTTGAATTGGCGTAGCGGTAATTCG
>JAUNOE010000053.1 GCA_030537255.1 Coriobacteriia bacterium
CAGTCCGTGGGAGGATAGGTCGTCCCGCCCATGCAGGGCGTTCCCATTTCATGTGTCGCGGCTTGGCCAAAATATACGGGCCTGGCTGCCGGATGGGAACCTCAAGAGGGCCAGGCATTGAGCCTGGCCCTCTTGCATTTTGGGCCACAATGGTGACTCAGACACGCTGACAGGCGCCCTGAATCCAGAAGCACCCTGTTCGTTGGTCCGTCCTCATGCCAGCTTGCAGCAAGGAGTAGATTATGTCCCAAAGCGAAAAAGACACAAAGCCACGTGAGCATTTCGCCTCGCGTCTTGGATTCATTCTGGTTAGTGCTGGTTGTGCTGTTGGCTTGGGAAACGTCTGGCGTTTTCCCTATATTGTTGGCGAATATGGCGGCGGTGCTTTTGTCCTGCTCTTTCTCTTCTTTCTTGCGGTGTTTGCTCTACCAGTTTTGACAATGGAATTTGCGGCAGGTCGAGCTTCTCAAAGGGGCATTGCCCGCAGTTATGACGTTCTTGAGCCCAAGGGGACCAAGTGGCATTGGTTTAAATGGGCAGCGCTTGCTGGCAACTATCTTCTTATGATGTTTTACGCGGTTGTTTCTGGCTGGATGATCGCATTTGCCGTCAAGAGTGCTCAGGGAGCATTCGTTGGTGCTACGGCAGCTCAGTCTCAGGCGATATTTGATGGGCTTCTTGCTAATCCCTTGGAGATGTTGGTCTATCTGGCAATCGTTGTTTTGGTCGGTACGGTCGTATGCAGTAGGGGCATTCAGGGTGGCGTTGAGAAAGTCACGAAGTTTATGATGGCAAGTCTGTTTGTTATCTTGGTCATCCTTTGTGTTCGTTCGGTAACGCTTGATGGCGCAATGGAGGGTTTGGCTTTTTACCTGGTTCCTGATTTCGACAGGCTATTTGGTGGCGGCCTTGACAACGTCATGCAGGCAGTTTATGCCGCAATGGGACAGGCCTTCTTCACCCTTTCCGTAGGAATAGGATCCATGTCAGTCTTTGGTAGCTTTTTGGGCAAGGAACGTTCAATACCTGGCGAAGCAACGCGTGTTGCTGCGATTGACACTCTTGTTGCCATCATGGCAGGCCTGATCATCTTCCCAGCATGCTTTGTCTTTGGCGTGGAGCCTGGAAGTGGGCCTGGACTGGTGTTTATCACTCTGCCAAGCGTTTTCTCTCAGATGCCCATGGGTCAACTTTGGTGCACCTTGTTCTTTGTCTTTATGAGCTTTGCTGCTCTATCCACTGTTATTGCGGTGTTCGAAAACATCATGAGTTTCACAATCGACCAATGGGGCACTCCTCGCAAGAAGGCATGCTACGTCAACGGTTCTCTGCTATTCCTGCTTGCGATTCCTTGTCTCCTTGGCTTCAACTTGTGGTCGGGTGTTCAAGTTCCTGGCATTGGTGACATTCAGTCTGTCGAAGACTTTATTGTTTCTAACAACTTGCTCCCCATTGGCGGATTAGTTTTGTTGCTGTTCTGCACTCGGAAGTGCGGATGGGGTTTTGATAATTTTTTGGCAGAGGCTGATACCGGTCAGGGTCTCAAATTCCCTCGATGGATAAAGGGCTACCTCTCATACGTTCTGCCGGTGCTTATGGTCATCATCCTTATTGGGGGCTGGATACCCGTAATTCAGGCGTGGGTGGGGCTTATATAGCCTCTGAGCTTCAAATTGGGAAGGTGTTTCCTGAATTTAGGATGCAATTCCAAGCTAGTTATGAGTTAAATTTCAAAAGGCCATTGGACTGCTGTCCAGTGGCCTTTCGCTTATCGTTCGTTTGTGCTTGCGTAGAACATGGTCTTTGATCTGTGGCGTTAGATAAGTATTTCCGTTCACGCATTTCGTTAAATATCGAGTATTTGCTGCTAAAGTGATTAGCAAAAGGCTACTTAGGCGGGATAGTTTATGGATTCGAAGAAATTAACTCTACTTATGAGCGCTGTGCGCGAAGGGAGCCTTCGTAAGGCCGCAAAGGAATGTGGCTGCACTCAGTCTGCCGTCACTCAGGCCATGGATTCCCTTGAGGCTGAACTAGGCTTCAAGGTTATCAATCGTTCTCACAAGGGCGTCACTTTGACGCGCGCTGGCGAGCTTATGTATCCTTTGCTGGTTCGTCTTGACGAGGGTTTCACTGAGCTTAAGAACATTGCCTCGTCGATCGCGGCTGACATGTCATCTCCGATTCGCCTGGGCGTTGCCAGTAGCGTTGCGCAGACCTGGCTTGTTCCTGCCCTGGAAGCTTACAAAAAGAACCATGAGGACTCTTCGTTCGAGATTATGGTTGGAAGCGACTCTCTGTCTGATTGGTTGCGTGACGGGAAAGCTGATCTTGTGATCGGAACGAAGGAGCAGGCGGGTTCATTCAGGTGGTTCCCCTTGATGGATGAGCCCTGTGCTCTTGTTTTGCCAGAGTCATTTCGCACCTTCAAAAAGTCGCTTACGGCCGCCGAGCTCTCTGCCGTTCCAATCCTTATGGCACCTCGTGACGTGCTTGACGACGAGGTCGCGGCACAGTTGAATCTCTTATGCTGTGACGATGACACCACCCTGGTTTCCCTGGTAGCTCAGGACCAGGGAGCAGCCATCGTTCCCCGATCGGCGCTGAGGGGTGCGCCAGCTGGTGTTCAGGTGCTTGAATTTGACCCACCTGCAACCAGGACTATTGGCTTGGCTCTGCCCAATTCTCCTCGTGTCGAAGCTAGCTACTTTGCCGATTATCTTTGTGACAACATGCCTTATGTCGATCAGAAGGAAGAAACGCCTGAAGAAAAGGCCATGAGGGCCTCCATTCGCAGGGCTTTGGGAGGAACCTCGAATCGAAGCTGGCAAAGCCCTGTATTTAAGTAAATTGCCATGATGCTGATTAATTTGATGATGTGCTTGTCATGAGTGGACATGAGCCTTGAAGAGCCGAATACGGCTTGTGTCTGCCTTGAAGATTATTTCACTGGCAGCCTTGCACTTCCGGCTAGAGCAGTTGCAGATAAAATCAGCGCGAGATATTTCAGCCTTTACGAGACTGCCCCATCTCTTAATCAGTAGGAGATGGGGCAGAGTATTGTTCTGGTGTAGCCGGTATCCGTCGGTTCTTCTTGGTGTCGGATTGTGCTCAAAAGAGCAAATTAACCCTATAGGACCAATTCGTACATGTTGGCTCGGCGCATGCGAGGGTCAGAGTGTGCGAGCTCGCCAACTCCCTGGCTCTCAAAACCACAGCTGGCATATAGAGCCTGTGCGTGGACAAGAGAGGGCATAGCGTCCAGTCTGAGAGCCTTGTAGCCTTCGCTACGGGCAAAATGGATACAGTAGTTCATAAACTGCTTGCCGATCTTTCTCCCCCTGAGACTGGGATCTACTGCAAATAGATGAAGAACGGCAGTTTGTTGAAGGGGGATCTTCGATTTCCATGGAAAGGTTTCGTAACCCTTGACGAAGTTTTGCTCGATAAGCGTTGCGGCGACCACCTGACCATAGTAAAAACCGCAATGAAGAAGTCCGTCTTCGATTTGATAGGTGAGTTCTTCGCGGGAGGGGTGCTTTCCGAGTACCCAGAGGGGGTCCTCGGGCGTATTGGCGCTGGCCATGATTACGGCGCTGTACAGGTCCCAGATTTCATCAAGATCGTCAGGTTCTGCCTTGCGAAATTCGAGTTCAATCGGCTCTGATCCTAGCGTTGCGAGCATAGTATCTCCCTTCATAGAATCATTAGGTTATCAGCCTGGATAGGCGTACGCAAACGAAGAGCGGGAAAATCGGTTGGACAACCCATTAAGAATGTCCATCTACGTGTTAGATGGATCTATCAATTCTTGCTAGTGATTTACTTTGATTTCGTAAGTACGGTTACAACTCTGCCAAAGAGTCGCAAACGAACCTATAATGTGATGAAAGCCCGATAGGGCTTTTAGTTTTGTTGCATCGGACACCGAGGGGGTGTCCTTAAGGAGGGAATGAAGTTTCATGGAGATTACTGAGACGGGGCTTATCTATCCGAATTGCACCCATCAGGAACTTGTTCTTCTAGAAGAAATTCGCCCGAATATCTATCACAGCTCGTATGACATGGAGGGATTTCCTTTCGCAACCCGGCTTGAGCAGTATGCAATTGTTGAGCCTGGTAAGCGTGCCCTGATTATCGATACGGGTTGGTATGAAATCATCGGCACTACGTTCATCGATGAAATGATGGATCGATTTGATATCCCATGGGAAAAGCTTGAAATTTTCATTACGCATTTCCACATCGATCATGAAGGTAATCTTGCCTATTGCCTAAGCAAGGGCGCTCGTGTCGTTTACCATGGCCCGCATATGCCGATTACTCCTCAGCGAGTAGAGGCGTTCTGCGTTCAGAGTGGCACTCGTAGGGCTAAGGACTTTGGCATTCGCATGAACGTCAAGTCGGTAGGTGGTCGTCTAGAGGAGAGCCTGTATTACCCTCGCCACGAAATTGAGCTCCAGGAATGGGACACCATCAAGATTGCTGGATATGAGTTCATGCCAGTCTTTACTCCTGGTCATGCTTGCGACCATGTGTGTCTATATGAGGTGAATGAACATTTCATGTTCACAGGTGATCACGTTACTCATGGTGGACCTGGTTTGTATCAGTTGAGGATTGATGAGCATTGCATCATGAAGTATCTCCAGAGTTTTGATCGGATTAAAGCTCTAAGACCAACTGAGATATACATGGCGCATCATCCAGCGCTATCCTCCGAGGAGGGTGTCGCTATGATTGATCGCAGTGTTGCTTCCTATGAGCGACCTCTTAGACAGTGTTATAACCATGTTTTAGAAGCCGCTCACCCCGTTACCGCATATGAGGTTACTGAAATCCATAACGCCAAGCGAGAGAATGGCATCTTTACGTTTGACAACGACATCAGGACCCGCAAGGTACTCAATCAGTTTGCGTATCTCGAATATTTGCACGACACCTTCAAGATCCATCGTCGTAAAGCCGACGATGGTGCCATGGAGTATTACGTCTAAGGATCTTGTTTATGTCCACTTCAGAGCAAATGGCTCACAATATGTCTGTCTTTGAAGAAGGGGAGACCGATCCTGGTCTCGGTTCCTTTGCGGAAGGCCTTGGTATTACATTTGCTGAGGCTGGACCCGAAAGGGCGGTTGCGACGATGCCTATCGATAAAGGCAAGCTTCAACCTATGGGAGCTTTGGCTGGTGGTGCGACTGTCTCTTTGTTGGAGACGGTAGCCTCACGCGCTGCTGCTGAGCGCACCGATTTTGCGACAGAGCGTTGCTTTGGCTACGATGTCGAGATCCATCATCGAAAACCTGGCTTGTCAGGCAGCCTTACTGGAGTTGCGGATCTATTTCAAGTGAACGGTAACTCACAGACTTGGTCTGTCACGGCGTTTGACGACCAAGATGACATTGTGAGCTATGGCACGGTTGTTACTAAGATTGTCAGCCTGGAGCGACTTGCTCAGAAAGATGCTGAAAGAGACGCTAAAAGGACATCTTTAGGACGTTAGCCATGATCCCCGAAGGGGTCTTGTCTTAACCAAAAGATCTTTAAACGCGCCTGATGGAGATGAAGGGGCTGGACATTGAGATGATGTCCAGCCCCTTCATTTTTGGTAGGGGAGAGAAGACTAAAATCCAGGAAGGTTCTATCCTTGCCATAAAACCAGCAAGGGCCGGGAACTTGCGTTCCCGGCCCTCCGGAATCTGACCAAATTTCTTTGGGTTTTTAAGCCTTAGATAAGACTTATGCCAGGTCGGTACCAGCGATCCAGGTCTGGTACTCGACACGGCCGTTGTGCTTCTCAACGCCACGAGCGATGGTGATGCGCTGGACGGTGGGAGCACCCTCCTCAAGCCACATAGCGCGGCAGTCGCGATAGAGCAGCTCGGTGGGGCCGTAGGGGGAATCCTCGAAGTAACCGTCGCCACCGAAGATCTCAAGCATCTCGTCAGAGACGAGGCGAGAGGTGTCGATGGAGAACAGCTTGCACATTGCAGCCTTCTCGTCGATGTACTCGCCCTGCTCGTCGACTGCGTAGTCATCGCAGAAGTCGATGATCATGCAGCGAAGAGCGTGCAGCATCATAGCCATGTTAGCCAGCTTAACGCGGATAGCCTGGCGCTTGATGATGGGCTTGCCAAAGGTCACGCGGTCATGTGCGCGAGCGATGGACATCTCGAGCATCTTCTGGGAGATACCGAGGTTAGAAGTAGCGATGTGAACACGGGAGACAGCGAGGGAGTGCATAGCAACCTTCATGCCCTGACCGCGCTCAGCAAGCAGGTACTTGGGGTCAAGGACGACGTCCTTGAATGCGAGACCGGTGTGGCCGGAACCACGGCAGCCCATCATGTGGGGCATAGGAACGATCTCGAAGCCGGGAAGATCCATGGGGACGAAGAATGCGGACAGACGCTCGTCGCCAACCTTCTCGGGGTCAGTCACAGCGATGACGTAGGAGAACTGGGAGCAGTCAGTGTGGGAGATGAGCCACTTCTCGCCGTTCAGCAGGTAAGTGCCGTCGGCCTGCTCGACAGCGGTGGTGTGGAGGTCAGCACCGGTACCGCCAGTCTTCTCGGTCAGAGCGAAGTTCGTGAAGATGGTCTTGTCCTGGAACTTGGGCATGTACTCAGCCTTCAGCTCCTCAGAACCGAAGTCGTTGAGGATGCGCCAGTTCAGGTCGGAAGCGTAGTGCATGTGCATACGCATGCCCGAAGGACCACGGGAGAACTCTTCCTGGACCTGCAGGATTTCCTTCTCGGAAAGGCCCCATCCGCCGTACTCGACGGGGAGGGAGTAACGATAGATGTCGTTATCAATGTTGGACTGGTAGAACTTCTCGGGGAAAGTGTTAGTAACCTCGATTTCCTTCTGCCACTCGGTGTAAGGGCCCTCGACCATGTCGCGGACCTTCTTCAGATAAGCCTTAAACTGCTCATCGGTGATAGTTGCATTGGGATTCATAAACCCTCCTAATGATTTGTGATTGTGCCCTTCCGGGCAACGACCCTATGCTGCAGATTCCGGATTTCCGCTAAAACGATTCTAGCATTTCACCCCTCGAAACAGTCCAATAGGGAATTCGGGGTTGAAGAATAGGCATTTATAGGGCAAGGCTATTGATTGCTTGGGGTTTACCTCGGTTGCGACCGATGGATTGGAAAAAAATTTCTAGTTTTTGTCAATCACTATTTTTGGCGAGTCTGCAAAATGTTTTCGACCTTCTCCGAGATCTCTTTCGAACATTAATGGAATCTACATATTTATTAATTAGTTAATAAGCGCGCTGGCATTGGCTGGCTCTATGGAAACTGGACCGATTAAAAGGTTCAAGCCTATTGGACAAACACCTGAAGGAACTTCAAACTTGAGGGTGCAGAAAGTCCAGATTCTGGTGGATTGTGCTGCCAGACGATTCCGTCCCTATTGCCTGGGGGCGGAGGAGAAGGAGAAGAACATGGCAATCGATTTTAGTCTCACCGACGAGCAGGAGCTCTTGGTCGACTCTCTGAAGGAGTACGCTGAGCGCTATTTTGGTGACGAGCAGGCTGTCAATGACATGTACGCTGCTCATCAGGTTCCTGCTGAGGCCCAGGATGCTTACCGCGATGCCGGCTTTGCTTTCATGGGTCTTCCCGAGGAAGTTGGCGGCATCCCCACTGACCATGTCACCTTGGGCCTCATGACCGAGAAGCTCTATGAGTTCACCGGTTGCATGACTCCCTTCATGACTGGCATGCTTGGTTCTGCCGACCTTGCTGAGTTTGGTACCCCCGAGCAGGCTGCCGTCATCGTCGAAGAGTATGAGAAGTCCGGCCAGGCAGTTTGCGCACTGTGCCTCTCCGAGCCTGGTGCTGGTTCCGACAACCAGGGCATGGCTATGACTTCCACCAAGCAGGAAGATGGCACCTTCGTTCTCAATGGTCAGAAGACCTGGGTCACCAACGGTGCTGACGTTCCTTACCTGCTCGTCATCTGCAAGGATGAATCCCCTGCACGTGAAAACAACAAGATGAGCCTCTGGCTTGTTCGTCGTGACGCTCCTGGCGTCTCCACTGCTCACCTTTCCAAGCTTGGTCAGCATACTGTTCCCTTCGTTGATGTCTTCTTTGACAACGTGAAGGTCACCGAGGCTGATCGTGTTGGTGGCGAGGGCAATGGCTGGATGCTGCTGATGAAGAACTTCGAGTTCGAGCGCTGCCTGGTTGTTGCTCAGGGTCTGGGCCTTGCTCAGGCTGCTCAGAACGATGCCATCGCTTACGCAAAGGAGCGCATCGCATTCAACAAGCCCATCATCACCAACCCCCGCGTTCAGGGTCTCATCGAAGAGAACGAAATGATCCTGCAGCAGTCCCGTCATTGGCTGTACTACTGCCTCTGGAAGCTTGACCAGGGTGAGTCCATTAATGCTGACATCGCTATGCTCAAGTCTTGGGGCACTCGTGCACACCTCCAGGTCGCTGACAACGCTATTGAGGTCTTTGGTGGCCTTGGTTATACCGATGAGGTTCGCGTTGGTCGCATTTGGCGTGACCTTCGTGGTAATATGCTCGCCGGTGGTACTTGTGAGGTTATGGACTACATCGCAGGTCGTGCTATTCCCAAGTGGCACAAGTACAAGTAAGATTTCTTGCGGAAGTAAGTTGTTTTACTTGCTTACCCCAATTTGTGTGATCCGTTGTCTGTCGCAGATGGCTGTGTGGCGGGCGGCGTGATGCAAAACCGTTGGCCCGGCTGCTCGCACAATCGAGCAGTTGGGCCAACAAGAACTAGAAGGAGCATTCAAACATGAAGATTGCTGTCGCAGTCAAGGTGGTCGCAGACGACCAGGACATCGCTGTCGCTGGTGACCGTTCTCTCGACTACTCCAAGGCCAAGCCCGTCATCTCCACTTACGACAAGAATGCCATCGAGGCTGCTGCTCAGCTCGCAGCTGCTACCGGTGGTGTTGCTGACGTCATCTCCGCTGCCGCTGCAGACTATGACGCCAAGACCAAGAAGGACATCCTGTCCCGTGGCGTCGAGGAGCTCAAGGTTGCAACGGGCCTTCCCGAGACCGCTGACTCCTATGCTACCGCTCAGGCTCTGAAGGGCCTCTGCGAGGGTTATGACCTGATCGTTACCGGCGAGGGTTCTGCTGACTTCTACGCTGGCCAGGTCAACGTTCAGCTCGCAGCTGCTCTGGGTTACCCCGTCATCAACGAGGTCACCGGCATCGAGGCCGCTGATGGCAAGGTCATCGTTAAGCGCACCCTCGACTCCGAGGTTCAGACCGTCGAGGTTCCCCTGCCTGCAGTCGTTTCCGTCTCTCCTGCAATCGTCGAGGCTCGTATCCCCGGCATGCGCGACATTCTGAAGGCTGGTAAGAAGCCCTCTTCCGCTGCTGACGTTGCTGTCGAGACCAAGGTCTCTTACGACGAGATCCTTGCTCCCGTTGCTGCAGATCGTAAGAACCAGATCTTCGACGACGTTGAGGCATTCGCTGCTGCTGTCGCTGAAGCACTTAAGTAAAGAGAAGGCGGTATTTACACTATGACTAAGGCACTCGTTATTGCTGCATCCGAGGATGCACAGAAGTCCATTTGCGCTGGTGCTCGCACCATCGCTGACGCTGTCGAGCTGGCTGTTGTTGGCACCCCTCTGACCGGTGTTGCTGACAAGGCTTACGCTGTCGAGTTCGAGGGTATGCCCGAGAACGCAACCGCTGGCATCAAGGCTGCTTTCGACGCTTCTGGCGCTGACATCGTTCTGGTTGAGCCCACCCCCACCAACAAGATTCTTGCTGGTACCCTGGCTGCTGCTCTTGGCACTGCTGTCATCTCTGACGTTGCT
>JAUNOE010000054.1 GCA_030537255.1 Coriobacteriia bacterium
AGACGTTTCTCGCAAGAGTCGTTAGTAATTGGGTACGCCCCCTGCTTCCCTTTAGCCGGAAGCTGTGCGGTTTTGGGGTGATAAGGGGGTATGCATGCCGATTGGTACGCATCCTTGTTTCGCAAGGCATGGTTGCCTCCGCTGAATCGGTTTTGTCGTTGATTCTCGGTACGTTTCTTGTCTGCTTGGTGCTTGGTTCTCTTGCGAGTTGCTCCCTGGTTCTTGGTCTGGCTTCCTCGTCTTGCCTTGTGCTGGCTGCGGGATTCTGGTCTAAGCATCAAGAAGAACGCATTGCTGACTCGTTCAAGGAGGACATACCGGAGGCGCTCAGGACGATGCAGGCCTGTTTTTCCGTTGGCCATTCATTGGAGCAGACCTTTGATGCAGTTGCCAAGAGGGATACGGGGCCGCTGTCTTTGCTGTTTGCTCAATCTGCCGGAATCCTGAAATCGGGTGGAACGGTCCAGGAATCCCTGGACTGCTTGAAGCGAGATTCGGGTAATTCCGAACTCTCCTTCCTGGCTACGGCTTTGGAGATCCAGCATCGCACGGGGAGCAGCATGCAGCAGGTGCTGGAGGTTGCTCGAGAGGCGATAGAGGGCGATTTGGAGATGACGCGGCATTTGAGAACTCAGACCGCTCAAGCTCGATTGTCGGCTCGTATCGTCACGGTGATGCCGTTCGCTCTCGTTGCATTGTTTTCGTTGATATCAGAGGGTTTCCTTTCGCCGTTTTTTGAAAGTCTGCCAGGCATGGTGATGCTGGTGTGTGCTTTGGGGATGCAGCTGGCGGGGGTTCTTCTGGTTCGCAGGATGTTGAACGTGGAGGTGAGCTAGGTGATCGCCCTGCTTGGTGTGGGTTGTTTGCTGGGTGCCATGGCTGCGACCTTTTCGAGCTTTGCATTCCTGGTTCGAAGGAGGAGACAGGATCGAAGGGGGCGTATTAGAGAGGCCACGGGAGTTTCCGATTTGCTTTCCAGTCACTCTGTGAGCCTCGAGTCTTCGGGTTATCCGGTATGGGTCATAGAGTGCCTGGTCAAGCGAAGTCAGACGGCAGGCTCTTTGTCCGGCCACTCCTCAACGTGGCCTTGGAGTTTGGGCTTGGGGTCGGTGGGTTCCTTGCTTCGAAGAACTGGACTGTCCGGCTTGGTTGACCCAGGGGCAATTGGGGGACTTCGAAGGGACTTGTCTTTGGCGTTGGGTGTTGGGGGCTTGCTGCTTGGCTTTGCTTTCTCCGAGCTGCTCGGCTGCTTGCTGCTTGTTGTTTTCTTTAGCCTGGGATGGCGTATCCCCCTGATGGCTCTAAGACGTGAAAGGGATGCGCGAAGCAACGCAGTCGAGTCCGATCTAGCACGCATGTTGGAAGTGGTCGTTCTGGGGCTTCGTGGTGGGCTGTCTTTTGATCGAGCGCTCTCGTATTTTGGAAGGTTCTTTCAAGGGAGTTTGGCGCGTTCGTGCGTTCTGGCGCAGACCCAATGGTCCTATGGTCTCTGCTCTCGGGACGAAGCGCTTCGCAACTTAGCCGATTCGTATGAATCGAAGCTAGTTGGCAGGGCGGTTGAAAGCATCATTCGTTCTCTTCGTTATGGAACTTCGTTGGCGGATGACCTCAGTGATGCGGCGGCTTCGGCTCGCTTGCAGCGTAGGTCTCGACTCGAGGAGGTCGTGGCGAAGGCACCTGTGAAGATGCTGCTTCCCGTTGGCGCGCTCATCTTGCCCGCAATGTTGATTTTGGTGGTAGGACCGATACTTCTTGAGCTCATGGGGGAGCTCTGAGACTGATGGAGGGAGTAATCATGACATGTTTGGAAAATGCGAAGAAGCAAGCGAACGAGCTCTCGCTCAAGTGCTGCGCTCAGCTTTCGTCTCGCATGAGGCAATTGTCGAACGAGAGGGGGCAGGGAACTACCGAATATGCGATTTTGGTTGGTGTTTTGGTGGTGATTGCCATTCTTGCAATTACCGTGTTCAGGCCAAAGATCCAGCAGCTTTGGGATGCGATATCGAGCGGCATCAACGGCCTATATGCTGTCTGGGGCAGTCAACGGTTGAGTATGCCTTGGTACTGGCTAGCTTTCTTGCCCTGCTTATGGGGCTGTCGTCAATCTGGCACGTGCTTGATGGCGGGGTTCTGGTGACCCATGCGCTTGCGTCCGCCTCTCATCATGTGGTGGGAGTGTTTGAGGGGGTGCTTGCTGATGTCTTTCTCGTTTAAAGCTGCGTTGCTTGCCTTACCGACCGATCATCATCTGTTTGCCGCTAGCGGCAACAGAGGGCAGGCAACGGTCGAGGCAGCATTCTTGATTCCCGTGCTGTTGGTGGGCCTTCTTATGCTCATCCAGCCCGGAATCGTCTTGTACGACCGCATGGTCATGCATGCTGCGGCAGCTGAAGGGTGCCGCCTGCTGTCTACCAAGCCTGAAAGCGAAGCCCAAGAGCGCTACGAGGCGGCCGTCAGGCGAGCTTTGGGCTCGGTGCCCCAGCAAGACAACTTTCACGTTCACGGCTCTTCCTGCTCGTGGGAGGTGGTGATTTCGGGGGCTGAGGGTAAGGAAGCCCAAGTAGTCATCCGTAACAAGCTTAGGCCTCTGCCTCTGTTTGATGCGGGAGCTGGCTTGCTTGGTCTGGTTGATGGAGAGGGCTTGTTGACAATCGAAGTCGAGGCTCGATCGTCGGGTTGGCCGGAGTGGGTGAGGGGCAGTTCGTCGGGTGCTAATCCAAGGGGGTGGATTGAATCATGGAGAGAGCCATCTCACTGATAGAGGGGGTCCTTTGGGATGAAGAGGGGTTTTCGACCGTTGGCGTGGCTTTATCCTTGCTTCTCACCCTGTCTCTAATATTTACGGCTGCTCAGGTGTATGAGCTTGACTCCGCTTCTGCTGATGTTCAAGAGGTCGCGGACGCTGCAGCTCTGGCTTCTCAGAACGTCGTCGGTGAATTTTATCTTCTTGCCTCGGTTTGTGATGCGGTGATTCTGTCCTTATCCCTGGGGTCGGTTGCCTGCTTGGGCATTGGCGTTGCGGCATCCTGTGTTCCGCCTGCTGCTCCAATTTCACGGACCCTGATCAAGGCGTCCTCCGACATGGCTCAGGCGCGCGATCGTTTCGGGAGCCTGGCCTCTGAAGGCCTGTCGCGAATCCAGGGATTGCTGCCCTTTCTTGCGATGGCCAAGGCCACACAAGTGTCTCGGGCAAACGGGGACGGTGATCATGCCCAGTATGCAAGTGTGGCGGTGTTGTCTCCTTTTGACGCCGATCTCCTTGAGGCTCCGGATTTCTCGAAGTCGGATGCTGCCCAAGATGCTGCAGAGAAAGGACAGGATAAGCTCGAAAGCGAAGCGGCAAAAGCAGAGGAAGCTGCAAAAGAAGCCAATGAGTGGAAGCAGAAAGCATATGAAGCCGATTCGGGAAGTAGAACAAAGTATTGCATGTATCAGAGAGCCTTGACGCTAGCCGATATGAAAGGCTCTTCTAACCCCTATTTCTCCTCCGTCGAGACCTGGTCCTTTTCGGCGGCCCTCAAGAGATCCAGGGCGTATTATGCCAAGCGCTTGAGGACCGAGTCGCCCGATGGCTCTTCTGTTCTCGAGAAAGCTCGTTCGTCATTGCGCAAGCGAGTGTTCTCCTATGCCGTGAAAGAAATGAAGAAAGGCTACGTGAGGGAGTCGGAGGCTTCCTTTGCAGCCTATTTCCCCTTGCTGCCAAAGAATACGAGCGAAATGAGGAAAACTGAGCTCTATACCCAGGCAGTCTATCCGATTGCCCTCGACAAAGAGGGGATGCGTTGCATGCATGCCTGGTCGGGTTGTCCGGGGATGGACGGTTGCCAGAGGATTGGCGTGGGTTCGATTTCCCAGATGGAATCCTCGACGTACGTGACATGTGCTCGATGTGAGTTCAAGGCGGCGAGCATGGGCAAAGTGCTGTCTGCGTCAACCAATGTCGACAACGGCTTCGAGCATTACTATCGAATCGTTGCTGAGGCCGCCAAGGAGTATCAGGATGCTAGGGAGCGCCTCGCTCCCGCCAAGGATGCCGTTGAGGAGTTGGCAGGAAACCTGTTTGACATGGTCGAGGACGCCTTGGGGCAGGCTGCCGAGTCTCGCATTAGGGTAAGTCCTCCTGGCAGGATGGGCGTAGTCGTTATCACGGTTGACCTCTCTCGTCATTCCGCTTCTTCGGTGTTTCCCTCTACCTTTGTGAGCACATCGGGGTCATTGGGACCTCGCGTTGCGTTGTCATCTGCCTGTTTGCTGAGGGAAGAGTCGGTTGAGGGCGAGACGGTGATCTCAAGCTTCTTGGATGGTGTTGCTTCGAAGGGTGACGAAGGAGCCGTTTTGGGAGGCGCGCGCTTAGCCTTGTCCCTTTGGTCGAACCTGTTGCGTGGCTACGCTCAGGGGCAGCAGGCCGTGGTCGCGGGAATCAAAGACTCTCTCGACTCCATTCCGTTCGCTAGTGAAAGCGGTCTGGGTGATTGGGCTTCGGGCCGTCTGCTTGACGTAATTGAGCGATTTGGGCTCGAGCCGCCCGAGTTGCGTGCTGCAAAGGCGGTGCTGGTCAACTCCGGTGACGTTTTGTCCCATATGGATGGCGTGTTTTCGGCGCGCCTCATGAGCCTCAAGAGTCTTGCCGGTAGCTCGAGTGACGGCAGTCTGTTCTCTGGTGCGCTCAACCAGGCCGAGCAAGCAGCCTTGGGGTCGCTTTCTTCCTTTGATGAAGAGATCGAGTTGGGCTCTATTCGGATTATTGAAGGAGCGGTCGAAATACCTTTGGTGATTTCCCTGCCTGGGTTTGCCAAAGAGTACGCAGGCGGAATCGTTGGTTCCTTCTTCGATTCGGTCGAAAGTCTGGTGTCGAGCCTGTCGGCTAATCGGAGGTGGGAGTAATGGATTGCGAAAAGGGTCAAATGACCATTGAGTTCGTGGTGGTCTTTCCCGTGCTGCTGGTCGTAGCCCTCATTGCCGTCAACGTGCTTCTTTTCCTTTCGGAGTGTGCGGGTTTCGACCGTAGTTTTCGGCAGGAGGTGGCTCGTCTGGCTCCCTCTCCCGGATATGGTCAGGGGTCATCAGAAATAGCGGGAAAGGTCGAATCTGAATTGACTCATCGGTTTGATCGCGACTACGTTTCGGTGTCGGTTTCGGCGAGTGCGGGGCCTGGTGGGCTGGTGACATATCGGGGGATTCTCCATTTTTCTCCTACCCTCTTTGGTCATGGCAGTCTGAAGGGTGCCTTTGGTGTCTCATTCCCGGGTTTTTCCCATGCGCAGGAACTGGTGGTCGACCAGTATCGGCCAGGAGTGTTGTTATGAAAGCCCGCAACAACAAGAGGCTTTTTAGATTGGTCGGCGTGCTTGTGGTGTTCACGGCTCTGTTGCTTCTTGCATTGGGAATTGATGCTTGCCAAAAGAGTGTTCCCTCATTGCGCCCGATTGCGGTTCTTGCTGGTGGAGCTGTTCTGGAGGGAGATTGGCTAGATGGTTCTATTCGGTCTTCTGACTTCGTTCGTTCTTTTGTGGGTGCCGACAAGCAGGATGTTTCGGCTGACTTTGCCAAGGAGGTATACGACCCGGGTAAGGACGGAGGTGCCTGGGTTGGATCCGAGGGTGATGTCGTGGGCGTCGAATTCACGAGGCCCTGCGATGAGGCGTTAGGACAAGTTGTCGCCGAGCTTGAAGAGAAGGGGTGGACTCGGGTGGAGTCGGGCAATGACGACGCGTTGACCTTTGTGAAAAACGAGGGAGTCTATGGCTGGGTGTTCGTTGTTGCCCAGAGGTCTCTCGGGGGTTCATGCGTCGCTTTTACTCTGGTTGAGAGATAAGGAGATTCAAACAATGATAAACAAAAATAAGAAACCAAATGAATCGTTTACAGAGTCACTTGCAATTGCAGGTAGTTTTGCTCATAGGTTTAGGGGGCTTTTCTCGATAGGAAAGAATCAGGGTTGCTTGCTTCTGACTCCGTGTCGCAGCATCCATACCTTTGGGATGAGGCATCCCGTCGAGGTCGCCTTTTTCGATCGATGGGGCGTTGTCTTGAAGGCAGGGCCCGTTTTGCCGGGAAGGGTTTCTTTCTGCCGAGGGGCCGAGGGAGTCGTGGAGCGGATGGTTGGCGAGGAGTCGGCTGCGTGTGCTGGACGTCCCTGGTTCAGACCTGGTGATCGGCTGTTCATCACTGATGGTACGTGGGATACCGTTCTTTTGAAGGGCGATACTTCGGTGGAGGGAGAAGTTTGATGAGTGACTTGAAGAGGTGCCCGGTGTGTCATGCCTCGTGCTTTGCCGACATGGAGATCTGCTACGGCTGTCTGCATCGCTTTACGAATGACGATCGCGTTTGTGCTTGCGACTTCGAACCCGAACAGCCGTCTATTGTGCAGGGGGTCAGCTGTTCGAATGGCCTAGATCTCACGGGGAGGGACGCAGTTTGTCGGAATGAGCTTCCGTCAGAGGATTGTGCAGGAGTTGACGTCGGCGGATGTTCTGACGGAAGCGAGTACTCGTCCTATGTTGAGATAGAAGCGTTGCTACGGATTCCTCAGGAGCGAATTGTGGAACTCTGCCGTTCTGGGGTACTTGTTGTTTCGTAGGATCTATTCGATGCCGACCTTCTTGAGGAAGGCGAGCCACTTTTCGAAGGCTTCATCGCTGATGCAATGTTCGATGTGACACGCTTCTTTCTCGGCTTCCTCTTCGGACAAGCCGATCTTCTCGACGAGAAAGCGTTCCAGCATTTGCTCGCGCTTAAGGAGGGCTGAGCCGTACTCAAAGCCAGATTCGGTTAGGGTGATGTCTCCGTAGTAGGGCTGGTTGAGCATGCCTGCTTCGCGAAGCGAGGAAATGGCCTTGGACACTGAAGCCTTAGATACGCCAAGTTTGTTTGCCACGTCGACGGACCTGACGGGCTGTTCGGTTGTTCCTCCGAGCATGACGATTGCTTCGAGGTATTCTTCGTGAGACATCGAGACCTTGGTCATGGTTGCCTTCCTGTCGTGTCGGGAACCTTCTTTGCCAGGGGTGGCAGGGGGTTGGGTCGTCGTGCTGCTGTTCTCGTCTTGGGGCGCCTTTCGGGCATTCGCAAACACGAGTTGAGCAAACTTGATAAACGCATAGGAAACATTGGAGCCGTGCGCGTGGTCTATACTTTTAAGGATATTACCCTACGAAGGAGCGTCGTATGCCAACCAATCGCTACATTGACACCCGTGGACGGAATGGCGAACCTATCGAGTTCACCGAGGCCATCGTAAAGGGATTGGCTGATGGGGGTGGTCTCTTCGTCCCGGAACGTCTCCCCCATTTTGAGCTTGAGGAAATCCTGGCATTTGCAGGCATGCCTTACTATGCACGTGCTGCTGCCGTCTATAGTGCGTTCGAGCCTGACATGTCTGCATCCCAGGTCGAAGAGCTGATGCGTAAGACGTACGGCGATCGTTTTGACACGCCTGAGATTGCCCCCATCACGTCACTGAGCAACGACATGCATGTACTTGAGCTGTGGCACGGACCCACGAGCGCATTCAAGGATATGGCCTTGCAGTGTCTGCCCAACTTCTTTAGCGCAAGCGCCAAGAAGCTTAAGGAGGAAGGCAAGATCGACACCGACTTCCTTATCCTTGTTGCCACCTCAGGTGACACGGGCAAGGGTGCTCTTGAGGGCTTCCGTGATGCCGAGGGAATCAAGATTGCTGTTCTGTATCCCGAAGGCGGCGTTTCCGACATCCAGTACAAGCAGATGGCTACGCAGCGTGGCGAAAACGTCATGGTCTGGGCCGTTCGTGGCAATTTTGACGACTGCCAGACGGGCGTGAAGACGGTTTTCTCTGACGGGGAATTTGCCAAGAAACTTGCTGTGTCGGAAAAGGTTGCACTCTCCAGCGCAAACTCCATCAATTGGGGTCGTCTGCTTCCTCAGGTGGTGTACTACGTTTCCAGTTACGCAAGCATGGTCGCTGCGGGCAAAGTTGCCGCTGGTGATCCTATTGACGTTTGCGTCCCCACGGGCAATTTCGGCAACATCCTTGCTGCTTGGTATGCTCGTCAGATTGGTACGCCCATCGAGCGTTTTGTATGTGCCTCCAACGACAATCACGTTCTGACCGACTTCATCAATACCGGTGAATACGACATTCGCGGTCGTGAGTTCATTCTTACCGCTTCGCCTTCCATGGACATTCTTGTCTCCTCTAACGTCGAGCGTCAGGTGTTTGAGCTCTCTGGGCGCAACACCGAACTTGTTGACGAATGGATGCGATCCCTGAAGCAGGAGGGCCATTTTGAGCTTGATGCTTCTACCAAGGAGAAGCTTCAGCGTGATTATGCTGCTGGGTACGTTGGTAATGCGGAAGCTCTGGCTACCATCAAGGAGGTCTTCGAGAGCGAAGGCTATCTGATTGACCCCCACACGGCGGTAGCCATGAAGGTTGCCCAGAATCACAAGGGGAGTAACCCCATGCTGGTAGCCTCCACTGCGCATTGGGCCAAGTTTGGCGTCAACGTCTATCGGGCTTTGCATGGTATTGCGGCGTCGGATGATCTTCCTGATGAGGTGGCAAAACTTACGGATTGTCAGCTGAACGAGCTCATTGCTGACGAGACGGGTGTGCACAACATCCCCGCTGGTCTTGCTGAGCTGGATGGTTTGCCCATCCGCTTTACCAAGGTCATCGATGGGGACGTCGCTGCAATTGAGGGAGCTGTCGAGGAGTTCCTCTCCTAGGTCGGAAACGCTTGTGCGAGCCCGGCATCGGTTCGAACGGATGTGCTACCATACGAACAAATGTTTGAATGAAGCTAAGGCAAGGTGCATGTCCTGGTGCAGGAATCGGCAAGAATCATCTTGGGCATTGACCCAGGCTTGGCAAATACTGGCTGGGGAGTTCTGCTGCAGCGGGGCTCTCGGCTGAGTTGTCAGGCCTACGGCTGCATCTCGACGAGCAAGGATCTGCCCCTAGAACGTCGCCTTCGGAAGATATACGAGCAGATGAGTGCTGTTGTTGCACGGTATCAGCCACAATGCGTAGGCATTGAAACGGTGTGGTTTGGGTCAAACGTGCAGAGCGCCTTTGCAACGGGGCAGGCTCGTGGAGCCGCCCTGGTTGCCTGTGCTTCCCGAGAGGTGGCGGTGTCGGAATTTGCTCCAAGTCAAATCAAGCTTGCGGTCGTTGGTGCGGGGTCGGCAGAAAAGGAGCAGGTTCAGTACATGGTGAAGCAGCTCCTTGGCCTTGGCGTGGTTCCATCGCCTGATCATGCCGCTGACGCCTTGGCGGCCGCCATCTGCTTTGCAACGCATGATTTTGCCAGCTATAGGGGAAGGGGACGTTCATGATTTCCACTCTTCAGGGGGAACTGATCGCTCGTCAGGAAGCTTCGGTGATTGTCGAGGTCGCAGGAGTTGGCTTTGAGGTATTCATGTCCATGCGGGATATGACGAGTCTTCCCCAGGCTGGGTCTCGTATTAGAATCCTTACCAAGCTCATGGTCCGCGATGACGCCATGGTGCTTTACGGCTTCTCGAGCTCAGAGGGGAAGCGCGTGTTTGAAAAGCTCATCGGCGTCTCTGGTGTTGGTCCTAAGGTGGCTCTTGCCATCCTTTCCACGTACGCGCCATCCGACATTGTGGCTCACGTAGTTGGTCAGGACGCCGCCGCTATTCAGCGGGTTCCTGGGGTTGGCAAAAAGATGGCATCACGCATCATTCTCGAGCTGAAGTATTCCTTTGGCGGAGAGTCGGTCAGTTCTGCACCAACGCAGACCA
>JAUNOE010000055.1 GCA_030537255.1 Coriobacteriia bacterium
GGCCCCCAATAACATCGCCTTAAGGAAATCACCCAAACATTTAAGCGTGAGCAATCCGCCAACTACTTACTTTCAAGCGAACCCGTGAGTTCGTCAGCAGCAGAAACGTCCGCCGCAGGCGAAGACGCCGCAGACTCCCCTTCAACGGCATCCTTGGGACGCTTGAGCTTACGAGGCTTATACGAAGGGCAGGCATAGTCATGAATCTCGGCCTGATTGAAAGCCTCTTCGACCCAATCCTCCAAGGGAAGATCGGCCTCGGCCTCTTCGACCTTAAATAGCTTGGCATGCGTCTCGGGATTTCGAGGCATGAACAAGGTGCAGCAATCTGCTGCCTTTTCGCTAGAGATTTCAAAAGTCCCCAATTGCTCGGCATCGTTGATGATGTCCACCTTGTCAGAGCCAATGAGCGGACGATAGATAGGCAAGCTAACGCTGGCATTGGTAGCCATGATGTTGTCCATAGTCTGGGAGGCAACCTGACCCAAGCTCTCACCCGTAACCAAGGCCTTTGCGCCTTCCTGACGTGCGATACGCTCAGCAACACGGAACATAAACCTACGATAGATGATGATGCGCAACGAAGGAGGCACCACGCTGGCGATTTCGCGCTGATAGGTTCCAATAGGCACAATGTAGACACGGCCAATGCAACCTGTACGTTCCAGGACATGGGCAATGTCGTCCACCAAGAACTCGCTCGTAGCGGAGGTCTCGGGGCGACCGGAGAAATGCACGCCGATAGGAATGGCACCACGACGAGCAATTTTCCAAGTTGCAACGGGCGAGTCGATGCCAGAAGACAACAGACAAACGGCTTTGCCCGAACTACCCACGGGCAAACCACCAACGCCGGGAATACTACGGCCGTAGACGTAGCATGACCCCTCAATCATCTCAACGCGAACATCCACGCCTGGGTTTTTCACGTCAACCCTATGATCAGGGAACGCGCGGCACAGTTCAGCACCAATAAGTTTGATCATCTCCATGGAGGGGATTTCCCAGTTGGTGTGATTACGCCTGCACGAAGCCTTGAAAGTGGTAAAGGGCTCGCAATCCTTCAGGGCCTGAACAGCTGTCGAATAGACCAGCTCAAGTTCCTGCTTGCAGCGATAGCCGCAAGATACGCGCGCAATACCGGGTACGCCCGCAATGCGGTCCGCGATAGCGCAAGCGTCTTCGTAGCTAGCGTCTTCCTTGATGAAGATGCACAAGCGCCCCGAGATACGACGAATGCCCGTAATCGGGCATTCGGAAAGAAGCGCCTTGAGGTTGTCCGCAAGACGCTTCTCGAAACTGGAACGGTTGTGCCCCTTCAAGCCAATCTCGTGATAATGAACGAGACAAACTCGCTGAAGAGACATAGGTCCTCCTGTGGTATGAAAACGAAGAACCTAGTGGTTCTTGACGTCGATGGTCTCGGGGTCGAAAGAAACATCGCCAGCGGCAACCTCGTCAAATGCAAGGCTCAGAGGGCGACGATTGTTGGACTTGGCAATATCGATAGCCTTTTCCAGCTGGATGGCGCGATTGCGCTGACCACGCATCATGTCGTTGATGTCATGAGCGCGCTTGGCAGCAACGGAGCACAGCAGGAAGCGGTCGTTTTCGGCCTGGTCAAGCAGGACATCGATCTTTGGTTCGATAAGAGACATGTTTATTCCTTCTTTTACGATCGCGCGTAGGAATCGACGAGTTCGACAAGTTCTTTGACGGATTCGTCGAGATTATCGTTCACGAGCTGAACATCATACTCCATTTTGGCGGAAAGCTCCAGTCTGGCGTTATCCATACGTGTACGAATGACGTCTTCCGACTCTGTCCCTCGACCACGAAGCCTTCTTTCGAGCTCTTCAAGCGAAGGCGGCTCGATGAAGACCAGGTGAGCTTCCGGAATACGATCACGGACCTGCAATGCACCCTGCACATCGATCTCGAGAATGACCTGGCCGCCTGTTGCCATATGCTCGCGAATGGGAGCCAAGGGCGTGCCATAGTAATTACCGTGAACTTCCGCCCATTCCAAAAAACCATCCTGATCAACCAAGCCACGGAAATCATCGACGGTCATGAATTGGTAATGGACACCATCGACCTCGCCGGGACGCGGGGAACGCGTAGTGGCAGAAATAGATACCCAGGCATCGGGTACCTCCCGCACAAGACGGGCCACCAGGGTTCCCTTTCCAGCCCCCGATGGCCCCGAAATCACAAACAAGTTGCCAGTTCGCATCAATTAGCCCAATCGCTCAAGCAGGGCCTTTCGCTGGCGATCACCCAAGCCCTTGATACGACGGGATTCCGCAATACCGAGCTCCTTGAGCACCTTTTCAGACCGTGCCTTACCAAAACCAGGTAGGGTCTCGATCAAGGTAAGAACCTTCATGCGCCCCACCACAGGATCGTCCTTCATGTCGAGGACTTGCTGCAGAGAAAGTTTACCGCTCTTTAGCTCGTTGCGCACCTGGGCACGCCGGATACGAGCAGCCTTTGCCTTTTCCAAGGCCGCCTGTCGCTGCTCGAGGCTCAGTTCTGGGACTGCCATTTTGTGCTCCTTCCAAACGTACCGCACGATTGTGCAAGCACTCAACCCATCAGTTATCACTGCCGTATGAACGTCAGTGGAATTACCCATGTGATGCCTATTTGTTTACTACACTATCTAAGTCTATCACCTGGTAAATGCACAGTTTTTTACTATTGTGCATCAATCCTACCCTTTTTAACAATACGGTATTGATAAATTCGAGAGCCTTGGAATCAAGCTCGAGTAGCCAAATCAAAGCCTTTGCCAACACAACAGAAAAAGCCCATGGGATCTCAAGAGAAACCCATGGGCTCAGACCTCGATGTGGCAGTAATTACAGCAGAGAAGAAACCGGAGCAGGAAGTTCGTCCCCATCAAGACAATTCGCCAAACAAATGATGCCAACAAGCTGAGCATCCGCCCGCTTTACCAACGAGGCAAGAGCGTTCACCTTGGCCGCATCCTCAATGACGGGAACGGCCAGAATCACGCCCTCCTTCTTGTTCAGAACAAAGCCGTGACCAAAACTAGCCGACTCGCCCTTGACGTCTGCATAAAGGCTACGGCACCAGCCAACAGCAGCACCCATGAAGCCAAAGAGCTTATCTTCGTCGGCAGCAAGAATGCACTTGGTGCGCTTCTGAACCTGAAGCAGGGGATCAAAGCCCTGGAACAGTTCGACAATAAGACGATTGGTCGTGATAGGGTCCTCAAGCAAACGATCCATCACGGGCAGAAATTCAACCGTGACGCCATTCTGGAGCTGAACATCTTCCTGAAGCGCGCAAGACGCACGCAGCATGTCGACTACCTCTTCCTTGTTCATGCAAAACCTCTTCTCAGGGGGGGTATCTGAAACGACCTTAAAGTATACAAGAAGGATCGTTCAAAGCAGAAAAGGTCTGACCATACCCAAAATGAAAGAGTAACCCACTGAGGAAGCGCTAACGATACGAACAAATTGTACGAATATTGAATAATTACTCTGTCCCCAGAATGCGTTAAGAACAACGAGCAAGAATGTTGCATAGCCTTCGACCTGAACGGGTGATTTAGCCAGCCATAGCAAATAGAACATACCTCTACAAAACCAGCACGGCACCCCTTGGAACTGCAAGGGGTGCCGTGCTTCCATCAATGAAACGCGCGTCTATTACCTACAGATCGGCAACGATAGCGTCAAAGGCAGCGGCAGGATCTTCGGCCTTGGTGATGGGGCGACCAATTACCAAGTGGCTGGCGCCGTTGTCAAAGGCG
Source organism: Coriobacteriia bacterium (assembly GCA_030537255.1). GTDB lineage: Bacteria > Actinomycetota > Coriobacteriia > Coriobacteriales > Eggerthellaceae > Anaerotardibacter. Next base: position 3,788 of record JAUNOE010000055.1, read on the forward strand.
ATGCGAGGCGTTGCCACACGCGTCTGGTCATCCAAGCTAGCTCCAGCAGGACGAACGCCGGGAGTAACGATTGCCGCATCGGCTCCAAGGATTGTGCGCATCAGGTCAGCTTCCCAAGGAGAGCACACCACACCCGTAAGGCCAGCCTCCTTGACCAATCCAGCAAGATTCGCAACCTGATCGGCCACAGCGCCAGGAACGCCATTGCGGTTGAGTTCCTCTTCGCCCATCGAAGTAAGCACTGTGACGCCCAAGCTGATGGGCTCTTCCCCCTCGGATGCCTCAAGCAGACCCTCGTGAGCCTCGCGCATCATGGGAACACCGCCAAAGGCATGAACGGTAATCATATCAGCGCCGCACTTTGCGATAGCGGCAGCTGCACCATGTACCTGGTGGGGAATGTCATGAAGCTTCAAATCGAGAAACACCTTGAAACCACGATCCTTGAGCTCGCGGATAATGGCAGTGCCCTCCTGATAGAACAAGGTCATACCCACTTTGACCCACGTAGCGTGACCAGCAAGCTGATCTGCAAGCTTGAGTGCAGTATCACGGTCGCAGTCGAAGGCAACGATAATACGTTCCTTTTCGGGGATGGATGCGAAATCTAGCACACCATACCTCCAATCAACTCATTGACGTCGTTGACGCCCTGGGACTCACAATAGGCCTCGATACCTTCGATGACCTTGATGGTCGCCGTGGGATCGACGAAGTTAGCCGCACCGACTGCGACGGCCGTAGCGCCGGCAAGCATGAATTCGATGGCATCTTCAGCAGAGGCGATACCACCCATTCCCAAAACGGGAACCTTGACGGCATTGGCAACCTGCCACACCTTGGCCAGTGCAACGGGCTTGATGGCAGGACCTGAAAGACCACCCGTGACTCGCGCCAACAAAGGCTTTCGTGTGCGGATGTCAATGCCCATACCCAGAAGCGTATTGATCAGGCTGATGGCATCAGCACCAGAAGCTTCAGCCGCACGGGCGATTTCAGCAATGTCCGTAACATTGGGGGTCAGCTTGACGAACATGGGCTTCTTCGTCTGCGCACGACAGGCGCTGACGACCTCTTCGACCATCTTTGGGTCAGTGCCGATGGTCATGCCACCCGCATCCACATTTGGACAGGAAATGTTGATCTCATAGGCATGGGGAACCTGGGACTCCTCGAGTGCCTGAAGGCAACCAACGTATTCGGGCACGCTATGACCGCTAACGTTCACAATGACCGTTGCGCCCTGCTGTTCGAGCCAAGGAAGATCAACTTCCTTGAAGTGGTCGACGCCCGGATTCTGCAATCCAATTGCGTTAAGCATACCAAAGGGAGTCTCTGCCAGACGAGGCATGGGGCCACCTTCCCAGGGAACCACCGAAACACCCTTCGTGGTGACGGCGCCAAGGCGTGAAACGTCCAAGAAGTCTGCGTACTGCATTCCTGAGCCGAAGGTGCCCGAACCCGTGGTGACCGGATTCTTCATCAGAAGACCGCCCAGGTTAACCTGCATGTTTACCGTCATTTACCACACCACCTTTGCAGCATCGAAAATGGGGCCGTCAACGCACGAACGTCGATTGCCCTCAGTGGTCGCAACAATGCAACCCAGGCAGGCGCCAATGCCGCAGGCCATGTGCTGTTCCATCGAAACAAAGCTCGAAACGCCTGCTTCGAGCGTCTTCTGCGAGACAATACGCATCATGGGCGCAGGTCCGCAGCAAGCGGCGTAATCATACTGACCCTGGGCCAAACGCTCGACCACCAGGTCAGTGACAAAGCCATGATGACCATATGAACCATCATCGGTAGCCAAGAAGGGCTCATGGCCGAGAAGCCTGGTGTAGCGCTCAGCTGCAACCAAGGCATCCTTGGTCTGGGCCCCCATGACCACGTCCACCTCGACACCAGCAGCGACCAGATCGCAGGCATGCATATACAAAGGAGCAGCACCAACGCCACCCACAGTGAGCAGGGCGCGCTTGGTCTGGACAGGAGCAGACCAAGGCGTGCCAATAGAGCCAAGTACCCGGACCTTTTCGCCAGGCAGCAACTGGGCAAAACGCTTCGATCCAAAGCCCACCACCTGGTACAGGATGCCCATGGTGGAGGCCTCAAGATCAACATAGTACACGGAGAAGGGACGGCGCAGCATATGGCCCTCCATGCCAGGAATCTGGACATGGACGAACTGGCCACCCTTTACGTCTGCAGGAATATCAGGGACCTGCAGCACCATTTCAAAAAGACGGTCAGTCAGGGCGGCGTTGGAAATGACCACCCCTTCCCTATCCATCAGCTTAGTTGTCACGCACATGGCAACAATCCTTTCACGAGCAAACGGAACCCAGCCAAGATGCGGCTAGTTCTGCTCCCACTGCCACAGGTCCTGCAGGGCAATGACGTCAAGAGAGCCATCGCGAAGCGTCTCGATGGAGGAAAGGAAGGCCTGTGCTCCAGCAAGGGTGGTGACGTAGCTCAGGTTGTGACGCACGCAAAGGGTACGCAACCTGAAGCCATCGCCGCGGGTGTCCTGACCGAACGGAATGTTGATGACCAGATCGACCTTGCCGTCATTGATCAGATCGCCAATATTCTCCACGTCAGGACCGTCGGACATACGCTTGACTTCCGTGCATTCGATGCCAGCAGCATTCAAAGCGCGAGCCGTGCCCTCAGTGCCAAGAAGCTTGAAGCCCATGCGGTGGAGATCGCGTGCCAGGGACACCACGTTGCGCTTGTCGCGGTCAGGAACGGAAACGAACGCCGTTCCCTCGGTGGGCAGGATGTTGCCGCAGCCAGCCTGGGCCTTTGCGTAACCGGCGGGGAAGGTATAGCCAATGCCCATGACTTCGCCCGTGGACTTCATCTCGGGGCCGAGAATGGTATCAGCACCGGGGAAACGGCCAAAGGGCATGACGGCTTCCTTGACGCTGTAGTGACGCTGACGACGCTCGTCGGAAGGCAGGTTGAAGGAAGAAATCTTGTCACCTGCCATGATGCGGCTGGCGAGCTTGGCCAGAGGCACACCAGTGGCCTTCGAAACGAAGGGAACAGTACGCGATGCGCGGGGGTTTGCCTCGATGACGTAGATGATGTCGTCCTTGACGGCGTACTGAATGTTAATCAAGCCACGGACGCCCAGACGCAGGGCCAGCTTGCGCGTGATGGCGCGCAGGTCATGGACCTGGAACTCGGACAGACTAAAGGGAGGAATGCAACAAGCAGAGTCACCAGAGTGAATACCTGCTTCCTCAATGTGCTCTAGAACGCCACCAATGTAGACCTCTTCACCATCACACAGAGCGTCGACGTCACATTCGACAGCGCCTTCGAGGAAGCGGTCAAGGTAGACAGGGCGATCGGGCGTGATCTGGGTGGCTTCAGCCATGTACTTCTGCAGGTACTTGGAATCGTAGGCAATGACCATGCCGCGACCACCCAGAACATAGGAGGGACGAACCAGCAGAGGGAAACCGATGCGATCGGCCACCCGGCAAGCCTCTTCGAAGGAGGAAGCCATGCCGGCGGCAGGATACGTGATGTGAAGCTCGTCCAGGATGGCAGAAAAGCGGTCGCGGTCCTCAGCCAAGTCAATGGCTTCGGGCTTGGTACCCATGATGTTGACGCCAGCATCCTCGAGCGCACGAGCAAGCTTCAAGGGGGTCTGACCACCCAGGGTCACCACGACACCGTCGGGCTGCTCGACGTCAATGATGTCCATGACGTCTTCGTAGGTCAGAGGCTCAAAGTACAGGCGATCGGACGTGTCGTAGTCAGTGGAGACGGTCTCGGGGTTGCAGTTGACCATGATGGTCTCATAGCCCATATCATGCAATGCATAGCAGCTATGGACGCAGCAGTAGTCGAACTCGATGCCCTGGCCAATACGGTTAGGACCAGCACCCAGAATCATGGCACGAGGCTTGCCCGACTGCCTGATTTCGCTCTGGCCGTCTTCGTAGGTCTTGTAGTGATACTCGGTCTTGCTCTTGAACTCAGCAGCACAGGTGTCAACGGTCTTGAACACAGGGATGACACCGAGCTCCTTGCGCTTAGCACGTACGGTGAGCTCATCAGAACCCAACAGATAGGCAAGCTGAACGTCCGAAAGACCGTAACGCTTTGCGACGCGCATCTGCTCTGCGGTCATTTCGTCCAGAGACAGCTCGCTGACGGCCTTTTCGACCATGACAACGTCATACATGCGGTTCAGGAACCAGGGGTCGATCTTGCAGGCGTCGAAGACCTGATTGACGGTCCAACCACGGCGGAATGCCTCGGCGACATAGAAGATACGGTCCTCGGTGGGACGCGCAACACACTCGGCAAAGTTTTCCTCGTCGAAGGAGTCCTTGCCATCGGCACCGAGACCCTCGCGTCCGTTTTCAAGCGAACGCATGGCCTTGCCTAGAGATTCCTCGAAAGTGCGGCCGATGGCCATGATTTCGCCTACGGCCTTCATACGGGTAGACAGAGTGGTATCAGTGCCCTTGAACTTCTCGAAAGCAAAACGAGGCACCTTGACCACACAGTAGTCGATGGTGGGCTCGAAGGCGGCGGGGGTTGCCTTCGTAATGTCGTTGGTGATTTCGTCCAGCGTGTAGCCAACGGCCAGCTTAGCGGCAGCCTTGGCAATGGGGAAACCAGTAGCCTTGGAAGCCAGGGCAGAAGAGCGGGACACGCGAGGATTCATCTCGATGACGATGAGACGACCGTTCTTGGGATTTAGCGCAAACTGAACGTTGGAGCCACCCGTCTCGACACCGATTTTTTCCAGAATGGCCAGAGAAGCCACGCGCATGCGCTGATATTCAACGTCAGAGAGCGTCTGTGCCGGAGCAACGGTAATGGAATCGCCGGTATGGACGCCCATGGGATCGAAGTTCTCGATGGAGCAGATGATGATGCCGTTGCCAGCACGGTCACGCATGACCTCCATCTCGTATTCCTTCCAGCCCTCGATGGATTCCTCCACCAGCACCTCGCCCACGGGAGACAGCTCAACGCCCTGCGAGACGATCTGGACGAGCTCCTCTTCGTCATGGGCAATGCCGCCACCAGCACCACCCAGGGTGAAGGAAGGACGAATGACAACGGGATAGCCAAGCTTGCCAACCAGACCCAGGGCGTCTTCGACGCTGTAGGCATAGCCGGAACGTGCGACCTCGAGACCAATTTCGGCCATGGCATCATTGAACTGCTTGCGGTCCTCGCCTCGCTCGATAGCGGCCAGGTCGACGCCGATCATCTCGACGCCGTACTTGTCCAGGATGCCCGCCTTGGCCAGATCAACAGCAGCATTGAGGCCCGTCTGACCACCCAAGGTAGGCAGCAACGCATCAGGGCGCTCCTTAGCGATGACCTTTTCGATGGCATCGGTGGTGATGGGCTCGACGTAGGTGCGATCAACCAGCTGAGGGTCGGTCATGATGGTTGCGGGGTTGGAGTTGACCAGAACAACCTCGTAGCCATCTTCCTTCAGCACCTTGCAAGCCTGAGCACCTGAGTAGTCAAATTCGCAAGCCTGACCAATGACGATGGGGCCCGAACCAATGACCAGGATTCGCTTGATGTCCGTGCGCTTAGGCATTCTGGGCTCCTTCCTCGGCGCCAAACACCCAGCCATTCAGGCGGTCGGCGGCAATGTCGATGTTGAGGTAGTCGGCATCTCCGTCCATCAGACGGGCAAATGCGGTGAACAGATAATGTGCGTCGGTAGGTCCGGGCGAAGCTTCGGGGTGATACTGAACGCTGAAGCAGGGGGCATCCAGGAAAGCGATGCCTTCGGCAGTGCCGTCATTGAGATTGACATGAGTCAGCTGGATACGGCCAAATCGCTCGTTCTGAACAACGGGAGCGACGCCAGCCTTGACCCAGTGGCGAAGATCGGAAACGTGCTCGGTCTGACCAGCAGAAAGCTCAGGCACCAGAGGACCAAGAGAGTCAAACAGCAGACC